>JAFMIU010000009.1 GCA_017853835.1 Pirellulales bacterium | reverse complement strand
GGCGGCGACGGCGCGAAAGTCAGCGTGTGGGCAACCCCGAAGCGTGTTTCAACGACACGCGTCGCCACCCCATCCGACGCCGTTGAGCACGTCGAACCCGACCGCGCCCAACCCGCCACGCGTTTCGCCACGCCGGTCCCACGGCTCACGCCGTTGGGCTTCCACGGACACCAAAGCGAGCCGCCGCATGACGAGCGAGGGGTTGCCCATGCCCCTGTCTGAAAACCCAGTACCTGGCTTCGAGCGGCTCATGTGCCCTCTGGCTGCGTCCGGCTCCATCGCCATGTTTTCGAATATGGCTGCTTCGCCGTCCTTGCAAGAGACCAAAGCAGATCACTCTCGGGCCAACGGTAGCCTTTTCAGCCAGAGCCTAAACGCAGCTCCATCCAGGCTTTGGCTCCCGATGCACCACAGGCTCCGAGGCCGCCTGACCAGCGATCCGCTGCCGCGCCCCGGCGATCGCATCACCTGCCAGGTGCTCAATCGCAAGGTCAAACCGCACGCTCTGGCCGGGAGCCAGCGATACCAGTCGCCCCTGCGACTCCTCGAAAGAACGGGGATTTGGGAAGTTGGTGCCGGGCTCAAAGCCGGTGACATAGCCGTCGGCAAGTCCGCCCTGGTTTTTCCAGAGCGTGAAGCACGGCAGGGTTTCGGCTCGCCACGTGAGCGTGGCAGCATTCCGGGCATCCGGCCCCACGAGCAGGGCCGTGGCCATCCCATCCGACGCCGGACGAATTCGGGCAAAGTGCACCTGCTCGCCCCGACCGGCTTGGGGCGAGACAAAACGGTGCCACGTGTCCACGTCGCCTACGGCCGCTCCATCCCGGGGCGCGAGTTCGTCGATTGCCGCCACCACCTCGGCCCCAGGTCCGAGGAGGGGAGGGCCGAAGTTCACGTGGTAGAGCATCTGCATCGTCGAAGGCCGGTCGGAAATGTTCTTCACGCTGTCGGTCCAGGACACGCGGTGACGGTCGGCCTGCAGCGTGAGCGACGTCGTCATGCGCAGGGCGTGGCACAGGAAACGCGTCTCATCGACGGCGCCCGTGAGCGTGATGGTGCCCGCCGCCTCATCGAGCGTGACATCGAGATGGTGGGCCGGCAGATTGGCGATCCGGCCGTGAAGGCCATGCCTGAGTCGTCCGGTGGCATCGACGTCGGGAGCCCCGTTGCTCACGAGGCCGCAGCGGGCGACGAGTTCGTCGAATCCGTCCAGCCAGCCCAGGCCACTTGGCTCGCTGAGGGAAACGAAGCGTGGGTTCACCGGGCCGTGCACCGGCGACTGCCACCCCATTTCCACGCCCCCCGCCATGATCTTCCAGAGCCCAAGGCCTCGATCGGGCAAGACAAACACCTTCGTGTCGCCGGCAACGAGTTCCACCAGCAGCACGCCGTCGCGGAGGCCGCCCGAGAGCCGCCGGGTGCGGACGGCGAGTCGCCCCAGGCTCACATCGACTCGATCCGCGGCGGAAAACGACGCCCCACGATGGGCGGTGATGAGTTGCAAGGTCTGGGACGACATGGGAAGCCTCCGTGGTGGACCTCGGATGAAACCGCCTCAGGATACCGTGTTGCCGCCGAGTCACGCTTCCCGCTTGAAGCGGCACGAAGGCGCGGGCAGAGTTGTGGTGTCAGGGCCGCGGGCAACCGCAGCCCCCCCGTCGCCCCTCGAGCGATCTCATGAACGACCTGAAGATTTTTAGCGGGCCCGCCAATGCCGCGCTCACGCAGGACATCTGCCGCTACCTGAACCTGCCGATGGGCAAGATTTCGCTGGGCCGGTTTCCGGACGGCGAGATCTCCTGCAAGATCGACGAGGACGTTCGCGGACGCGACGTCTTCATCGTTCAATCGACCAGCCCGCCGGTCAACGAGCACATCATGGAGTTGCTCGTGATGATCGACAGCTTCAAACGGGCCAGTTCGTACCGCATTACGGCGGTGATTCCCTACTACGGCTACGCGCGGCAGGATCGCAAAGACTCCGGCCGCGTCCCGATCACGGCCAAGCTCGTCGCCAACCTGATCGTCCGCGCGGGGGCGGATCGGGTGCTCGCGATGGATCTCCACGCGGCCCAGATCCAGGGATTTTTCGACGTGCCGGTGGACCACCTCTACGCCGCCCCGGTGCTCAACAACCACCTGCAGTCGCTCGACATCCCCAAGGACGAGATCGTGGTGGTCAGCGCCGACGAAGGAGGGATCAAGCGGGCGGTGGGTCATGCCGCGCGGCTGGGGGTGCCGCTGGGCATCATCGACAAGCGACGGCTGTCGGCCGACACGACCAAGAGCACCAACATCATCGGGGCCAGCGTCGAGGGGAAAACGGCGTTTCTGTTCGACGACATGATCAGCACGGCTGGGTCGATCTGCGGGGCGGCGGAGGTGTTGCACAAGAATGGGGCGAAGGCGATCTACGCCGCGGCGACCCACGGGCTCCTGGTCGGCCCGGCGATCGAACGGCTCCGTCAGGCGCCGTTCAACAAGATCATCATCACCGACTCCATTCCGCTCACCCCGGGCAAGATGCTCCCCAACATCACCGTCCTCTCGGTTGCCAGCCTGCTCGGTCAGGCCATCAAGCGAATCCACCGCAACGAGTCGGTGAGCATGATGTTTCAGTAACGAAGCCCAGGCAGGGCCGATGGACCTCGGACAAGGCTCCGGGGCCCAACCCACGTCGTCCATCTCCCTTTCGCCTTGGCAGCGTCATGAAACTTTCCGCCAAGACCGAATACGCGGCGATTGCGTCCCTGGAACTGGCGCGCCGGGTTGACTCCCCGTCTCCCGTGCGGATCCGCGACATCTGCGCGGCGCAGGGCGTTCCGTCGAGGTTTTTAGTTCATATCCTCCTGCTCTTGAAAGCAGCCGGCATCGTGGTGAGCGTCCGCGGGGCGGCTGGTGGATACCGGCTTGCGAGGGATGCCGAATCGGTCAGCCTGCTTGACATCCGCAACGCGGTCGAAGGACCGGAGGGAACGGTGGCGACCGTGTCGGCCGAACTGGCCGACACATCCCGCACGGCGACTGTATTGGCGGTGGCCTGGGACACCGCATCGGCGGCGGAATCGGAGTACCTGGCGGGCATCACCCTCGCGGCATTGGCGGCTCGCTGCGGTCGTCCAAGCGACCCGATGTATTACATTTGATGGGGATTCGCCGCGGGAACGCCCTCGCCCACGGGGGTTTCATGGGCTCATCGACGGAAAATCGTCGGTTTCCCAGCAGAAAATGGGCCGCCTTGCGGAACCGGCGGCGGATGGCACACTTGTGCGTTTCGCACACGTTCCCCGAAGAGTGATTTCATGAGTGATACCGTCGAAGTGAGCCTCCGCACGGGCAAGGGCTCCCGCGAAAGCCGCCGACTCCGTCGGCAGGGCCTTGTTCCCGCCATTCTCTATGGCCATGGGGAGAAGTGCGTCGACCTCTCCGCCACGCGCGAAGCGGTGGAAGCCGCCGTCCGTCACGGCAGTCGAGTGGTCAACCTGACCGGGGCCGTCAAAACGGCCGCCCTCGTCCGGGAACTCCAATGGGACACCTACGGCATCGAGCCGCTGCACATCGACTTTCTCCGCGTGAGCGCCTCCGATCGCGTTCGCGTCAAGGTGCCCGTGCATCTCAAGGGCGAGTGCCCGGGCCAGAAGGCCGGTGGCGTCGTGAACTTCGTGCAGCACGAGGTCGAACTCGAGTGCACCGCCGACCACGTTCCCGAGTTTGTGAATGCCAACGTCGCCGTGCTCGAACTTGGCCACGCCATCAAGGCGAAGGACCTCGAGCTTCATGGTGCCCGTCCTGCCGGTGATCCCGAAGAAGTCATCGTCACCTGCGTGCTCCCGGGTAAGAAGGTCGACGAGGCTGCCGCGGGAGCTGCTGCCGAGCCCGAAGTGATTGGCCGCAAGGCCGCAGAGGACGGGGAGGCGGAAGCGGGGAAGGAGTGAGGCCTTCGTTGAGGGTTCCTGAGCAGCCCGACACCTGGCAACCTCCCCCGATCGCCGAGCAGACGTGAAGCTCATCGTCGGATTAGGGAATCCAGGCCACGCCTATCAGGACACCCGTCACAACGTTGGATTCGACGTGCTGGAGATTCTCGCGAGCCGTGCCGGGGCACCGGCCCGGCGGCAGCGGTTTCAGGGCGAGGTGGCCCAGGCCACGATCCGGGGAAACCCGGTCTTGCTCCTGTGGCCCCTGACCTGGATGAATCTCAGCGGATCCAGCGTTTTGGCGGCGAGGGACTTCTATAAGATCCCGGATTGTGACATGATCGTGGTCTGCGACGACTTCAACCTCCCCCTCGACACGCTCCGCCTCCGGCCGAGCGGATCGGCGGGCGGCCAAAATGGTCTCGCCGACGTGCTGGCTCGCCTCGGCACGACGGCAATACCTCGGCTGAGAATCGGTATCGGCCCGGTGCCGACGGGTTGGAAGTCTGCCGACTTCGTGCTGGGCAAGTTTCCGAAAACCGATCGGGAACGCGTCCTCGCGGTGTTTGAACGAGCCGCCGACGCGGCTGAGGAGTGGGCTTGCCTGGGAATCCAGGCGGCCATGAACAAATACAACTGACGGTTGCTTTCAGGTCTGGCAGCCAAACCCCCCACAGACCGACACGACGATTCGCATCAGCAGAGGAGCCCGACCATCATGGCCGTTTACGAAGGCATGTTCATCCTGGATCCCGCCAAGTTTTCCCGTGATCCGGGTGCGGCCGCCCAGCAGGTTTCCGACCTCATCACGCAGCACGGCGGCACGATGCTTGCCGCCCGCATCTGGGACGAGCGGAAACTGGCCTACCCGATCAACGGCCACAAGAAGGGCGTCTACTGGCTCACCTACTTCACGATGCCGGGTGGAAACCTTTCCGCACTCGAGCGGCAGTGCGAAATCACCGAAGAAATCATTCGGAAGCTCGTGCTGAAGGTCGATGACCGCATCGCCGACGCCCTCGTGCAGCATGCACTGGCGGGCGAGGCGGCCCCCAAGAAGGCAGCTGCCCCCGCGGCCGCAGCGCCCCAGTGAATCCAAAAGGGGTTGCAGCCCCCCGCCGGGGGCGGTATCCTCTCGGGAAGTGAACGAATGTTCATCTTCCACTCCACGAGGTGAGCCATGGCCAGTTTCAATAGAGTGATCCTGCTCGGGAACGTCACGCGTGACCCGGAGCTTCGCTACATCTCCAGCGGCACCGCCGTTACGGAAATCGGCCTGGCGGTCAACGACCGCCGGAAAACGCCCTCCGGCGAATGGGTCGAGGAGACCACCTTCGTCGATGTCACCCTCTGGGGCCGAACGGCCGAGGTCGCCGGGGAGTACGTCACGAAGGGCGCCCCGCTCCTGATTGAAGGCCGTTTGAAGCTCGACACCTGGGAAAAAGACGGGAAGAAAAACTCAAAGCTCCGCGTCGTCGGGGAAAAGATGCAACTTCTCGGATCCCGAGGCGACGGCCCTCGTGGCGGCGGCCAATCGCGTTCCTCCGGCGGCCGCCCTGCCGCCCGTGAGGAAGAATATGGCCAGAACGAGCCAGACTATACTGGCGAACCGCAGGGCGGTTCTGGCGTGGCCGCCGATGACGACATTCCATTCTGATTTCATCATTTCCCCATCCCACCCGACCGACCGCAGGAGTTGATCCATGCCCACCAAGGAAGCCCCCATCGTCCGTGCCGCTGGCCGCCGTCTGCCGAAGGGCGAGCGCGGGGGCATCGAGCTGTTGCTCATCCACAACGTCGAACACCTCGGCAAGCAGGGTGACGTCGTCGAGGTGAAGCGTGGCTACGCCTCGAACTACCTGCTTCCGCAGGGCCTGGCAACCATCGCCACCGAGCACCACAAGCGGATGGTCGAGAAGCACCGTGCCAAGCTGGAAGAGATCGCTCGCGAACGCCTGGCTGGCCTCCGTGCCGTGCTTCAGGAGCTCGTGCGGACGAGCGTCACGATCGAAGCCAACGCCAACGACGAAGGGCATCTCTACGGTTCGGTTGGCGCTACCGAGATTTCGCGGTCGCTCAAGCAACAGGATCTCATGGTCACGGCAGACCAGATCGTTCTTCAGGGGCCGCTGAAGGAAGTGGGCCTCTACACCGTGAAGGTGCGGCTCGCGGCCGAAGTGGAAGGCGATCTCAAGGTGTGGGTGGTGCCCAGCAGCGAAGGTGGCTCGAAGTAGCCACGGCGTTCCGGGGCGGCCATCGTCCGACGTGGTTGGCCGATGGCGGCTTGTGATGGATCGACGTCGGCGTGGTGCAGGTGAGGGCTGGTGCAGGGAGGCTTCAGGATGGCGTCGCTCCGCGATCCAGGAAAGAGTGGCGACACTCGGCGCCGATCTCGGCGTGATGCGGAGCCCAAAACGGCGACGCCCCTGCTCGACTCGGTGGGCCGTCCTGCCAACCTCGACGCCGAACGCGCCGTTCTCGGCAGTATTCTCCTCAAGCCCGATGTCTGCGACGACGTGGCCCTTGTCGTGCGCGAGGAGGACTTTTCCGACGAGTCCAACCAGCTTCTGTACCACCACCTGATCGAACTCCACGACGCTGGCAAGCGGATCGATGCCACGATCGTCATGGAGCGGCTCCGAAGTCAGGGCGACTTCGATCGCGTCGGCGGTGCCGCGGCGCTGGCCGACGTGGTGCAGGCGGTGCCGCACGCGGCCCACGCCACGCACTATGCCACCATCGTGCGCGACAAGGCGCTCCTCCGCTCGATGATCGACGCCGGCACCGACATCCTGCGCGAGGCCTACGACTCCACCGACGAGCCTCGCCAGCTTCTTGCCAGGGCGGAAGAGAAGATTTTTGCCATCCTCGAGCGTCGATCTTCGGCCGAGGCCAAGTCGATCCAATCGGTGCTCGAGGATGTGATGGTGCGGATGGATGCCCGCATGAAGCACGAGCATGCGATCGGCGGCGTCGAAACGGGCTTCACGGATCTCGACAGCCTGTGCGGCGGCCTCCACAACTCCGAGCTCGTCATCCTGGCAGCCCGTCCCAGCATGGGGAAAACAGCCCTCGCCATGAACATTGCGGAGCACGTGTCGATCAACCTCAAGATGCCCGTGCTGTTCGTGAGCCTCGAAATGGCGAGCCTCGAACTCGCCGACCGACTGCTCTGCTCGGCATCGCAGGTGAACGGACACCGTCTGCGCAACGGCACCATCTCGCAGGAAGACCGCCGTCGGCTCGTGCAGAAGTCGTCGGAGATCGGCTCAGCCCCTCTCTTCATCGACGACACCCCCAGCCGCACCCTCACGGAAATCGCCGCCGTCGCTCGACGGCTGAAGCGGAAGCAGGGGCTTTCACTGATCGTCATCGACTACCTCCAGCTGATCGAGCCTGACAACCCCCGAGATCCGCGACAGGAGCAGGTGGCCCGCATTGCCCGCCGGCTGAAAGCGATGTGCCGCGAGCTCGACATCCCGATCCTCTGCCTTGCGCAGCTCAACCGGCAGGCGGAGGTTTCGCGTGACAACCGGCCGCGGTTGAACCACCTCCGCGAGTCGGGTGCCATCGAGCAGGATGCCGACGTGGTGATGTTTGTGCACCGCGAGGAGTATTACCAGACAAACGACGAAGATCGTGAACGCGTGCGCGGCCAGGCGGAAATCATCATCGCCAAGCAGCGAAACGGTCCGATCGGCGACGTGAAGCTCCTGTGGCAGCACGACTTCACGCGATTCGTGAATCTCGAACACCGCCCCTACGACGAGTTTGAGCAGTTCTCGTCGACGGGCTTCTGATGCCGCATCGACGCCGCGTGTGTCTTCAGGCCGATGGGCCAAGCCCCGCCGGACGATTCGCAGCGGCCCGGTCGGTGCCGGGCCGGACATCGAGCAGCAGCCCGTCGTCGTCGCCACGTTCGAGCCGCTCCCAGGCGATGGCCCCCATCGCGGCATTATCGGTGCACAACGAAGGCGGTGGCACGAAGACCGCGACACGACGACGGCGTCCGAGAGCCTCCAGCGACTCCCTGAGGAGCCGATTGGCCGCCACACCCCCTCCCACCATCACCGCGGAGCAACCGGTGCGGTCGAGCGCGAGATCGACCTTCGCCACGATCGTGTCGATGGCCGCCTGTTGAAACGACGCGGCAAGGTCAGCGAGGTCCTGCCCCGTGGGTACCAGAGGAGGGGGCTCGATGCCCGGCGGACGAACCCGGTATCGAAGTGCGGTTTTGAGGCCGCTGAAGCTCATGTCGAGTCGGTCACGATCGTTGGCCAGCGGCCTCGGCAGTCGGTGCGCCCGAGGATTGCCTCCGGCGGCCACCCGTTCGATTTCGGGGCCTCCCGGGTAGCCGAGTCCGAGGATGCTCGCGGCCTTGTCGAAGGCCTCACCCGCGGCGTCGTCGATCGTGCCGCCGAGACGCGTGGCATCGAGGGGGCCGTGCACGTGAAAGAGCGAGGTATGTCCGCCACTGGCCACCAGGCCGACACACGGGTCTTTCACCGCCGCTCCATGGGCGAGCCGACAGGCGTAGAGGTGGGCGAGGATGTGGTCGTACCCGACGATGGGCACCCGGAGGGCGGCCGCGATCGCCTTGCCTGCTGCGAGTCCGACCAGCAGCGATCCGACGAGCCCGGGCCTGACGGCCACTCCGACCGCCTCGATGGCGTCCTTGCCGATACCGGCCCGGCTGACGGCCTCATCGATGACCGGCAGAATCCGCTCGACGTGGGCCCTGGAGGCGAGTTCGGGCACGACGCCACGCCATCGGGCGTGGAGTTTTTCCTGGGACGCCACGACGCTGGCGAGCACGTCACGCCCTCGCGAAATGACGGCAGCCGCCGTTTCGTCGCAGGTTGTCTCAATGGTCAGGAGGGGCATGCGGCCAGTGTACCGCCCGCCTGCTCAAGGACGCATGAACCACGGACGGCCTTCGCCCCACGGTGGATCACTCGCCGCCACGAAGGCGGCGGCAGCAGGCGCGGCGAACCTTGGCTTCGCCCCGCCTGCTCAAGGACGCATGAACCACGGACGGCCTTCGCCCCACGGTGGATCACTCGCCGCCACGAAGGCGGCGGCAGCAGGCGCGGCGAACCTTGGCTTCGCCCCGCCTGCTCAAGGACGCGTGGGCCATGGATGGCCACGCGTCCGTTAAGTCAGAAATCATACCACATCCCGATGCCGGCTCGGTTCTGGTTGTAGAATACGAACTCGTACTGGGGATCGGACCCATAGAGATATTCGAATCCGATCCGAAAGAGCTTCTCACTGCGCTGCCCACGCCACGCCCATCCGGTCTGCACGCAGACGTTGCCTCCCCAGTCGAGTTCCTGCCGCGTCATGCCGTTGATCGCAAGGAACGGCGTGCCATGGATGCCCGTCGCCCGGGGCTTGATCAGTTCCGTGCCAAACTGGAACTCCCACGGCTCGGAGCCGCCCGAGTTGAAAAACGCCCATCCGACTTCCCCGTACAGGCGCATCCAATCGAGCGGGTAATACGAGTTGCCCCAGACGATGCAGTCGCGAACATAGTTCACCCGAGGGAACGTCGGGTGCTTGAGCATCGCCTCGTCACCGAGATGGGCGCTGTTGTGGTAGTAGGCGAGTTTGGTCTGCCAGCGACCGACCCCATACACGAGCGGCACCCCGAACCGGTAGTCGGCCGACCGAAGATCACGATCGTCCTGCGGGTCGAGCCGCACGAAGGCGGCGCCTTCGATCTGCACCTCGAATCCCTGCGGGTGCAACACCGGATCGGAACCATAGCGGAGGATGGATGCCCGTCCACCGAGCGTGGAATCCCACATCCATCCGTTTTGGATCGACGGGTTGAATGGATCCGGCGCGGTGTCGTCATACCACACCGTTCCCATCCGCGACTCCTTCGGTCCCGCAAGATAGCTCGTGTAGATCAGGTTGTTGGGCAGCAGATGCCAGGCCCAGGGACGTGGGGCCCACAGGTCGTCGAAGCACCCCGGATAGCCCCCGTGCGGCATCACCACGGCGTCCGCACCGTAGGCATCGTCCTCATAGGTTCCGTCGAGAATCACCGGCCCTTGCGGGCAGACGGGTGGAAGCGGCTCCGCGTCGACGACGGGCTCGTAAAAGCCACCGTCGCCGGAAACGCTCCGCACCCTGGCCGAGGCATCTCCACCGTCGGCCAGCGACGCCTGCACGTCGCTACCTTCCATCCCGATCACCATGCCGGCGCCGAGAACGAGCGCAACGACACAGATCGCGCGGAGCGACCGTCGATGGGACGCGGGAGATGGGGTTTGGGCAGGCATTGAAACCGGGTGAACGATCCGCTGACTCGACACACGACGGACAGAGGCTGCGGGTTGCAAACCCACGTCACTCGGGTGACACTCTAGAAACCTTGTCCACGGCATCCCCAGAGTGATCGGCGCGCCGACGACATTTCCGCGAGACGTGAATCTCGTAAATGCCGATCGGGTGCGTGACGCGGTAGACGAGGAAAGCCTGGCAACGCCCGGCCACGCCCAAACTCCCGGCCCTTCCTGCCTCTCCGCGACCACCCCCATGCAGCCTTCCCCCCAGCCTCTCGTCCCGAACGAATCCGAGGTCGCAGCGGCGCTCGGGCGCATCCCCAGCGGACTGTTCGTGGTCGCCTGGCGCGACGGCGACGCCGACCGTGCCATGCTGGCGAGCTGGCTGATGCAGGCGGGATTTGCCCCACCGCTTGTGAGCATCGCCATCGCCGCCTCGCGCGACCTGCTGGCCGCCTTGGACCGTGGCGCCACGGTGGCGGTGAGCATTCTCGGCGAGTCCCAGCGGCCCCTGCTCGCGCGATTCGGCAAGCCGAGTGACGCTCCCTTCGCCGATCTCGACGCGGATCGCTCCCCTGGCGGATGCGCGGTGCTTCGTGATGCGGCTGCCTGGCTCGAATGCCGGGCGGTCACACAGGCAGCCCATGGCGACCACGTCGTCGTGCTGGCCGAGGTGGTGTCGGCCCGTGGATCGACGGTCGACCCTCTCGTTCATGTTCGTAAAAACGGCCTGCGGTACTGAGCCGGCGCGGCTGTCGTCTCCGCGTGAGGTCGCGACTCTCGTGGCGTCTACGCGCCGAGAAACCGAGAGACGATCGCCCTCGCCTTTGCCTCGTCCTTCGTGCCTGACACGATCGCCCGACCATCGGCGAACACCGCGAGTTGTATGCCGTCTGCCACGTCGGCACGAACCATCCAACGGTTGGCGTGGACCTTTCCGATGGTGGACAATCGGGCGGCCAGCGACTCGAGATCGACAGCGCCACCGCGCGCGGAGACCTGCACCGCGTCGCGTCCGCACAGCGGCGTCGGCCTTCCTCCACAACGACCCTCGATCCACGGGTAGTCGGACTGCCGGCAGGTCGCACACCCCGCTTCGGCGAGCGGCGACAGGTCGACCGTGCGCCACACGCCTTCCCAGAGATCGCACACGAGGAGGGTGCCGCGGGCATGGTCTCGTCCCGTGACGATGAGCTTGATCACCTCGACGGCCTGCACGGCCCCCACCACCAAAGCCGTGGGCCCGAGGATGCCCGCTGTCTCGCAGGTCGGAAGCGCACCCGGTGCCGGAGGGTCGGGAATCAGGCACCGCAAGCAGGCTGTCGAGCCGGGAACAATCGAGAGGACACGCCCCTCGGCGCCGATCGCCCCGCCGTGAACCCAGGGCACGCCATGTCGACATGCCACCTCGTTGATCAGAAACCGTGCCTCGAAGTTGTCGGTGCCATCCACGATCACATCGACGTCGCCGAGCAGGTCTTCGGCGTTCGTGGCGGCAAGGTCGACGACGACGGGATCCACGGCAAGCCGGGAGTTGATCCGCGTCAGGTGCGCGGCCGCCGCAACGGCCTTGGGCACGCCGGCGGCGACATCGGCCTCGTCGAAAAGGACCTGCCGAGGAAGGTTCGACCATTCCGGAATGTCGCGATCGATCAGCCGAAGCGAGCCGACGCCGGCACGAGCCAGCGCCATCGCCGACACGCTCCCCAAGGCACCGCAGCCAACGATGGCGACCCGGGCCGCCGCAAGCCGCTCCTGCCCATGCACGCCCAACGGGCTGAACCGGGTCTGTCGGGAATAGCGATCGCCGTCGAAGGTCGTCATGCCGTCAGTGTAGCCCCAGCCAATGCCGAGAGCGCATCGTGGTTCTGTGGATCACCGGCTCGGGGATGGCACATGTCGCCACTTCGCGGTCCGTCGGATGGTCGCTCTGGGCCGAAGCGGCCCAAGGCTCCTCGAGCATTCGCCGATCTCCTCGCATCCCCTCTCCACACTGGCACGAAGGTGCTCTGTCTGCGTCGGATGCTCGCTACCCCACGAGATACCCCGCCCACTCCCAGCTCGACTGGTCGCCGTGGCCTTCGAGCCTCCAGGACGCAAGATCCCGCTGCAGGGCGAGACAGGCGTCACGGCCGTGAGCCTCGCCTTCGGATCGACGGCGCCATGCCACCAGGGGCACGGATGCCCCAGCCCGCCACGCCTCGTGGGGATGCTCTCCTTCCGGCAGCGTGACGGCCAGAAAATCAACCTGGTCGTCGAGACCGGAGGGTGGACTCGTCCCATCCACGGCCCGGCCAAGCTGCATCGTCCCGCTGGCGCGTCGAACCGCGGTGACCACGTCGGCATCGATGCCGGATGGTACGTCGATGATCGCGAGCAGCACGGACGGATGAGCCGACAACGACGCCACGCGGGCTGGCGATACGTCACCATGGCCCAGAATCGCCACCATCGCCACGCCAACCTCGTCCGCCTGAACCAACACTGCGTCATCCCCCGCCGGCACTGCCAGCCCCACGTCGCCCATGCGCGCGGCGACCACGTCGGTGCCGTCCACGACGGCCCGAAGCACCCAACGACGGCCGTCAAGCCAGAAGGAACGCCCCCGAACGCCGAGGCGTCGAAGGCCGATCCATGCATCGAGCCTCACGTCCTCGCCGTGCGGCGAGGAAAGGCATGCCTCCACGCGATAGCGATTCGGCAGTTCCGGCGTCCAGAAGGCCGGCTCGGTGAGGACGGCCCGAGCGAGATCGCTGACGCCGCCTTCATCGGGCACGGCCACGAGCCGAGCGGTCGCTGGCAAGGTGGTGTCACGACCGCGCCGAGGCCCTGTGATCGTTCCCGTGAGTGTCGTGCCGTGGCATCCGTTCCGGGCGAACCGCACGAACACCTCCGCCCGCATGTCGTCGCAGCGGCCGAGCGTCACGATGATGCCGTCATGTCCGATCACGCGCCGGCCGCCCCGTCGAATCGCTCACGGGCCATGTCGGCAAGCCGTCTCAGGTCGAGCTTGCCCGAGCCGAGCATGGGGAGTTCGTCGATCGTCACGAAAGCATCCGCGCCCGGGATCCAGAGGTTGGGCAGGCCGTGTTCCTGGAGCTGTCGAACCACCTCGGACGGTTCCTTGGAGGTTGGGAGGTGGAAGACCACCAGCCGCTCCCCCTTGGCTCGATCGGGGATGGCCGTCACCACGGCGAGGAGCTCGCCGTCGGAGGCGCCAAGCTCCTCGTTGATCGCCTCTTCGACGGACAGGTGAGGCACCATCTCGCCGCCAATTTTCGAAAACCGACTCTCGCGGCCCGTGATCGTGATGAAGCCGTCGGTATCCAGGCGGGCGATATCGCCCGTGCAATACCACCCATCTTTGATCACCTTGGCCGTGAGGTCGGGACGATCGAGATAGCCCTGCATCACGTTTGGCCCCGCGATCCACAGGAGGCCCTCCTGCCCGATTGGAAGTTCGGCGTGGCCCTCGCGGTCGGTAATCTTCGCCCGAGTGGCGAGAATCGGCTTGCCGACCGTTCCCTCTCGGGCATCAGCCGGCCGTCCGGGCACGTGGCGAGAGATCGGCACGTTGGCGGACACGAGCGGCGAGAGTTCGGTCGCCCCGTAGGCCTCGCTCGGCCTCACTCCGAACTTCCCCTCGAAGGCATCGCACACCTCCTTGGGCATTTTTTCGGCGGCACCAAACACGCATTCGAGCGAGGAAAAATCCTCGGCCGGTGTGCGCCGGGAATAGATCCGGAGAAAGGTTGGAGTGGCCATCAGCACGGTGGCGTGATGCTCCCGTGCCAACCGCCCGACGACCTGCGCATCCCGCGGGTCGGTGTGGTAGACGACCGACGGCTCGAGAGTGAGCGGTGTCCACAGGGTGGTCGTATAGCCGTAGGAATGAAAGAAGGGCAACACCCCGAGGGCGACGTCTCCCGCAGAGAGATGGAGCAGGTTGTCGATCCCACGGACATTCGACCCGACGTTCTCCTGGGTCAGCACCACTCCCTTGGGATCCCCCGTGGATCCCGAGGTGAAGATGATCGTCAACGGGTCGTCAGGGCCGATGCGATCGAGCCCAAGGACTCGCCGCAGGAGGCCCAGTGGCATGAGCCTCGCCTGCACGAAGGCCGTGGCCTTGTCGGCGAGCGTGGCCTGCTTCCGAATCTCACCCGCATCGACCATCAACTCGCCGAGTGTGAGCTTCACACGAGCCAGAAACACGGCACTCGAAAAGACATGACGGAGGCCGGCCCGTTCGATGCAGACATCGAGAATGGACTGGCTTGCGGTGTAGTTCAGGTTGACCGCGACGCGGCCCGACAAGGCGAGCGCCGCGTTGACGACGGTTGCTCCCACGGTGGGTGGCAGCATCACCCCCACACGACGTTCGTCGGGCGCCAGCATGCGGTCCAGTACCCGCTTGGCAACGAGCACCGCGAGGAGCAGATCCCGCCCTGAGAGCCGAGTGCCGAGCGAGTCGGCCACCTTCATGCGACCGCCGGCACTGCGGCAGGCGGCGAGGAAACGCGACTGGAGGATGGCGTCGTGGGAAGACGAGGCAGACCGTTGGCTGGCCATGGACCCTCGGTGAGGATGGGGGGCGGGATTCACCGGGGCTCGTTGCCCCTGCACGCGCCATCATTAGAATCGCAGCGTGCCGGCGTGAACAGCCAAAAGCCCCATTCCATTCCGAGGCTGAGGCGCCCCAGGACCGCGGACGCTCTGGTTTCGTCCGCGCGCCGGCCAACCCCGAACACGAGTGAATCATGCCCCGCTACCACCCGTCGAGCATCGAGCCGAAATGGCAGGAGTGGTGGGATGCCCACGGCACGTTCACGACGCCAAGGCTGCCCGCTGGCCGCAAGACGTACATCCTCGACATGTTTCCCTACCCCAGCGGCGACGGCCTGCATGTGGGCCACCCTGAGGGTTACACCGCCACCGACATCGTCGCCCGCTTCGAACGGATGCGGGGCACGACGGTCATGCACCCGATGGGCTTCGACGCCTTCGGCCTCCCAGCCGAGGAGCATGCGATCCGCACCGGTACGCCCCCGCGTGAGAGCACCGAGCGAAACATCGCCACCTTCACGCGCCAGCTGAAGATGCTTGGCTTCAGTTACGACTGGGGCCGCGTGCTCGCCACGACCGATCCCGAGTATGTCCGGTGGACCCAGTGGATCTTCCTCGTGCTGTTCGACACCTGGTTCGACCACGCCACGCAGAAGGGCCGGCCCATCGCCGAACTCCCGATTCCAGCCGAGGTGACGGCGAAGGGAGCGGGGGCCATCGCCAGCTATCGCGACGACCACCGGCTCGCCTATCAATCCGAGGCGCCCGTCAACTGGTGCCCGGCGCTCGGTACCGTGCTGGCCAACGAGGAGGTCATCGGCGGCGTGAGCGAGCGGGGCGGGCATCCCGTGATCCGTCTTCCGTTGCGGCAGTGGATGCTCCGCATCACCGCCTACGCCGAGCGGCTCGAGACGGAACTCGCCGGACTCGACTGGCCCGCGAGCATCAAAAAGCTCCAATGCGACTGGATCGGCCGGAGCACCGGCGCCGAGGTCGACTTCTTCATCCCGCCGGCATCGGGTGCTGACGAGGCCTTTGCCGCATGGATGTCGCGCCGGTCGGAGTCGGGCTATCCGTCCAAGCCCGGAGCCGACGTGCTGCGGATCTACACCACCCGCCCCGACACGCTCTACGGCGTGACGGCGATGGTCATCGCGCCGGAGCATCCGCTTCTCGATGCCCTCACCACGACGGAACAACGGCCGTCGATCGAAGCCTACCGGGAGGCCGCGTCGCGGAAGAGCGACCTCGACCGAACCGACCTCGCCCGTGAGAAAACCGGGGTATTCACCGGATCATCCGTGGTGCACCCGCTGACCGGCAGGCCCGTTCCCGTGTGGGTCGCCGACTATGTGCTGGCCAGCTACGGCACCGGCGCGATCATGGCCGTTCCGGCGCACGACGAGCGGGATTATGAGTTTGCCCGGTCCTTTGGTCTCGATGTGGTGACCGTCATCGAGCCGATGGAGGGCCAGGCGTCGGGAAACGGCCTCTTCGCCGGCGAAGGTCGGGCGATCGATTCGGGCCCGTACACGGGACTTTCGACGCGGGATTTCATCGCCAAGGTCGGCGCCGATCTCGAGGCGACCGGGCTCGGCAGACCGGCCACCAACTACAAGCTCCGTGACTGGCTCTTCAGCCGGCAGCGGTTCTGGGGCGAACCATTCCCGATCCTCCACGAACTCGACGAAGCCGGGCATCCCACGGGATCGATCCGGGCGCTCGAACCGCATGAACTGCCCGTGAGTCTCCCCGTGCTCACCGACTTCAAGCCGGGCGACACCCCCGATCCGCCGCTCTCCCGGTCTCCCGCCGACTGGCTCTTCGTGGATCGCGATGGCAAGCGGTATCGCCGGGAAACCAACACCATGCCGCAGTGGGCAGGCTCGTGCTGGTACTACCTCCGCTTTCTCGACCCGCACAACACGGAGCGGTTTCTCGATCCTGCCATCGAGAAGGCGTGGATGCCGGTCGATCTCTACATCGGCGGCGCCGAACATGCGGTGCTCCACCTCCTCTATTCGCGATTCTGGCACAAGGTGCTCTACGATCGCGGCCACGTCTCCCATCCGGAGCCGTTCGGGAAACTCGTCAACCAGGGAATGATCCTCGGCGAGATGGAGTTCACCGGCTACCGGAGCCCCGCGGGCGGCTGGGTGTCGGCCGAAAAGCACGGTGACGGCGACGTGGCGTCGAAGGTGCCGCACGATCAGGTCGAGAAGCACGGCGAGCATTTCGTGCTGCGTGATGCACCGACGACCCGTGTCGAGAGCCGGGCCTACAAGATGTCGAAGAGCCGCGGCAACGTGGTGAATCCCGACCAGGTGGTGCGTGAGTTTGGTGCCGACTCGCTCCGGCTCTACGAGATGTTCATGGGTCCCCTCGAGGCGACGAAGCCGTGGAGCACCAGTGGCGTCAGCGGCGTGCGCGGGTTCCTCGACCGCTGCTGGAGGCTCGTGGTGGACGAACGAGCCGACGAGATCGCCCTCGCCCACCAGGTGAGCGACACCCAGCCCTCCGACGACGATCTTCGGGAACTCCACCGCACGATCGACAAAGTCACCAGGGACATCGAGGGCCTGTCGTTCAACACGGCGATCGCCCGGATGATGGAGTTCGTCAACTACTGCACACCCCTCGACCGTCGCCCCCGGGCCATCCTGGAGCCGTTCGTGACGATTCTCGCCCCATTCGCCCCCCACCTCGCCGAGGAGCTCTGGCAGGTGCTCGGGAAACCAGCCCCGGTGTCGATCGCCACATGGCCCGCCGTCGACGAGCGGTGGCTCAAGGACGACTCCGTGGAGATCCCGGTTCAGGTTCAGGGCAAACTGCGTGGCCGGGTCGTGGTGCCGGCCGATGCGGACGCCGACGCGATGAAGGCGGCCGCTGTGGCCGACCCGAAAATTGCCGAACTCCTCGCCGGCAAAACGATCGTGAAGGTGGTTGCGGTGCCAGGTCGGCTGGTGAACTTCGTCATCAAGGGCTGAACCCCCGCCGCCGATGCATCCGGCGGCGTTGGGGACCGTCCCGAGTTGCCGGAAAAAACGGATTATCCCGCCCCTTCTGGGCAGGGGAGCGACGAACGGCCGAAAACCTCCGTCAGCACGACGCCTTTGGGGCCACCCGCCCGTTCCCGTAGCATGGGAGCTTCGGCAAGGCGACGCCCCCGAGGAGTGAGGCATGTCGGTCAAACGAGTCTTGGCGTTGGTGCTCGGCGGCGGTCGGGGAACCCGGCTCTTCCCGCTCACTCGTGACCGGTCGAAGCCGGCCGTGCCATTGGCCGGCAAATACCGCATCATCGACGTTCCGCTCTCCAACTGCATCAACAGCGGCGTGCAGCGGGTGTACGTGCTCACCCAGTTCAACTCGGTGAGCCTCCACCGACATATCCGCCGCACCTACACGTTCGACCCGTTCAGCGGGGGGTTCGTCGAGATCCTCGCGGCCCAGCAGACCCTCGACAACGCCGGGTGGTACCAGGGAACCGCCGACGCCGTCCGTCAAAACATCCGGTACCTGCAGCAGCCCGACATCAAGCATGTGCTCATTCTCTCGGGTGATCAGCTCTACCGAATGAACTATGCCGACATGCTCGCCACGCACATGGCGAGCAACGCCGATGTCACGATCGCCGGGATTCCGGTCAAGGACGAGGCCGCCTCGGCCTTCGGCATCATGCGGCTCGAAGCGGGTGGACGGGTGCTCGGGTTCCTCGAGAAGCCGAAGACGGCGGCGGAACTTGCCGGGTTTCGTACCGATCCGGCGTGGATCGAGGCCCAGGGCATCCCCGCGGCGGGACGATCGCTGATGGCGAGCATGGGCATCTACCTCTTCAACCGCGACTGCCTGCTCGATCTCCTCACGAAGACCGACTATCAGGACTTCGGCAAGGAGGTTTTTCCGGCGGCGATCAGGGCCCGAAAGGTTCAGTTGCATGCCTTCGATGGCTATTGGGAAGACATCGGCACGATCCGATCCTACTACCAGTGCAACATCGATCTCGGCAGCGAGGCGCCTCCGTTCAACCTTCACGACGCCGAAGCCCCCATCTACTCCCGAGCGAGGTTCCTGCCTCCCACGCGGATCGGCGGCGCGAGCATTCGCAACAGCCTGATTTCGGATGGATGCCTGATCGAGGCTGGGGCTGTCATTGAAAACAGCGTCGTCGGTCTTCGCTGCCGCATTGGTCGCAACGTCGTGATCCGAGACTCGGTGATCCTCGGCAACGATTACTACGAGACCGACCACGGTCTCGCCTCGGATGCAGCACGCGGCCTTCCGCCGATGGGCATCGGCGACAACACGATCATCGCCGGCGCCATCGTCGACAAGAATGCCCGGATCGGCAGCCGTGCGAGGATCGTCAACGAACACGGCTGGGTCGACACGGCCGACGACACGCGGTTCACCGTGCGGGACGGCGTTGCCGTCGTCCCCAAAGACGCGGTGGTGCCAGACGGATGGTCTCCCGATCCCGCATCCGTCAAGCCGGCGTGATCACCGGGTGGTGCGAGGGCGCCATCCGGGGGTTTCAGCCAGCGATGGCATCACCTCCGCGACGGGAGTTGGTCCGTCGATCTCGGGCACCGATGACTGATCCGCCTCGTCGAAGGTCTCGAAGACCGGCATCACCTCCCAGGGATCACGAAGCGGTTGCTCGAGCCCTGCCGGCTCCGTTCGTTCGTCCCCCGTACCATCTCCCTCGACGGTGAGGACGCTCGACGACACGCCATCGTGGTTCATCGCGTCGACGGACGGCTTCTGTGGAGCCTGCGCGAGCGACGCCGGCAGGACGTCACCGGGGCCCTGCCGCTTGACGATCGGCGGCCACGGTCGCGGCGTCGCGCCGATCGGCAGAATGCCATTGCTGCGGGCCCGGAACTCGTTTTGTGGAGCGGATCCGTTGGGCACGGGACCAGCGTAGTCGAAGGGATCCGGGCACATTGTGCAGCCGGCCAGCGCAAGGGCTGCCGTCACGGCGACACCGCGCCCGATCGCAACGACGACTCGATGGACCCCGTCCATGACACCCCACAATCCTCGGGAACGTGGGCCGGCCGGATCGTTCCGGCGCAGCTCCGCCCTTCATCAGCGGCTGTTCCCCTCCCCCAGACCCAACCATTTCATCGGATCGTTACCACCGGCACCTCCAGAAAAACCGGCCGGTCAGAGCTCCACGCCCATGTCGGCCATCAAAAGCTTCATGTCATCCCACACATCCCGCTTCGCCGACGGTGTTCGGAGAAGATAGGAGGGGTGATAGGTGCAGATCACCTTCGCAGAGCGATAGGCAAACCACCGCTTTCGGAGCCGGCCGATCGGCTCGGTGGACTGCAGCAGGGCATGCGCGGCCGTCGTGCCCAGGCAGCAGATGTAGTCTGGGGCGATGATGGCCAGTTGCCGTTCGAAGAAGCCACGGCAGTGATCGACCTCGTCGGGCTCGGGCGTGCGGTTCTCAGGCGGCCGGCACTTCAACACGTTGAGGATGTAGACGTCCTCCCGTCGAAGACGACAGGCCTCGATGATCTTGGTCAGCAGCTGGCCTGCTCGGCCGACGAATGGTTCCCCGGAGGCATCTTCATCGGCCCCGGGCGCCTCACCCAGAAAGCAAATCCTCGCATCAGCGCGGCCGACGCCGAACACGGTCTGGGTGCGATGTGAGGCCAGATCGGCGCATCGGGTGCACCTGGCGACCTCATGTGCGAGCACCGACAAGGATGCGACACGGTCGGCGGCATCGACCCCAGGGACCGTCGTGGACTCCACCGGGAGCGTAGAAGGGGCTGACGAAGGCCGCGCGATAGCCTTCGGAAGATGGGTCACCCCGGCCTCCGCGAGGCTCTCGAGGCGTTGCCGGATCGCACGTCGTTCATCCACAGCCACGGCGAAATCCCCGTCCACCGCCCCGAATCAGCCCGTGATCCACCTCAAGGGCTGCGCGAAGGCGAAGCAGACCGTGATCCTGCTCAAGGGCTGCGCGAAGGCGAAGCAGCCCGTAATCATAGCGCTCGCCGGTGCCGCTTTGGGCCACGCTTCCCCAGCAAACCGGCCGGACGTTTCGGAGCGTCGGTGGCTTCCGCGACCTCGGGCGCCTCGGTAGCCGCAGCAGCCGCCCGTTCGAATCCGCCGGTGGGCAACTGCTCGACGGGAGCGGGCTTCGGCCGACGGTCGAAGGCCTCGAAGCCTTCGAGTTCATCCCGCTGAAGAAGCCGCTCGATCCGCATCTCGATGCGAGTCAACTGGGGCCCTTCCTCCGGCGTCACGAACGTGAAGGCGATCCCCTCCCGACCCATGCGTCCCGTGCGGCCCACACGGTGAACGTAGTCGTCGCAGAACTCCGGAATGTCGTAGTTCACGATGTGCGACACGCTCGACACGTCGATGCCTCGCCCCACGACGTCGGTGGCCACGAGAATCCTCGTGCTCCCGTCGCGAAACTGCCGCATCACACGGTCGCGGACACTCTGGGCAAGGTCGCCGTGGATGCATGCGACCTCACCGGACGACCGCGATCGCCGACGAGCCAGCTTGTCGTGGATCTTGTCGGTGCCCCGCTTGGTGCGGCAGAAGACGATGACCTGACGCGGATTCTCGCGATCCAACAGCCGCTCGAGCAGGTCGAACTTGCGGGTGGGATCGACCGTGAAATACCGCTGTTCGATCGTCTCGACGGCGAGTTCATTCGTGGAGAAATCGAGAATCTCCGGATCTCGCATGTAGCGGGTTGCGAGCTTCTGCACCGGTGGTGGCACGGTGGCTGAAAGCAGCAGCGTCTGCCGGCTGTCGGGGCAACGGCGGAGGATCTTCTCGATGTCCGGGCGAAACCCGATGTCGAGCATCCGATCGGCCTCGTCCAGCGTCACGATGTCGAGCGCCGAAAACGAGAGCGTTCCACGGCTCATGTGGTCGAGCACCCGTCCGGGCGTGCCCACGACGACGGCCGGGTGCTTGGCCAACTTGTCGATCTGACCCTTGATCGGCTTGCCGCCATAGACGGCGACGCAGTGCACCTTCGAACCCTGCGCGAGCTTTTCAAACTCGTCCTTCACCTGCACGGCGAGTTCCCGCGTGGGAACCAGCACCAGCGCCCGAGGTCCGCCCTCGCGGCCCGGCTGCAGCACCCGCTCGAGGATCGGCAGCACGAACGACGCCGTCTTGCCCGTTCCCGTGCGGGCCTGCCCCAACACGTCGATGCCCGTGAGCGCCCGTGGGATCAACCCGGCCTGCACCGGAGTGGGGGTGGTGTACCCGGCCCGATCGACGGCGGCGAGCGTCACCGCAGAAAGGCCCAACTCGCGAAAACTGCCCGCTGCCTGCGGCGCGACCGCTGTGGTCGTCACCCCCGACTCCGCCGGGTGGTCCGACACCTTGTCCATGAACACTCGTTGCCTCGTTGCTTCCTCGAAACGTCGTCCGCATCGATTCCCGAGGCTTCCAGATGCCTCGACGGAACGCCCGGCACGGCCGGGAACGCGGCTGGCGGCGTTTGAGAAAGCCGCCCCTTCACTTGCCAAACCGTACCACGCGGCGTGAAAACCGGCAAACCGGAGGCCTTTCCGGTGCTCAAAAGACCAGGTGGTCCAACGCCGCGGAGCCCCTCTCCACGGGCCCACGACGCCCGGCACGTCCCCGCGATGGCCGGGGTGGAGGGAGGCCCGTTCCGTGGCCCAACACCCACGATGCGGCCACGAACTCAGCGGTCGAAGAGTTTCTTGATCGCCCATACCGTCGCCGCCCGGCCGGCCCGGGCGATCGATCGGGTCAATGGAATGCTCTTCGGGCACACGGCGACGCAGTTCTGGGCGTTGCCACACATCTGAATCCCACCCTGCCGCGTGAGCGCCTCCATGCGTTCATCGGCGATCATTCGTCCCGTCGGATGGGCATTGAACAGCATCGCCTGGCTCACCGCATGCGGTCCGACGAACCCGGCATTGAAGGCGGCCTTTCGTCGCTTTTCAAACTCGGCCTCGGTCTCGTCGTCGCGACGCACGACCTCCACCTTGGTGTATTGCGGACATGCTTCCACGCAGCACCCGCAGCTCATGCACGTTGAAAGAGGGTAGGCGTCCTCCTGCTCCTCGGGGGAAATGCGGGGCCCCGGGCCAAGGTCGTACGACCCCTCGACCGGAACCCAGGCCTTCACCTTCTCGAGACCGCCGAACAATCGCTTGCGATCGACGACCAGATCGCGCACGACGGGAAACTTCGACATCGGCCGAAGTTCGATCTCTTCGCCGTCTTCGGCCATGAGCCGATCGACGAGGCTCGAGCAGGCCATGCGGGTTCGGCCGTTGATCAGCATCGTGCACGATCCGCACACCTCCTCGAGGCAGCAGCAATCCCAGGCCACCGGGGCGACGCGTCGGCCGTCTTGCGATTTTGCCGACGCGGCGATCTTCTGGAGAACACTGATCACGTTCATGTTGGGCTCATACGCCACCTCATGACGCTCCCAGTAGCTCTCACCGCCGGCCACGTCCTGCCGCAGCACGCGGACACGAACCGTGCGAGTCGCGTTACCATCCCCATGGCCACCATGGGCTGCGTCGGCGTCGACAACTGTCTCGGATGCTTTGATCATGATCGAACTCCGTGTGTCTGAGACTCAGGCCCCTGCTCCGACCGCCTGCTTTCCTCCCACTGCCTTCGCGGCCCGTTCCTTCCAGACCTCCTCGATGGCATCGCCGCCCACGAGCCCATAGAGCCGAGGCCTCGGGGGAATGAGCGACGTGTCGACATCCTGGTAGGAAATGACGGGATCGCCCGATGGTCCACAGGAGGCGATCGTCGACTTGAGCCACTTGTTTGTGTTGGCCGCGAAGGCATCGCACCACTGCTCCGCCTCGCGGCGCCGCGCCTCGGGCTCCGTCGCCACAAGGCCCGGCATCGCGAAAGCGGGCTTGAAGTGGGCCCCGCGGCATTCGTCCCGAAGCAGGGCCCCCTTGAGGATCAGTTTCGCGATGGGAAACATGTCGCCGAGGGCCTTCGTGAACACGACGTTTTGGTTGGTCCAGCTGCCCGTGTCCGACACCGCGCACCGCTTCCATCGCTCTGCCATCCGGCAGACGTCGTCGTAGGCGGGAGCGAGCTGATCGTTGCGACGAACGACGGTCGCGACCCGTGTCATGAGGTTGCCCAGTTCCTGGTGAAGGGCGTAGGGATTCTCGTCGCCCGAGGTGCGGGAGAGGAGTTCCCGGTGCCGCTCCTCCTGCCGCCGAACCTCTGCTTCGAAAAGCCGGCTCGTGTCGTCGCCCACGCGGCGGCCGCAGACGTTCACCAGCGTGGGGGCCACGAACAGACCACTGAAGATGCAGGAGAGCAGCGAGTTGGCCCCCAGACGATTGGCACCGTGATACTGGTAGTCGCACTCCCCGATCGCATAGAGGCCGGGAAGGTTCGTCTGCTGGTTCCGCAGCGACCCTTCCACGAGGCCGCCCGTGGCGCTCTTCTCGTAGTCGACCCACAGGCCGCCCATCGAGTAGTGCACCGCTGGAAAGATCTTCATCGGCGTGTCACGCGGATCGACACCCTGAAACTTCTCGTAGATCTCGAGGATGCCGCCCAGCTTTCGATCGAGGGTCTCCCTCGGGATGTGCGTCAGGTCGAGGTACACGCTCAGGCGGTCTTTTTCGACCGACAGGCCTTCGTTCGTGCAGATGTCGAAGATCTCCCGCGTCGCGATGTCGCGCGGGACGAGATTGCCATATTTCGGATAACGCTCCTCGAGAAAGTAGTAGCGATCGGCTTCGGGAATCGACCGCGGGTCGCGGGGATCCTGCGGGATGCGGGGCACCCACACGCGTCCCCCCTCACCGCGGGCGCTTTCGCTCATCAGCCGCAGTTTGTCGGTGCCGGGAATGGCGGTCGGATGAACCTGGATGAACTCGCCGTTCCCATACCAGGCCCCGGCCTGATACGCCCGGCTCACGGCGCTGCCGGTGCACACCATCGACATGGTCGATCGGCCGTAGATCAGTCCGTTCCCGCCCGTCGCCAGAACCACGGCGTCGGCCGGGAAGGATCGAAACTGCATCGTGACGAGATCCTGACAGACCGCCCCGCGGCACCGACCGGACTCATCGAGGACCGGCGCGAGAAAGTCCCAGAACTCCCATTTCTTGACCAACCCCTCGACCTCGCGACGGCGAACCTGCTCATCGAGGGCATAGAGAAGCTGCTGGCCCGTGGTCGCCCCGGCGAAGGCCGTACGCTTGTAGAGGGTGCCACCGAATCGACGTTGGTCACGAAACCCCTCGGACGTGCGGTTGAACGGCACCCCAAGTCGATCCATCAGGTCGATGACCCGCGGCCCCCAGTCGGTCATCTCCTTGACCGGGGGCTGGTGCTGGAGGAAATCGCCCCCATACACCGTGTCGTCGAGGTGCTTCCACTCGTTGTCCCCCTGCTGGCGGGTCAGCGCGTTCACGCTGTTGATCCCCCCCTGGGCGCAGACGCTGTGCGACCGCTTCACCGGCACGAGGCTGACCAGATCGACGTGCACGCCGAGTTCGGCAAGCCGCATGGTGGCCGCAAGGCCGGCGAGACCACCGCCAATGACGAGAACGCTCGGTTGACTCATGACTCTCTCTGTTCCTGGTCTGTTCCTGGATGCATGAAAAATCAGTGGGGTGCCACGGGAATCGGCGTGGGCGCCACGGCCGCCCCGGGAACGGTGACCGCCCGCTTCTGCTTCTCCGACCACGTCTCGGCCTCACGGGCCTTCGACACATCGACCGATCGCATGCCACCGAGCGCCCCGAGGCCTGCGGCCGCCAGGACCAGCCCCACGACGACACTGACCGCATTGGCCCGACGCATCGCGGCGGGACTCGTCCACAATCCCCACGTGATACCGAGGGTCCACAGCCCGTTCGAGAAGTGGTAGACGGTCGAGAGAACGCCGATGGCGTAGAGAATCGCCACGAGCGTCGGCTGCAGCGCTTCGGCAGCCGTACTGGCGGCATGGTGCGGGTCGAACTGCCCGCCTCCGAAGGGTTTTCCAAGCCAATGCAGCTGGATGATGTGCCACATGATGAACGCGAAGGCGATCATCCCGCTGGCTCGCTGGAGGGTGTAGCGGACGTTGCCGACATACGGATATGAACCCACGTTGGGCATCCCGTTGGCGATGATCACGAAGCCCACCGCGGCGTGAAAGAGCATCGGAAGGAAGATGAACGCCCATTCGATCGGCACGAGCAGCGGCCCGAGCGAGTGGATCATGTCGACCCGCGACTGAAACGTCCTGCCGTCATCGCCGGCAAGAATCGACGCGTTTGTCAGCAGGTGAACCACCAGAAAGGCCCCGACCGGAATCAGCCCGGCCAGTGAAAACAGTCGGTAGATCAGGAACTGGTGTCGTTCGAGAAACGACGGGGAAGGCTCACTCACGATCGGCCTCGGGCTCGGCTGTGCCGCAGAGGGGTTTCTTCCGGTGGTCGCGGCGGCCACCGGCATGACGACCCAGGGGAGTATAGGTGGGGTGTGCCACACGACAACGTCGGATCGTGATTTGGCGGGCGGGCGCCACGGTTTTATACTTCGAAGGATTCCACGGCGGTCGAAGGACGGCCGCTTCCGGAGGATGGCTGGTGACGCAGTCTGACGACGATTCGGCCGCTTCGAGACTTGGTCGGCTTCGCGCCTCCGAAGTGGTCGACCACCTTCCGGAGGGCCTGGCCATTCTGGAACCGGGAGGCACGGTCGCGTGGGCCAACGAACGGCTCACCGATTGGTGCGGCCAAGGGGATCTGCGCGGCCAGAGTTTCCTCGCGTCCCTGACGGGCTGGTCGGTCGATCATCGGCCGGAAGAGGTTTCGGCGTTCCACGAAGCCCTCATGGCCGGAGCCCCTGCTGCCCTGATCCTCAAGACGGCGGCGACCCGTTTTTTTGCCGTTCACGCATCCCGGGCATTCCCGCCGGCGGACCTGGCGGCGAGTTCACGGACCGTGGTGACCGTGCGTGACATCACGCTCACCATCCTCAATCAGCAGAAGCGTGCGGCCATCCATGCTGCGGGCCAGTCGCTGGCCGATCTCTCTCCTTCCGAACTGGCCGACATGACGGTGTCGGAGCGGATCGAACTCCTCAAGAGCAACATTCTTCACTACTCGAAGGATCTCCTCCAGTTCGACGTCCTGGAGATTCGACTTCTCGACCGTCAGACCGGACGACTCGAGCCCCTCCTCGCCGAAGGCATGCAGCCGGAAGCCGAAGCGCGGCTGCTGTATGCCCGACCAGAACACAACGGCGTAACCGGCTACGTCGCGGCCACCGGCCGCAGCTACTGGTGCAGCGATACCACCAAGGACCCGCTCTATCTCGAGGGGTGCAAGGGAGCCAAGAGCTCGATCACCGTTCCCCTGAAACTGCACGACCAGGTGATCGGCACGTTCAATGTCGAGAGCCCGGAACCAGGGGGCTTTGATGCAACCGACCTGCAGTTCCTCGAGATTTTTTCCGGTGACGTCGCCACAGCGGTCAACACACTGGAGCTGCTGGTCGCAGAGAAGGCCACCACGGCCGCCGAAAGCATCGAGGCGATCCATGGAGCCGTCGCGCTCCCGGTCGACGACATCCTCAACGACGCCGTCAGTGTCATGGAACGGTATATCGGCCACGATGCCGATGTGGTCGAGCGGCTCCAGCGCATCCTCAAAAACGCTCGCGACATCAAGCAGGTGATCCAGCGCGTGGGTGAGCAGATGGCACCGAGTTCCGCCCACTCGCAACGGCGTCAGGGCGAACGGCGTCGAACGCTGATCGGACGGAGAATCCTGGTCGTCGATTCCGACGAGCAGGTGCGCCAGGCGGCCCACGCCCTGCTCGAGCGGTCGGGCTGCACGGTGGAAACCGCCCGCGACGGGGCGGAGGCGGCCTCGATGGTGCGAGCCTGCCGCCGGGAGTGTTATGACGCCATCATCGCCGACATCCGCCTCCCCGACATGAGCGGTCATCAGCTCCTTCTTCGGCTCCAGGAGATCATCGATCCCGTCCCTTTGATCCTCATGACGGGGTTCGGCTACGACCCGGGACACTCCATCGTGAAGGCCCGGCAGGCGGGCATCGACCTGGTGCTCTTCAAGCCCTTCCGGGTCGATCAACTGCTCGACACGGTTGAAAAAGCGGTCCACCGCCGCTCGTCGGCGGCCGTCGGCTCGACGGACTCGACGGAAACGGCCTGAGTCGCGACGCCGGCGGAGCCTGACAAAAGGCCCCATTTCCCGCGATTTTGCATCGACACGTGGCCTTGACCCGTGACGGCCGATCCGGGTACCTCTCCCGCCCCACGGATCGTTTCCCGCACAAGGAATCCGCGCATGTCACGCCCTATGCCCACCCACTCTGAGTTCGGCCGGTGCCGACCGACGGCCACGCTGGCCTGTCTGGTCGTCGCGGCAGGACTCCTGATGGCGTGGAGTGGCGCCCGTCCGGCCCATGCCGAGGACCTCCCTCCGCCCGACGGCGAGCGGTCGGCCGATGCCGCCAGCGCCCGTCGGGTGATCGACGCGGCCTTGAACCCGACACAGACGGCCCCTGAAGCTTCGGCGACCGTTCCGCTCCGCGCGGCCGAATCGACCGCCGCCGCGGAATCCCTCCAAGTGGCACGGGTCTCGGCCGAGGTTGCCGCCAAGCAACTCGAAGCCAAGCGGCTCTCGCACAAGGCACCCGCCGACGCCCTCGACCTGCTCGATTCACTCGCCGCGAGTCTCGACGACGCCCCGCTCTCCGACGACGCACGCTCCCAGTTGCTTCGCCGAATCGAGCGGACCCGTCGCGACATCGAAGAATCCACCGGGAAGCGGCGTGCCGAACTTGCCCTCGAGAAGCGGTCGGCACAGGTCGAGGCCCAGATCGATCGGGAACGTGCCCAGCGGGTCGAGGTCGACCAGCGCATCGCGATGCTGATCGAAGAGTACAACTCGCTCGTCGACGAGCGACGCTTCGCCGAAGCCGAGGCGATCGCCAAAAAGGCCGGACAACTCGCCCCCGACAACGCCGTCGTGCGACAGCTGCTCGCCCAGAGCCGGATGATCCGGCGACTCGATGCCCAGAAGTCGATCGAAGGGGAGCATCAGTCGGGCTTCCTCGACGTGGCCGAAGACATCGCCAGCTCCGCCTCCCCGTTCGCCGGCCCGATCAAGTTCCCGGAAACCAAGGACTGGGAAGATCTCACCAAGTCGCGGGCGCAGCGACTGGCCGAGGGGCGTTCCCGCATCAGCGCCGCCGAACTCGCCATCCACAAGAAGTTGGACGTGCCGGTCAAGCCGTCCTATCGCGAGCAGCCGCTGGCGGTGGTCATCGACGCACTCGCCAAGCAGGCCGACGTGGCCATTCACCTCGACATGGTGGGCCTCGAACAAGAAGCCGTTCGCAGCGACACGCCCGTCACGCTTTCGCTCGACCAGCCGATCTCGCTGAAGAGCGCCCTCAAGCTGCTCCTCGAGCCACTCCACCTGAACTACGTCGTCAAGGATGAGGTGCTCAAGGTCACGAGTCCGCGACTCGTGAAGGGCCAGGTCTACGCCGTCAGCTACCAGGTGGCCGACCTGGTGATGCCGATCCCTAACTTCTCGTCCGACGGCCTTGGCATCACGGGCGCCCTGCGCGACGGCTACTCCCAGGTGGCGCTCCGCAATAACCTGGCGGTGCAGGTCGGCCCTCCGCCGTCCGGCATCAACGCCACCCGGGCCGGCAGCGACGCCGCCGTCAACGCGGCGTCCCTCGCCCAGCTGCAACTCGGCGGAAACCCTCCCACCACGGGCTCCACACCATCGATTCCGTTCGGTCCGCCTTCGCAGGGTGGCAATCAGGCCAACTACCAGTCGCTCATCAATCTCATCGAAAGCACCGTGCAGCCGGATACCTGGGAAACGACCGGTGGCCCGGGCGCCATTCGCCAGTTCGACACGAATCTGAGTCTGGTCATCAGCCAGACCCAAGAAGTGCATGAGGAGATCGCCGACCTCCTCGAGCAGCTGCGCCGCCTGCAGGATCTCCAGGTGACGATTGAAGTCCGCTTCATCACCCTTGCCGACACGTTCTTCGAACGGATCGGCGTCGACTTCGACTTCAACATTCAATCGGGAGTCAACCAGCCGCTCAACATGACGGCGATCCCAACGTCGAGCAATGGCTCCTCGAATCCCTATGACAGCGGAATCGGCGCCGCGCCTGGGGGACGATCGCAGGTGATCGGCCTCGACAGCACCGGCAACCCTGGCGTTGCCCTCACGAACTCCGCCTCGGGCATCGCCGGAACGCTGGGAACGGGCACGGGAGGTGGCCAGGTGCCGGCGGGTCAAAACTTCTTTTCGATCCCCTTCCGCCAGAACAGCTTCGGCGGGGCCCAGGTGCCGGTGTTTCCGGGCATGCCCGACCCCACCACAAGCGCCGCCAACTTCGGCTTTGCCATCCTCTCCGATATTGAAGCCTACTTTCTCATCCAGGCGGCGCAGGGCAACACGCGATCCAACATCATGCAGGCGCCGAAAGTCACCCTGTTCAACGGCCAGCAGGCGTTCGTTTCCGACACCAAACAGCGCCCCTTCGTCACCGCGGTCGTTCCCGTCGTCGGTGACTTTTCCGCCGCCCAGCAGCCGGTCATCACCGTCCTCAACGAGGGAACCGCGGTGAACGTGCAGGCGGTCGTCTCCAATGATCGGAGATTTGTGCGGCTCACCCTCGTGCCGTTCTTCTCGCAGATCGGCCAGGTTCAGGAGTTCCAGTTCGAGGGCTCTCGTTCGACCAAGTCGAAGACGAGCGATGAAAAGAGCGGCTCCGACGTCAACCTGCCCGGAATGAACGGCATCGCAGGTCTCACCAACGGCACGGCCCAATCCGGCGAACTGGAACTCGTGTCCAACGGCACCACCATCCAGTTGCCCGAGTTCCTCTTCACGACGGTCACCACGACGGTGAGCGTGCCCGACGGTGGCACGGTGCTCCTCGGCGGCATCAAACGCCAACGGGAAGGCCGCAACGAGTTCGGCGTGCCGATTCTGTCGAAGATCCCTTACATCAACCGACTCTTCAAGAACGTCGGCCTGGGCCGGACCACCGACAGCCTGATGCTGATGGTCACGCCGCGGATCATCATCCAGGAGGAAGAGGAGGAGAAGCTCCTCGGCACCACGCGGCCATGAGCCCGACCGCCCGTGTCGCCATCGTCGGTGGAGCCGTGATCGGAGCCCTCTCCGTGGCGACCGGAGCCTTCGGAGCCCACGGGCTGAAGGCCGTTCTCGAGGCCTCGGGTCAGGCAGGCAACTGGGAGACGGCATCGCGGTATGCGATGTACCACGGGCTTGCCTTGGTTGGCACGGGCCTCTTGAGCCTCGTTCGCCCCACCGCTCCCGGACTCGCGGCTTCGACCGCGTGTTTCATCCTCGGCACGCTCATCTTCAGCGGCTGCCTGGGGACGCTCGCCCTGACGGGCGTGACCGTGCTTGGAGCCATCGTGCCGATCGGGGGCACGCTCATGATCGCGGGATGGATCCTTCTGGCCTCGGCGGCCGCCCGCACCACGGTCTGAAGGGCCCGCGAGACCGCTCAGCGGACGATGTCGCGTTCGGCCTGCGCGTCGTTCTGCTCGAACGAGTTCTCCACCTCGGCCGCCTCCCGCTCCCGGCGGGAATCGTTTTGACCAGCGGCGTTCTCGAACTCCGAGGCACGTGACTCGATCTGCTCACTGCGCTGCGACGACACCGCCGGAGCGAACGGATCGTCGCTCGCAGGGTTCACAGGCTTGTCCGCAGCCGGGTTCACCGCCGGAACGGGTTCGATGGCCTCGGGTGTTCCGCCCGAAAAGGGCCCCGTGGCATCGGGCTGCACATGCTCGACGGGACGACGGGGCCGAAGCACCTCCGGCTCAGCCCGCTCGACATCGAGATAGCGGAGCTTCCGGCGTCGGTGGTCTTCCTGAAGCCCGGCCACCCTCGCCTGCGTGCGGTGCCGCTCGAGCTGCAGCCGGTCGCTTCCCTGAACCCGCTCGAGCGACCGATTCACCGGCCACGCTCCTGCGCCGGCGATTTCATGGGCCGCACCGGCGCTGAAATCAGCCTCGGCTTCGTCAAAGCGGCCGAGTTTGAGGGCCGCCAACCCGCGAAAGTACCAGGCCCGCGGATCCTGCGAACCTCCCTCGATGGCCATCGAGAGGTCGTCGTATGCCCGCAGATAGTCGCCGGCAAAATAGGAGTGAACGCCACCACCAAACGCGGCCGCAAGAGGCAGGCTGTCGCTCGTGGCGGCCGTCGTCACGACGCTCGTCGCGGCCAGGCCCGACGCCATCACCAGCATGAATCCCCGTTTCCGCCACCGCCCGATGCGCCACGCAGCCATGTGTGTTCGATCCTCGCAGTCAGCGTTCCCACCCCATCACGGGCCCTCGTGAAGGGCTATCGGCAGGCCAGCCCCTGGTGGCCGTGGCCTGGCCGGTCGTGCCGGCACAACCGATTCCACCCCACCCCTACTGAGGCCTCAGCCTTTCGCCATCCTTGGCAAGCCCCCGAGCCGTCGCATGGCGTCGAAACACCGACTCCTCGAGCAGGGCAGCCGAACGGACCAACTGCATGAGCAGCCGCTGGCCCGGCCACCCAAAGGCAGCGATCACGCGATCAAATGCCTCCGGTGGGCAACTCCCCTTGAGATCCACCACGACGACCCGGCCGTCGCGGTCGAACGCGTTGCCGTCGATCTGCCACCAATCCCGGCCGGCCACCTCGTCACGCCGTCCACTCGCCCACACGAACGACCCGTCGGGCTCAACGTAGAGCCGCTCGATCGCGGCAAGCCGCCCGATCGCGTCGTCGAAGAGGATGACCATGGGATCGGCCAAGGTTGCCGGCGGCACGGTCACGGTGGGCCATGTTCCCCAAGCATCGGTGAGGTCGGCCCCTGGTGTCACGGTCTCCGGTCGACCATGAAGCGCGATCTCAAACGCCAACACGATGCCCCCTTCGGGATGATGTCTGTCTGCTCAGGAAACCGAGACACTGGCCCGAACCCACGCCCCGTAGGCCGGCGTGGTGGCCACCGCGGTCACAACCAGTTGCGGGGTCTCGTAATCGTGCAGGGCCGTGATCGCCGCCAGGCATTCGCCCTCGCGTTCCGGCGTCGTCTTGCAGGTGCATCGCCATTCCTCGGCGATCTCGACCGCCGACCGCCATCGGTAGACGCTCGACACGGGCCCGTCGACCTGGACACAGGCGGCAACGCGCACCTCCACGAGCCGTCGCGCACACGCATCGGCGGCGGAACGAGACGCGAAGGTCGTGCTGATCTCGATGAGCTGTTCACAGACCATCGTCCGCTCCCCATGCCCAGGCATCATGCCGCCTCGATGATCACGCCCCCGAGCGTCTCCACGGGCACACCCTTCGCCCCGTGAATCGCGATCACCGACGGGGATTCATCCTCGCCCGACAGTGGCTCCCACCGAGGCCACCCGCCATCCTCGGGGCAGATCACCACCTTCGGCGCGAGCGATCCCACGGGGGGCACGCCCAGCAGCATCGCCCCCGTGGTGTCGTCCGACGGGACAAGATGGCCCACGACGGCCCCGGCCGACTGGCGGGATGACCGTGGCAGAAGGCACTGAAGGGCGTCGGGGACCGTCGGCGCGCGATCGGACTCATCCATCGCCCGATCGAGCCATCCCCCGAGCGCGTCGATCACGTCGCACTCGACCTCGCACGACGGCACACATCGCCGGGCCTCATGACGCCAGGCCTCGACACTCCGACGCCACGCCGTGACGACCGCTCCGTGAAGCCCGTCGCGTTCGCCTCGTGACGAGGACACACCGCCCCAGCCATGAAACGCGTGGGGAAGTGTCATCGGGCCGGCCACGGCGAGCCGCCGAGCCAACGGCCCGACGACGGCGCGGGCCTGCTGTCCATCCACCATCAGGGCACGGAGAAACCGGCCGACGAGATCGATCGACACGCTCTCACCGAGCGTTGGGCGTCGGTCGCGACACCCCCACGGAGCCGGCTCATCGGCGCCACACACGGGATCGAGTTCGTGCCCGTGACGTACCGTGATCCGTCCGTCATCCCATCGATGGCCCACCGTCAGCGGAAGCGATCGGCGCCGCGGCTCCAAGCCCGCCACCATCGCGTCACGATCGCCCACGAGCAAGGTGACACACACCGGCACGTCGACCGTCTCACGACCAGGTCGCCCGCGTGCGGCGGAGGGCACCCTCAGCCCATGACGCCCCCAGCGAACGAGCGGCCCGAGCGATCGACGGGCCCGCCGAAGGCACCGGCCTGCGATGCCAGCCAGAAGCTCTCGCGACTCGCGACTCTCGTGCCACGGCCTCGCAGCCCCCCACCATGCCGACGACAGGAGGCTGTCGAACGTATCGCCCGCAAACACCACGTCGAGTCGCTCGACCGGCCGATAGGTGCCGTCGCGACGAAATCCCGCCCGGATGGCCGCGCGGTGGATTGCCGTCGGCAGCCAGCTGTGCGGACGGTGGTCCACCGGCACGATCGTGCCGTCTCCGAGGGCCCAGTTCGACGTCACGACGAGCATCCCTGCCTCCGCAGGCCACTCATCGTCCTGGTCGGAAGGACGCTTTCACCCATCCCCGCACAATCGGATCATCCTGCCTGATCGCGCGGGATCGGCCGCTGACGGCCGCTCAGGGTTCGAGAAACACGGTCTGACAGTTTCGCTCGATCGATCCGTCGAGTTCCGTGCTCGACAACACGGCAGTGGCCCGCCCCGTGCCCCCGACGGGCATCCGGTAGCTGATCTCAAAAGACTTTTGGCCGCCGGCAGGGATCGGCTGAAGCGGGTCGAACGTGATGCGGGTGTCGTCGATCCGGACCCGTGCCGCCGTTCGATCGGAATCGAGCCTGGCCTGATCAGGCAGGATCACGATGAGGTCGAGCCGACCGGTCGGCTCCGTGCCGCCGTTGGTCACGGTGCAGACGAGCGTGGTGGCATCCCCGGGGCGAACCGGATCGTCGAGATCGGCCAGCGACATCTTCAACCCAAGCTCCGAGGGTGTGCGAAGTCGTGGACGGGGCAGCGTCGCGGAGATGCCGAGACACGACTCATCGGCGAGCATGCCACCGCCCGTCAGGCCCGTCAGCACGGCCCGCACGCACGACCTCGTCGGCGGCGAATCGCGATAGGCCCCCGCAGGCGCCTTGGCCCGAAGGTTGATCTGTCGCTTCAGATGCCCACCCGCCTCGATCGCAGCCAGTTCCCATGTCACCTTGGATGCCACGAGGTGATAGCCGTCGGAGGCCTCGACTGGAGAGAGGAGCTCATCCCAGGAGAACTCCAGCGTGCACGGCGTCGATGCCGCGCCGCCCTTGTTGTGTACGGTGGCGACGTACGACACCACGCCGTCCGAGGTGGCTTCCGCCGGACCTTGAAGATCAAGCTCCACGGCCGCCGGCGAAGGAACGGGAACGGGCTGGGGGGCCGTGGCCACCATCGCCGGCGCCGCGGCAGCCAGAGGAGGCACCTGACCGCTTGCCGCGGCGAGTGGCGGCTGCGGCACTACCGGCGCCACAACCCTCGGCGCGGTGGCGTTGGCGGTCGCCTCCACCTCGACGCAATGCGTGGCGCCCCCGACGAACACGTGCGACGGATCGAGGATCTCGACGCGATGGCACTGGCGCCCCGGTTCGTCCAGCAGAAAGTCGAGTGTCAGCCGCCTCGCCGTGCCGGGCATGAGGTCGATCGTGCCTTTTTGCTCGATGGGGCTTGCGGAAGCATCGTGGTGAAATCCCTTGTCGAAGTAGTCGATGACCCGAAGCTTCTGGAGCGGACGGCCCGAGCGGTTGACGAGTTCCACCTCGAAACTCACCCGTTCGCCAACGCGTCCGACGAGCGGGCCGGTGATCGACACGAGCACGGCATCGTCGGCCAGCGCCGCCGAGGCGACGAACAGCACCGCCACGACGGCCGCCATGACGCCGTGATCATGAAGCCTGGACATCGTCATCTGACACCTCTCCCGAGTCGACTGCCGGCCTCTCCGGCGTCACGAGGGTACCACGGCGCGGCACGGAACGTGAACGCCGGCTTGCCCGCGGCCTTTCAGGCCTCGGCGCGGTGGCGGACGATGTCCCCTTCCACCATGTAGACCACGTCTTCGGCGATGTTCGTGGCCATGTCGGCGATCCGCTCGATGTGCTTCGAAACCGAGTTGATTCGAAGGAGGTTTTCCACGTTCTCGGGAGCATTCTTGATGCCCTGGAGCACCCGTCGCTGAATCCGCTGGCGGGCCTCGTCGACGATATCGTCCTCCTCCCGGACCTGCCGGGCGAGGGTGGGATCCCGCTTGACGACAGCATCGAGGCACTGCCGCACCATTTCCTGGGCCTGGGTGGCCATCGTTCGGATCTCCGGCGGCAGATCGTAGGGATCCCCACCCTCGAGCTGCGTGACCCGCTTCGCGATGTTGCGGGCGAGGTCGCCCATCCGTTCCAGGTCGTTGTTGATCTTCAGCACCGCCACCACGAAGCGGAGGTCGGCCGCAACGGGCTGATAGAGGGCGAGGATCTTGAGGCACTCCTCTTCCACCTCCACCTCCATGGCATCGATCTCGCTGTCGTTCACGATCACCCGCTGGGCGAGGGCGGTGTCGCGGTTGATCAGGGCCGTGATCGACTTTGAGATCGCCTCCTCGACGAGCGTGCCGAGCCGAAGGATCCGCTCCTTGAGCGTTTCAATCTGTCGTTCGATGTGCTTGGTCATGATGATGGCAGGATGGAAAGGGATCAGCCGAAGCGGCCAGTGACGTAGGCCTCGGTCTCTCGCAGCATCGGCTTCGTGAAGATGTCGGTCGTGGCGCCATATTCGATCAGACGCCCCAGGTACATGAACGCGGTGTAGTCGCTCGAGCGGCTTGCCTGCTGCATGTTGTGGGTGACCATCAAGACCGAATACTGGCCGCGAAGCTCCTGGATGAGATCCTCGATTTTGCCGGTGGCGATCGGATCGAGCGCCGAACAAGGTTCATCGAGCAGCAGAACCTCGGGCTCGGCGGCGATGGCGCGGGCGATGCAGAGACGCTGCTGCTGTCCGCCCGACATGCCGAGCGCACTCTCGTGCAGGCGATCCTTGACCTCATCCCAGAGGGCGGACCCACGCAGGCTCCGCTCGCATACCTCGTCGAGCACGCCTCGGTTGTTTTCGCCGTCGATCCGAAGGGAATACACGACGTTTTCGTAGATGCTCATCGGAAAGGGATTCGGCTTCTGAAAAACCATTCCCATCCGCTTGCGAAGCTCGATCACGTCCATGCGTGGATCGTAGATGGAGTCCCCGTTGAGCCGCATGTCGCCCGTGATGCGAACGCTCTGCACGAGGTCATTGAGGCGGTTGACACTCCGCAGGAGGGTCGATTTGCCGCACCCGCTTGGACCGACGAGGGCCGTCACCTTGTTGAGAGGGATCGGCATCGTGATCCGGTGAAGGGCCTGCTTGGCGCCATACCAGAGATTGAACCGGTCGATCTCCAGGACGGGAGGTTCCTGAATTACCGTGTCGTGCACTTCGGCATTGACGTCTCTGCCGGCGGCGACGGCGAGCAGTCGATCCTCGGGCATTCCGTCAACGGCGTTCATGCGGTTCCTCGGGGTCCGGTCGTCTTCATGATCGGATCGCCAAATCCTACACCACGGCGCTCAGAACTGCTGCGACACAAAGCGACGACGAAGCCGCGACCGCAGCCAGATCGCCGCCACATTGAGCAGCGCGATGATCGCCACCAGGAGGAAGGTGATCGTGTACACCATCGGGCGGGCCGCCTGGCTGTTGGGGCTTTGGAATCCGACGTCGTAGATGAGGTAGGCGAGGTGCATGAACTCCCGCTCGGGATGAATGAACGGAAACGTGCCGTCGAACGGCAGGTCCAGGGCCACCTTCTTCACCCCGACGAGCATCAACGGAGCCACCTCGCCCGCCCCTCGCGCCATGGCGAGAATCAGTCCCGTCATGATGCCCGGGAGGGCCCTCGGCAGCACGATCCGCCGGATCGTCTGCCACTTCCCGGCTCCGCACGCATACGAGCCTTCACGCATCGAGTTGGGCACGGCGGAGAGTGCCTCTTCCGTGGCGACGATCACGACCGGCAGCGTGAGCAGGGCGAGCGTCAACGACGCCCAGAGCAGACCGCCCGTCCCGAACGTCGGCTGACCGTCTGCCAGCAGGCTCGCCTTGAAGAACACGTCGTCGATTCCCGCACCGAGCACATAACAGAAAAATCCGAGCCCAAACGCCCCGTAGACGATGCTCGGAACGCCCGCGAGGTTGTTGATCGCGATCCGCACGGCCGTGGTCACCGGACCGGAACCGGCATACTCCCGCAGATAGAGGGCCGCCAACACGCCAAACGGTGCGACAAACAGCGCCATGATGAGCGTCATCACCACGGTGCCCCAGATGGCCGGAAAAACGCCTCCCGCGCTGTTGGCCTCGCGAGGATCGTCGGAGAGAAACTCGCCCCACCGCGACAGATAGAGCCCGATGCTTCCTGCCAGCGAGAGGCGATTGGGCTGCCAGCCTCGCACCACGCTCGCCAACGGAACCGCCACGATCGCCCCCGACCCCGTCTCCACCTCGATCGCCCATCCCGCATTCTCGTCCCGAAGCCGGGCCGTTGCGGCATCCAACGCCCGCTCTTTGTCACCGATGTCGTGGGCGAGGGATCGCTCACGGGCTTCGGCTTCCTCCACCTGCCTGCTGTCCCGCCCGTGCGCCAACGAAGCTTCCACCACCTCGAGACGGGCGGCCCGCAGTCTCCTCTGCAACTCCCCTCGATCGTGCTTGTCGATCCGCTGGGCCTGCCGCTCCCGACGACGAATGGCCGGGTGCTGGGCGATGAAGGCAGTCCAGACGTCGGCGGCCCCCTCGGCAACCACCTCCTCGCCATGCAGCAGCCGCTTCGGAACCCCGTGCAACCGCCCGCCCTCCGAGCGTTCGACCACGGTGGCCCACTCGGGCCGAAGGGTTTCGACGATGGCGTCGTCGTCGATCCATTCGTAGTGGTTTCCCGTCGCATCGAAGTCGCCGGTGCGGATCAACCGCCGAGCCCCGTGGCCCGAGGACCCTGTCGTTTCGGCAACCGCCGGCTCCCGCTCGGCCACTTCCCCCAGCACGCCGCGTCCATCCGCCACGCGGACCTGCTCGAGCGGCACCGGCCAAAAGGTCGTGGCCCCGCGAGCCACGATGACGGCAAGCAACCCGACGATCATGGCGATCGCCGTCACGAGCGAAGCGCCCGTGAGCCAGATCCAGGGCTCGCCATACGCCGTCAGCGTGGCGTGCCCCGACCGAACGCGACGACCCGGTCGCTCAGAGTTCATACGATCGCCTCCGGAACCGCTGCCTCACGAGTTCGGCGATCGAGTTGACGACAAAGGTGATGGCGAACAGCGCCAGCGCGGCGAGAAAGAGCACGCGATAGTGGGCGGTTCCTCTGGCGGCTTCAGGAAGTTCCGTGGCGATCGCGGCGGACAACGTCTGGAATCCATTGAACACGTTCCAGCTCATCAGGGGCGTGTTGCCCGCCGCCATCAGCACGATCATCGTCTCGCCGACGGCGCGTCCGAGCCCGATCATCACGGCGGAAAAAAGGCCGCTCGCCGCCGATGGCACGATGACGCGGATGGCGGTCTGCCACGGAGTGGCCCCGGCTCCCAGCGACGCACTCTTGAGATGAGCCGGCACGCTCGACAATGCATCGTCGGCGATCGTGAAGATCAAGGGGATGATGGCAAAGCTCATCCCGACCGCCACGACGAGCGCGTTGCGTTGGACATACGTGCCGAAAATACCTCCGCGCGTGTCGAATCGAAGGGAGTCGAACAGCACCGCCACGCCCACGGCCAACACCGCGGTCATCGCCACGCCCACGAGAAACGAGGCAAGCGACACCCACGCCGAACGACGCGGCGACCAGCCCCGGCTCACTCGACGAAGCCAGGGATTCATCACCCGGCCCGAGATGCCACACGCCGCCACGGCCGCCAGTGGCAGGGCCGCCAAGACCCACCCGCCGAATCCGCTTCCCCCACGGCCGTCGAGCCAGGCGGTGACGTTGCCATCGAAGAGCAGCCGTTCCACCGTGGGGGCGAGTGCCGACGCGAGAATGCCGCCCACGGGAATCGCCACGAACGCCACGGCCGCCAGCCGCCATCCCTGGTGCCGCGTTCGCCACCCTGACGGCAAAAGCTGCCACAGGTGGGCGGCGAGCAGGAGCACGAACGGCACCACGATCACGCCCGTGAGCAACGGCATCAGGCCCCGTTCGATGATGGGGGCGAACACCAGGCCGGCCATGAAACCCAGCACCACACTCGGCAGGCTCGCCATCATCTCGATGGTCGGCTTGACCCGGGCTTTCCAGCGAGGGTGCATGAACTGGCTGGCGTAGATCGCGGCGAGAATCGCAATCGGGGCGGCGAACAGCATGGAATAGAGCGTGGCCTTGATGGTGCCGAAGATCAGCGGCACCAGCCCAAACTTCGACTCAAAGGCCTCGTGTCCGGTGGTCTCCCACGCGTGCGATGCCGCCGGGTAGTTCTCATACCACACCGGCAGCAGGAGCGTGGCGGGGGCCACCTCGTGATACCCGGCATCGAACGACCAGGCGGCGATCGCCTCGCCACCCGCCGCGATCAATCGGTTTTCCCCCGGGGAGATGCAGAGACGCTCCGCCACGAACACGCCGGTCGCGTCTCCCTCACCATCCATCCCGGCGGTGATTACCTCACGACCGGTGGTCGATTGAAGCAGGCGAATCCTGCCCGAGGCATCCGCCACCCCGAACAGTCGTGATCGCGGAGAGGCGGCGATCGACGACACGGGAGCCGGCTCGCCTGATGGCTCGAACGTGCGTGCCCGCGCCATGCGAAGGCCGTCGGCCGGCACGATCGATTCGTCGGAAGCCTCACCCCGGGTCGCAAAGAGCACGTGAACCCGCCCCGAGGCATCACCGATGGCCAGGGCCACGCCCCCGAAGAGACGCTCCACGACCGTCACGATCGCCCCGCCGGGCGCGGCCTCAAACTGCTCGAGTTCCTCCGGATGGGCGAGATCGCGGATGAGGTATCGTCGAGCCGATCCATCCGCGGCGATCAGAAAGAGCTGGTCGCCCAAGGTCGACACGCGGATGAATCTCGCCCTGAATCCGTCGGTGGGCTCGATGGTCGTGCCTCGCGGCGTCGCGACCGTCTTTCCCGTGAGCATGTTTCGCTTGGTGGTGACCGTTTCCACACGGACATGCCCCTTGGTGTCGACCGCCGCCACCATCGGCCCTCCAGCCAGCGGCACGGCATCGACATCGACGATCGGCATGGGCAAGGCCTGTGCCGGGGGACCGCCGACCTCGGTGACGAGCGAAACCCTCGAGAAACGATCGCCCGGGAGGCGCACGACCACGGCGCCGTCCGCGAGCCGGGCGTCGCCAGCGTGCGGCGGCACGACCTCGGGGGCGAGTTCCTCCACCGGCTGGTAGGACGACTCGAGCCCAAACCGGCCCGTTCGGAAACTGCCGTCGCCGTAGCCGATGGCGGCCAGCATCCCGCCGGCGGGAACCCGCACCACGGTCGCCCCCGCCAGACCGGCGTCGTCGGCCGTGCGGTCCAAGACGACGGCACCGTCGTTGAGGCCGATCACCGTGAGCCGCTCGCGCCCCTCGCCGTCACGATGCTCCGCGGCGAGCGTCCACGCAACGCTTCCCGATTCGTCCGTCCCAAGGGCCGCCGTTCCGCCCGCCGGCAACGCCGACACGCGATCGAGTTCGCCCCTGGCCCCGATGAAGAGCGGTGCCGCCACGGCCACGAGAAAAGCCCCCACCGCCAGCACGGCGACGATCGTGCCGATGCCGCCGAGGGTGATCACCGCGCGGGCAATGGCGTCGGTGGTGCGAACCCACGATCGGGAAGTCCGCCGCCGCGAGCGTCCGGTGAAGGATGGACTGGGCTGCATGCGGCAAGCGGAGGTTATGGAGCGAAACGATGCAAACGATGCGATCAGTCGATGCCGACGTCGTGCGACGCCTGCTCGACCACGGCTGCCGGCAGGGGAAGATAGCCGTCCTTCTTCACGTCGCCCTGACCGGTCGCGCTCAGAACGTACCGCAAAAACTCACGACGGAGCGGATCGAGCGGGGTGCCTGGCTTGCGGTTGACGCTCAGGAAGAGAAACCGCGACAGCGGGTAATCACCGGAGTAGGCGTTGGCCGCCACGGGCTCCACGGCCGCGGCACCCGAATCGGGAGCCAAGGGCAGGGCCCTCACATCGGCGGTCTTGTAGCCGATGCCGCTGTAGCCGATCGCAAACTTGTCGCTGGCGATCGCTTGCACCACGGCGGAGCTGCCGGGCTGCTCCTTGACGGTCGACTTGAAGTCGCCCTTGAAGAGGGCGAACTCCTTGAAATAGCCATAGGTGCCACTCGAGGCATTTCGTCCGTACAAACTGATCGGCTTGTCCTTCCATTCGCCCTCGAGGCCGAGATCGCCCCAGGTACGAATCTCGGCGGTGGCTCCGCCGTTGCGGTTCTTTGAAAAAATCGCGTCGACCTGTTGCAGCGACAGCGATGCGAGCGGGTTGTCACGGTGCACGAACACCGCCAGCATGTCGATCGCCACGGGCACGACGGTCGGCGGGTAGCCGTGCTTGCCCTTGAAGGCGTCGACTTCCGACGGCTTCCAATCGCGGCTCATCGGACCGAAGGTGCAGGTCCCTTCGGCAAGCGCCGGAGGGGCCGATGCCGATCCCTTGCCTTCCACCCCCTCACGAATGCTGGGATAGACCTTCTTGAAACCCTCCGCCCAGAGGGCGACGAGGTTGTTCATGGTGTCGGAGCCGACAAACTTAAGTGCCCCGGCCACCTCGCCGGAGGCCTTCGCGTAGGGTTTGAGCGCGGCATCGACCTCCTGAGCCATCCCGGGGATCGCGGCCATCCCACCGGCAAGCACCGCGAGCCACGCGACCACCTTCCGCGAGAGCAACCTCAGATCGACCTTCATGCAATCGGCTCCGTATCGGAGGACAGGCTGGGGGTCGCCCGGACCGCGACATGGCCCGAACGGCCGTCGGGTCTAGCCGCCGATTGTGAGGGTTTTGCGAGCGACCGCCAGCCCCCCGTGGATCAGCCTTGTTTCAACCCGTTTGTTCGGGGGCAAGGCCATGAATCGGCGCAAAACCCCTGCGCATCGTGTTTTCGGTGATCGTCCGTGAAACGACGTATGGCAGGAGGGAGTCGGGCCCACCTGACTTGCTGCCGGTCCCCGACATCCGATAGCCGCCGAATGGCTGCCGGTGAACAAGGGCTCCGGTGATCCCTCGGTTGAGATAGATGTTGCCCGCCTCGAGCTCATTTCGGGCCTGGGACAGCCGTGCGGGGCTGCGCGAAAAGACGCCGGCTGTCAGCGCAGAACGGGTTCCGTTGGCCAACTCGATCGCCTGATCGAACGTGGCGGCCCGGAACACGGCGAGAACCGGCCCGAAGATCTCCTCCTGGCCAAGCGGGCCCGCGGGATCGACGTCGGCAAAAACGTGCGGCCCGATGAACCATCCCTCGTCGGCCAGCCCTCCCACCTCGTCGACCACCACGGCCCGCGCCGTGCGATGCCCCATCTCGATGAACGACCGAACCCGCTCCAAGGCCTCCCGGTCGACCAGTGGCCCCACTCTGACCCCCGGATCCGTGGCCGGGCCCACCGCAAGACTCCGAGCCGCGCCGGCAAGCCGCGTCAGAAACGCGTCGTGCACCCGATCGAGCACGATCACCCGCGAACACGCCGAGCACTTTTGCCCCTGAAACCCGAATGCACTCTGCACGACGGCCAGCACCGCCTCGTCCATGTCGGCATCGTCATCCACGATGATGGCGTTCTTGCCGCCCATCTCGGCGATGACACGCCTGACGACCGTGGCGTCGTGCGACGCCTCGGCGGCGCGTCGTTGGATGGCCACCCCGACGTCCCGCGATCCGGTGAAGGCGACGATCGCGGTATCGGGATGGGACACGAGCACCGGCCCGATCACCTCTCCCCTCCCCGGCACCAACGCGAGAGCCTCCGGTGGTGTCCCGGCCTCCAGGAGAATCGCGTGGAGTTTCATCGCCGTCAGCGACGACTGCTCGGCCGGCTTCATGATCACGGGGTTTCCCGTGACGAGGGCCGCCGTCGTCATGCCCGCAAGGATCGCCAGCGGGAAGTTCCACGGCGCGATCACGACGGCGACGCCGCGTGGCTGATGAACCGTGGCGTTGTCCTCGCCAGGGACGTCGACACGCACCGGCGAGAAAAGCCTCATCGCCTCGCGGGCGTAATAGTCGCAGAAATCGATCGCTTCAGCGACCTCGGCATCGGCATCACGCCACGGCTTCCCCACTTCCACCATGATGGTCGCGGCGAGGTCGAATCGACGGGCCCGCATCATCGACGCCGCCGCATGAAGCACGTCGGCCCGACGCTTCACCCCGACGCGTCGCCACGCGGGAAGCGCGGCGCGGGCCACGGCCACGGCGCGATCCACATCCGCAACGCCCGCGAGCGACACATCGGCCACGGCCTGACGGATCGACGACGGATTCTCACGAAGGAGCCGCTCCGTCGAGACGATCGGCGTACCGCCGATCACGATCGGCACCGACACCGGGCCGGCCGCCAGCGCCTCGCCACATCGTTCGATCGCGTGAGCCATCGCCCGACGATTCGCCTCGACCGAGAAGTCGGCGAGAGGTTCGTTGTCGAAGCCGATTGCCACGCGGTACTCGTCGTCGTTGCGTTGTCCACGAGGCATGGATGACGGACGCGGCGGAGCCAGCAGCGTCTCCGCGGGACGGTTGGCGACGAAGCCTGCGCGCAGAAACGAGTCGTTCGACGAGTTCTCCAGCAATCGTCGAACGAGGTAGGCCATGCCCGGCACCAGTTCGCCATACGGCATGTACACCCGCATGCGCCATCCGGCTGCGGTCACCGCCTCCTTCTCGGAGTCTCCCATGCCGTAGAGCATCTGCATCTCGACCACCTTGCGATCGATCCCGAGGTGCTCGGCCACCGCCATGCCATGGGCGAGGGAGCGAAGGTTGTGGCTTGCCAGTGCGGGCCGGAGGAGGTGGGCGTGCTCCATGACGAAGGTCGTGGCCGCCTCGTAGCAGGCATCGGTCTGCCACTTCTCCCGCCACACCGGCACCGTCCATCCCGCGGCCGTCGCGTGGATGGTCTCGGAGTCCCAGTAGGCCCCCTTCACGAGTCGAACCCACACGGGCGTGCCCCGGGCCTTCGCCCACGCAGCCAGACCGACGAGATCGTGAGGCGCTTCGTGCAGATAACACTGCACCACGACACCGCAGTGACGCCAATCCCGAAACTCGTCTTCCATCGCGATCCGCTTGAAGATGTCGAGCGTGAGATCCTTCGTGGCATGGCTCTCCATATCGATGTGGATCTGGGCGCCGGCCTTCCGTGCAAGCCTCCACAATGGCCGCAGCCGTCCGAGCACGCGATCCGCGGTGCCCACGGGATCGATCGCATCGAAGCGGCAGTCGAGCGCCGACAGCTTGAGCGACACGTGAACCCGCGGGATCGCACCGACTCCGCCGTCGTCGACAGACGCGTCATCGACGAGCGGATCGTGCGGCCATCGAGCCGCCTGCGGCGGCAGGTCGGTCAGCAGTCTCGCGTAGGCCGCCGCGTAGGCGTCGGCTTCATCCTCGCTGGTCACCATCTCGCCGAGCAGGTCGAGGGTGAACGCCCGGTGCCTGCGACGCTCTGCCAGTGCCGTCCGCGCCGCCTCCACCGGCGTTGTGCCGGCGATGAACCGTTTCGCGTGCGCGCACAGGGCGACACGCACCGCGCGCGATGCAAGCGGTGAGAGCAACCCGCTCCGCGCCGCCTTCATCGCCATGCCGACCGCGGCGGGCATTCGCTCGATCGTCGCGTCGTCGATGTATTCCCGGAGATGACGGCTCACGGAGATCGGATCGTCGAGCGTCGGCATGCAATCGACGAGCCGAAAGAGCCGCACCTTCAGATCGTCGTCGCTCGTGGCCCACTCGCTGGCCTGATCGGCCCAGAAGTGAGGCGAGAGCGGCGTGGGCCTCGCCCCCCTGGAGGAGGCGAGGAGGTCGCGGCCGATTTGTTGCACGCGGCGCTCGATGCGGTCGCGATCGTTCCGTTTCAGCCGGGTCGGCAGGAGCCCTTCCGCCCCCTCATCACCCCCTTGGCCGACGGGCTGCTGCAGGATGGTTGCCATGGCCACCTCCCTTCATGCAAGTCTATCGCTCCCATGGATTTGCAGCCGGCCGGCAGGGTGCCTCGGCGGTGGAATGGGCTTTCTTCCGATCGGCACTTGGTAGAATCTGGCCCATCGAGCAGGCCACCGGCGGCCTGCCGCCCTCCGCATCACGCACCGTGTCCAACCAGTCAGGCCAGGCGGTCGACCAGCTCTCGGCATCCCTCGACGCCCACGGGCCCGTCGTGCTGCCGGCGCTGCTGCTGTGCGACTTCGGGCACCTGGCCGATGAAATTCGCCGCCTGGAGGCGGCCAAGGCCAGGGCGCTTCATCTCGACATCATGGATGGCCGGTTCGTCCCCCAGCTCACCTACGGGCCGGTCGTGGTCGAAGCCGTTCGTCGGACGGCGACGGTGCCGATCGAAGCGCACTTGATGATCGAGCAGCCCGATCGGGTTGCGGCGGACTATGCCCGACTCGGCGCCGACCTCGTGACGGTGCACATCGAGGCGCTGGAGTCCCCTCGCGCCACGCTGGAGTCGATCACCGCCCTTGGAAGCCGTGCGCATCTGGCGATCAGCCCCAACACGCCGGTCGAGGTGCTGGAGCCCTACCTCGACGCCTGCGACGGCGTGCTCGTGATGGGGGTGGAGCCAGGATACGGTGGCCAGAAGTTCATTCCGGGCTCGCTCGACAAGCTGTCCTGGCTCGCGGCAGCCCGCCGCCGGCTCGGCCTGTCGTTCCGCCTCGGCCTCGACGGCGGGGTCGCCACCGACACGATCGGACCGGTGGCCGCCGCCGGCGCCGAACTGATCGTGGCCGGCAGTGCCGTGATCCGTGCCGATGATTACGGCCGAGCCATCGCGGAACTCGAGGCCCTGGCCCGCAACGCGGCCTGATTCTTTCCTCCTGGAGAACCTTTGCCCCGTGCCCGACCACTTGATCGTGATCCGATCCGGCGCGACCGACTACGACCTTCAGGGCCGCATTCGCGGCACCCTCGGCATTCCCCTCGCCGCGGAGGGCGCCGCTGCCGCCAGCCGGGCCGGCCTGAAACTCGCCGAAGCACCACCGGCCGCCATCTATGCCTCCGAAGACGAATCGGCTGAGGAGACTGCAAGAATCATCGGCGTCGCGTGCGACAGGAAGCCGAAATCGATCTCGGGTCTCGGCAACATCGACATGGGGCTGTGGCAGGGACGGCTGATCGATGAAATTCGTGACACGCAGCCCCGGCTGCATCGCCAGTGGCAGGACCATCCCTGGTCGGTCGAGCCTCCGGAAGGCGAACTCCTCGACGACGTCTGTGGCCGAGTGGAGGAGGTGCTCGAAAAACTCTTCCTTCGTCATCCCTCGGGCATTATCGCGGTGGTCGTCCCACGGCCGCTCGACGCAGTGGTGGCGTGGCTCGTGTCGGGTCGGCCCATGGGAGATCTCTGGGACTTCGAGCGGACACTCGACCTCGCCGAGACCATCCCTGTGGCCGCCCAGTGGCATTCGCCTCCGCCAAGAATCGACGTTCTGGCCAGCGGACGGACGCCGACAGCCCCCCACCAACCGTTTCTTTCCCGCTGAAAGCGGCGCAGCATCGAAAACTTCCCCCGCGATAAACTGTCGCGTCTGACGGGCCCGCCGTCGGGCACTGAGTCGCCCGGTTCTCGAGCGCCCACCCATCACCGCCTTCGTCCGCCGGTCACGACCATGGAACGCCGCCGCCACGCCGCCGCCCCCTCAGCCGAAGCCACCGCCCAGGCTGTGGCGTCCAGCATGACCGCCGCGCCCATCCCTCCCGCACCATCCGTGGAGGGAACTGACCCGAGCGGCCGTGCCCCGCGGCCAAAGCGCGGTGTGCCCGAAGGGCTCTGGCTGAAGTGCGATGGCTGCGGAGCCACGATCTACCGCAAGGAAGCGGAGGAACTGCTCAACGTCTGTCCTCGGTGCGGGTTTCACTGGTATGTCTCGGCCGCCAAACGGATCGAACAACTTCTCGATACGGGAACATTCGAGGAGTGGGACAGCGATCTGAAGCCGGCCGATCCGCTCGGGTTTCGTGACAAGAAGCCCTACGCTGAACGAATCGTCGCCGAGCAGAAGCGCACCGGACTGAAGGACGCGGCGCTCACGGGCACCGGCATGATCCGCGCCCGACGCGTGGCCTGCGGCGTGACCGACTCCTCGTTCATCATGGGCAGCATGGGAAGCGTGGTGGGCGAGCGGCTGACGCGTCTCGTGGAACGAGCCACTGCAGGCAAACTCCCCCTCATCATCATCAGTGCGTCGGGGGGCGGGGCCCGGATGCACGAGGGCATCCTCTCCCTCATGCAGATGGCGAAGGTGTCGGCGGCGCTTGCCCGGTATTCCCAGGCAGGCGGCCTGTTCATCTCGGTGCTGACCAATCCCACGATGGGCGGCGTGGCGGCGAGCTTCGCCTCACTGGGCGACCTGTGCTTTGCCGAGCCCCGCGCCCTGATCGGGTTCGCCGGGCCTCGGACCATCAAGGCGACCATCCGCGTCGAACTCCCGAAGGGCTTCCAGACCAGCGAGTTCCTCCTCGAACACGGCTTTGTCGATCGAATCGTCCCCCGCAAGGATCTCAAGAGCGAGATTGCCCGCGCGATCGATTTCTGCGGCGGCTGACGGCGGATGTCCATGGACCCCAGACGCGTGAAGGAGTGGCGACGACTTCACTTTGATGCACCCTCGGCATGCGCGGCCGAGGTTCGCCGCATGCTCGACGCCGACCGCGACGGCCGGCTCCGCGCCCACGGCAACTGGACTCCCGGGGAGATCCTGTCGCACGTCGCCGCGTGGATCGACTACGCCTACGACGGTTTCCCCATCGCACGCCCGCCCCTTCTCATCCGCTGGATGCTCCGGCTCGGCCTGCCACGAACCCTCGCCTCGGGCATGACGCGTGGGGTGCGGATTCCGGGAATCGAAGGTGGCACCACCGGTCAGGAACGGATCGACACGCAGCTCGCGGGCGACCGCCTCCTCGCCGCGCTTCGTCGACTGGAAAGCCCGGAACCACCCCGACATGAGAGCCCGGCATTTGGCCCGCTCTCCAATGCCGATCGCGTGAGGCTCAACCTCCGGCACGCGGAACTTCATCTTGGCTATCTGACATACTGACCTGGCATGGAGCGGCGACACTGATGACCCACCTGCGATCGGTCTGCGTGTTCTGCGGATCCAGTCCCTCCGTCGACCAGAATTTTCTCGACGCAGCGAGGGAGGTCGGTCGTCTGCTCGCCCATCAAGGCAGGAGGATCGTCTACGGCGGAGGCCGCATCGGCCTCATGGGCTCGATGGCCGACGCGGCTCTGGAGGCAGGTGGCGAGGTGATCGGTGTGATTCCGACGGCCCTCGCCGAAAAGGAGGTGGCGCATCGAGGCCTCACCGACCTTCGGATGGTCGACTCCATGCACGAACGCAAGGCGCTCATGGCCGAGCTTGCCGATGGGTTCCTCGCCCTGCCGGGAGGCATCGGCACCCTCGAAGAGTTTTTCGAAGTGTGGACCTGGGGTCAGCTGGGCCTGCACCAAAAGCCGTTCGGTCTGCTGAACGCCGGCGGCTTCTTCGATCCGTTGCTGGCATTTCTCGACCAGCTCACCGCCCAGGGATTTCTGAGGCCGGAGCACCGCGGCATGCTGTCGACTCGGGCCGTCGTGGGCGACGTACTCCGCGAAATGGAGACGTTCGAGCCGATCGATGTCTGGCGATGGCTCAAACCAGCCCAGGTGTGATCATCCGACCACCCGCGTCCATCAGCCGGCCCGCGGTGTCATGGCATCGATCTTCGCCGCCAGGATGAAATCATTCTCTGAAAGGCCTCCGATGGCATGGGTGAAGATCTCCACCCACACGCGGCGGTACCCTTCCAGGTGCAGATCGGGATGATGTCGCTCCCGCTCGGCGAGCGCGGCGATGTTGTTGATCATCTTGATCGCCGAACGAAAGTCGGGAAGCGTCCAGTCGCGACGGATCCGCGTGCCGTCGTGGGTCAGGTGCCATCCGGACAGCGAGGCCGTAAGACGCTCCGCCTCGGCAGCCGAACACCGGGGCACGCCTCCCTCACACGGCACGCATGTCTTGCCGGCAAGGTCATGGGACACGGACGTTGGTTGTTCGCTCATGCCGGTCAGTATCGCCCCTCGAATCCTGCAAATCCACCATGCACGATGGTGCTCGATCCTGCCGCGATTCCCGACAAGGAATCGGGCGACGAAATCACCGGTGGCCATTGGCCGTCGGCCTGGGCGATGTTTCCGACGCCCACCACGCGGTACCCCATCGAGAGCGTCCAACGATCCGTCACGTCCCACGCCACGCCGGTGTCGACCGAGCCGAGCCACGAAAACACACCGAGCGTCGAGTGCACCTTGACGGGGCTTCCGTCGGCGACAAAGACCGCATCGGTGCCGTCAGGCTGTTCCAACGTGCTCGTGTTGGTGATCGCATTGCCGCCGATCATGAACTTCGGAACGATCGCCAGCCGCACCCGCTCGAGCACCCGCCAGTCAACCTTGGCGCCCACCTGGGCGCCGTAGATGTTGTTGTTGGTCGCCACGTCGAAGTTGAGGCCGCCGATCGTCGCATCGCCGGTGCCATTCTGGAGCGACAGCTGGTCGTTCACCTCGAAGAATCGGAAGCCCACGAGCCACATGAGGTTGACGGCGCGTTCACGAGGAAGGAACTCCGGACGATCCCACAACGAATAGACCCAGTTGATCTCCACGTCGTTGATCACGTCCGTCCGGTTGATCTGCTGGGCCTGGAGGTTCGTGAGGTAGGTCGCTGCCGGCTGCCCCGACACCGTCGCTCCGGGAGCCTGCGGGATGGCATCGATGCCGCCCGACGCTGATGCAACCCTCGCCGAGCCGCCGAGTTCGTACACGCCCCAGTAGATCAACTCGACGGCATGCTGCTGGCTCAGACCGAACCATCGCCCGAGGTGCAGATCGACACCACCTGGCCAGTTCGCCCCTGTGTCCGACGTGTTCAACGCCATCCCCGCTTCAGGCTGCATCGTGGCGGCCCCGGAAGGGAGCGTGCGGGTCATGATCAAGCCCGAGGCGCCGGCAAACCATCGTGGCCACGGCTTTTCCAGGCCGGCTCCGAGGCCGATCGGCATCGCCGCGAAGGAGTCCCCCGCCGAAGGATCGGCCACGTAGAGGGGATCTGGCGGCACGATGCCGGGCCCCGGCTCAGCAGCGAAACCGACCGACGCATCATCGGCGATCGCCAGCCCGGCGACGGACACCATCGTGATGGTGGCCAGCGCGGCGAGCCATCGTTTTCGAGCGGGTCGAGCGCGCACGGGTTGGAGTCCTGAACGATGCGGGGGCTCACCACGACCTTCGCCATGAGCCCCGGCGGCCGAGGGAGACTCAAAAAACGTCTCCCGAGCGTCAATCCCTGTTTCCCGTCCACTCGTCGAACCGGCGGACTAGACTCTCCACACATCCTCGTTCCCCCGACCCGGCACACTTCCGGGCAAGTTGCACAAGATGCGAAAGCCATCGCCGACGAGCCGCAGCGCCCCCACGCACGCCCAGGTTCTGGCGTGGCTCGACGCTCGGGTCAACTACGAACGCATCCCCGCGCCCGGCAACACCGCAAGCACCTTCAGCCTTGCACGGATGCGACGGCTCCTCGTCATGCTCGGCAACCCGCACCGTCGATTCGCGGTGGCCCATGCGGCCGGCACCAAGGGCAAGGGATCCACGGTCACCATGCTCGCGTCGATCCTCGAGCGATCAGGCCATCGGGTCGGCCGATACCTCTCGCCCCATGTGCACACCGTGGAGGAACGCATCGCGGTGAACGGCCGCTCGATTTCGCAACGCGACTTCACGGCGGCATTCGCGAAGGTGATTCCGGCCGTCGACTCTCTCGATCACGAATCGCATCGACTCGGCCGCCGTGGCCCCACGTGGTTCGAGGCCATGACGGCCGCCGCCTTCGTCCATTTCGCCGAGATGGAGGTTGAGATCGCCGTTCTTGAAACCGGCCTCGGCGGCCGCCTCGACGCCACGAATGTCTGCCACCCCCTCGTGACGATCATCACGAGCATCAGTCTCGACCACACCAAGCTCCTTGGCCGCACCGTCGCCGCGATCGCCACGGAAAAGGCGGGCATCATCAAGCGACACTGCCCCGTCATCTGCGGCGTCACCCAGCCCTCGGCCCGCAGGGCGATCGAAGCGGTCGCCTCGAGGCGACGGGCGCCGCTCATCCAGCTCGGCCGCGACTTCGTCGTCGCAAACGCAGCGATCTCGTGGGGCACGCACCCGTCTGCGTCGACGTCGTTCGATCTTTCGTTTCCGGCCGGCTCGTCGCCGCTGCGACTGACGGTCGGCCTGGCAGGACGGCACCAGGCCGTCAATGCGGCGCTCGCCGTGGTCGCCGCCCGGCACCTCCGCGCCCGAGGCTTCGCCGTGACGGACGACGCGATTGCCCGCGCCCTTGCCACGACCCGCCTGCCCGCCCGCATCGAGACGGTTCGTCAGGAGCCGACGGTCATCGTCGATGCGGCCCACAATGTGGCGTCGATGGCCTCACTGATCGAAACGGTGGCCCCGTGCCTCGCATCCCGCCACCCTCGGGCCCTCGTCTTCGCGGCCAGTCAGGACAAGCAGGCCGAACGCATGCTCCGCACCGTGGCCGGGCACTTCGACCACGTGTTCATCACGCGATACGTCCGCAACCCGAGGGCCATGGCCATGGAACGCCTGCAGGCCGCCTGCGTTGCCGCCGGCCTTCCCGCACCGGTGGCCGTCGACACGCCCGCCGAAGCCGTGGAGGCCGCAACGTCACGCGTCGGCCCCGGCGGCATCGTCGTCGTGGCCGGGAGTTTCTTCCTCGCCGCGGAGGTCGGGATCACCGCCGGCACCACGCAACGAACGAAGGCCGATCGCGAGCACCGGATCGACATCCCGGGGAAGACCCGTCGCGCCCGTGCTGGCGACGGGCACCGGGCCGATCGCATCCCGCACGCGCCGCCACGCCGCAATTCGGGAGAGTGACTCGGCGGTCGGCGTGTACTCCAGGCCGGGATCGGGCGCGACGCCCCACACCACCTGATCGCCCTCATCCACATGGCGATGGATGGGATCCCTGCTGGGGCGGAGATACTCCGACGTGGTGATCTTGAGCAGGCCGCGGTCGTCGGCCAGGGGCACGATCGACTGGACGGTTCCCTTGCCGAAGGTGCGACTTCCCGCCACCACGGCCCTGCCAGCATCCTGGAGGCAGGCGGCGACGATCTCGGCCGCGCTTGCCGTGAGACCGTCCACCAATACCACGATGGGCACCGACGTGAGCATCGCGCCCGGCGTTGCCCGCCGCGGCTCGATCGACTCGACCTCGCCCGACGACGCACGGCGTCGGCGGGTGTAGACGATGACACCCTCGTCAAGCAGAAGATCGCACGTCTCCACGGCCGCCGACAGAAGGCCGCCTGGATTCCCCCGAAGATCGAGGATGATTCCTCGAAGGTCCTCGTGAGTCTCGAGGTCGGACAACGCCCTCTTCAGCTCGTCCACGGTCCGCTCACCGAACGTCGTGATGCGGATGATCGCCACCTGCGGCTCTCCCTGGATCATCCACTCCCAATCTCCGTCGTCGAGGCGACGATCCCCGAGAACGCTCTCGGTCACGATCTCCTCCCGAACGAGCGTCACCTCACGACGATCTTCCGGCGTCGAACCTGCGACCGCCGGATCGAGCGTGCGCACCGCTCGATCACCCAGTCGCCGCGTCACACCGACCACCACCGGGTCTCCCACGGCGCCGCGGAGCCGAACGACGATCTCCCGCAACGACAGGCCCACGGTGGGCTGACCGTCGATCGTGTCGATGCGATCCCCCGCTCGGATCCCCCCCCGCCACGCCGGCGAATCCAGCACCGGGGACGCGACGATCGGGGCACTGCCAGGCTCATCCACGGCGAGTTCGAGCCCGACCCCGCCGAAGGCCTGCTCCAAGGATGCTTCGAGGTCATCCCGGTCATCGCCGCGGATGTACGCCGAGTGCTCGTCGAGTTGGGCCATCATCGCATCCACGGCGACGTCGAAGAGCGCGTCGTCGTCGACCGGATCGACGTACGACGAATCGATCACCTTCATCACTTCACCGAAACGGCGGCCGCCGGCGACCTGCTCCCGTGCCATGGAGGCAGCGAGGCAGGAAACAATGATGACGACGAGAAGAAGAACGTTGCGTTTGGGCACGTGTGGTGTGGAGCGACCTCGTGGCGATGCGACCACGTCACTATAAGACGATGATGCCGTTCCTGGCCATGTGGGGCGGACGGACCGCGGGTTTCTCGGCGGTGGCTCACCGAGGCTCCGAGTCGGCATTTCGTCGAGCGGTCGCTGGCCCACAGGGCTTTTTTTCAGTGCCGAAGCGGTCTGGCCCGGGCTCTCGCCATCTCCTACCATCCCGCCCGCGGGTCGTTCGCCCTCGCGTAGAGAAGCCCGCGATGATGACAGCACGATCCTGCTGTCGCCGGCCACTTCAAGGATGCGTTTCATGGCCAGTCGCTCGCGGCACCACAGCCGTCCCCAACGTGACTCCGACTCGCTGGAGGCGCTAAAGCCGCTCGTCGTGCTCGTCCTGTTCGGCACGATCCTCTATGGCGCGTATTCGGTCGTTCAAAAAGGGCCGGCACCGGCCGACACGGCGACCGCCTCCACCAGCGAAGCTCCTGTGTTCTCGCCACCCACGGTGGACGTCGCCAGTCAGTCGCTCCCGGCCGTGGGTCCCGCGGCAACCGCCGTCGCGACGGCTCCAAATCCCTCGGCCGCCGCCGCGGTCCCTCCTGGCCCAGCGGCCATCCCGACGCCGATGCCGCCACCGGTCAGCGCTCCGGCCACACCGATCCCCGCAAACGAACCGGCGGCCGCTGCGAGCATGCCCCTCACGACCATGCCGGAGGGCATCTCCGCCGCTCCACCGGCGATGCCGCAGACACCTCCACCTGCGGCGGTCGTCGCCGAATCAGCGATGGTCGGCGCGGCTGCCGCAGCCGCCACGGTCGCCGCGATGAATAGCCACCCGTCTCCCACCGCCTCGGTGTCGGCTGCGGCGCCGACCTATCTCACCGCCGAGTCGGCTCCCCCGCCTGCGGCTGACAGCGTCGCGACGACCGGCCCGCTGTCTCCCGGCGGCCAGCCGGCTGCCGCGGATCGCCCCGATCGCTACGCAACGCTCGGAGCCATGCCTCCGGGCGTCATGACATCCCGTGGAGCGGACGCACCGGAAACGATTCCTCCGACGTCGTCGATCGCCACGGGATCGTCCAACGCCTTCGCCACGGCATGGGCCGACGCCCACGAAAAACTCGGTGCGGGACGATACGCGGAGGCGCTGGCGGCGCTGTCCATCTGGTACGACGACCCGTCGCTCGGGCTCGAGGAAAGCCAGCGGCTCGAGGATTTGCTCGGACAGCTCGCCGGCACGGTGATCTACAGTCAGCAAGACCTGCTCCTGCCGCCCCATGTCGTCGCCAACGGCGAAACCCTTCCGGCGATCGCGGCACAGCTCGGCGTGTCATGGCAGCTGCTCGCCAAGATCAATGGCGTCGACCACCCGATGCAGCTTCTCCCAGGCGAGCATCTCAAACTCGTCCAGGGCCCGTTTGATGCCGTCGTGAGCGTGTCGAGGCGGAGACTGAGCCTGCAGATTGGCGGCAACTACGCCGGGAGTTTCCCGGTCGTGGTCGGGCGGCAGCTGCTCAGCCGCGTGGGAACGGCGATTCCCGTCGCCGAGGTTCGCCGCCTGGAGCCGTCGTCGGTGGTGACGGCCGCGCCCCAGCGCACCGCCATCGTCATGGCCGACGGCCTGCTGATCGAAGCGTCGGAGGATCCCGGCATGGCCACCGACACGGCGTCACCCACGAGCCTCGTGGTGTCGGTTCGCGATCTCGACGAACTCGTCGACATTCTCGGCCCCGGCTCCACGGTCTTGGTTCGCCAGTGACCCTCGACGCCCGACGTTCGCGTCAGGCCCAGAGATTCCGCGGGTAGTCGCCGGCCTCGACCAATCGGGCGATGCTCTGCTGCACGAGCGGCTTGTCTTCGGCGTAGGTGGCGCCAAACCAGCACGAGGTCGTGCGAAGCACCTCGCAGGTGGCGATCCCCGAGTGCACGAGTTCCCCGACGGTGGTGGGGATGTAGCACTCGCTCTTCTCCTCGCCGCCACGAGTCGCGAGAAACGACCGAAACGATTCCTCGAGTTGCGGAAAGATGTGGGGCGTGAAGCCCCACATGTTGAGCGACACCGGCTCCTTGCCCGTGAGCGCCGTCACGCCGTCGGGTCCGACGTCTTGCACCCCCGTGGCGGTGCGGCTCACGCTCATGAGCTCCTTGATGTCGGTCAGGAACCCACGCTCGTCGGTGCGGCACACGCCCCGCGCCACGGTTCCGTGCTCCGACAGCGTGTTGTCGAGGGTGAACCCGATCATGCAGTAGGCGGACGACTCGACGGCCAGCGACGCAAGCCTCCGCCCCAACACCTGGAAGGAATCACGCCCATAGAAATCGTCGGCGTTGATCATCGCGAACGGCTCGCGGATGGCGTCCCGGCTGCAGAGCACGGCATGCGTGGTGCCCCACGGCTTGGTGCGGCCCGCGGGCACGGTGTATCCGGCCGGCAGGCGATCCAGGGTTTGAAACACGCAGTCGGTTTCGATCCGGCCCGCGAAGCGGCTCATGACGCGATCCCGAAACTCCTGCTCGAAGTCGGGCCGGATCACGAACACCACCTTGCCGAACCCTGCGCGGGCGGCGTCAAACACGGAGTAGTCGAGAATCGTCTCGCCCGAGGGCCCCATCGGGTCGATTTGCTTGAGGCCGCCGTAGCGGCTGCCCATGCCGGCGGCCAGGATCAGCAGAGTCGGTTTCATACCGCGAAAGATAGCAAACCGTCACGGCTCTGCGAGACGCCCGTCGCTCGTGCCGCGATCCAGGCCGATTTCAGACGGACGGCGCCGAGGGATGCTCGGCCTGCAATGACCGCGGGCCCGCGGCATCGTGCCGCGGGCCCGCTCATGACGGATGGTGGCCCCTGTTTGGACCGGAGCATCCTGATACGCGCCGGCCGACATGAGGCACGGTCGCGGGTATTCGTTGCGGGATCGTTACCGAACAGCCTCCTGCAGCATCATCGCGTTGGGAACCGATCGGCGCGACACCAGCCCGTTCTCCCGGGTCTCGATGATGGTCGCCACGGGGCCCACCTCGCGAACGGTGCCTTCGAAGCCGGCCACGCTCACCGTGTCGCCTGCCTGCAGTCGCTGCCGAACGTAGTAGCCGGAAAGAATGCCGGCCATCACGTCGCGTCCTCCGAACCCGAACGCGAGGGCAAAGCCGGCGGCGAGCCCCGCCGACGCGATCAGAATCAGCTTTTCGAGAAGAGCGAACTGAATGCCGAGCTGATTGAACGCGGCGATGAAGGTCAGAATCGACAGCACCCAGTAGCACCCGCCGGCCAGATACTCGGCATAGGTGAGCCCCACCCGGTCGGCGCTCGTGGCGACGACACCGCGTACGAAGGTCGCCGCAAGCAATCCGACCACCACGACCACCGTCGCCACCAGCACCTTCGGGATGTAGTTGACGACCTCCCGCATCGCGAGCGACACGCTCTCGAGGCCGAGGATGCTGAATGCAGCCATCACAAACACGCTCATGAGGAGCCAGAACGTCAGCCCACCGACGATCGCGGGCACGGGGCGGCGAATGCCGACGTCGTGCATGCTCTGGGCGAGGCCGCTCTTCTCGGCCGCCGTCTGCAGCCCGATCTTCTCACTGATCACCGCGACGAGGCTGCCGATCCATCGGGCGAGCACGTAGCCCGCCACCAGCACGACGATCATCGCCACCAGCTTGGGGGCGATCATGATCACCTGCGTCCATGCCTGGGTGAAACTGTCGACGAGTGCCTGCCGCGACACGTTCACCGTCTCCCGTGCCGTCTCCGCAGCCGTCTGTCCAAATACCACGAGCTCTGTCATCGTGCCGTCCTCCCGTTGCCGAGGTGTTCCTCATGAACACCGCGCAGCCCCTGCAGGTTTTGATCGTTGGCCCGCACACCAACCTGCCGGCAGCCGTGCCGGCGTGTGTTGTGAGTCATGACGCGTCGCCGCGTCCTCCGCGTTTCTCCGACGGCCATTCGCCCACGACGGTGAACCGCACCGCCGCGAGCAAGGCCGACGCCATGTGAACCAAGGCCCATCCCGTCGCGCCGAAGGCGAACTCCACCACATGCACGGCGAGGAGTCGCGGATGAAGTTTCCGCTGCACCCCCGCGGTAAACGTGCGCCGTGCCGGCATCGGCGGCACCGCCACGGTGGCCAGTTGGTCGAGCACATCCATCGTTACGAGTCCCATCCGGTGGTGGTCGCCGAAGTCGGCGGCGCCCCCGGCTCCACCAGTGAGTTGCCGCTCCGAACCGGTGTGTCACAGATTCTTTGTCGTGACCGCTCCATCCTGGATCCGGGGCCGGGAAGCGGCCCTCAGTCACCCAGCAGCCTTCCCCCGCGTGCGGCGAGTTTTTCGCGGATTCGACTGACCCGCATCCGCAGGGCCCCTGGCGTCGATCCGAACATCTCCGCCAGGGCGTCATAATCGTGATTTTCGGCAAACCTCATGATGACCAGCGCGCGGTCTTCCTCGTCGAGGTGTTCGAGGAGCTTTTGGACGTCGTGGGCGGCATCGACCGCCGCCGCCCCCGAAGGCTGCGCATCCGCGCACGTCTCCACGACGCCCCCACTGTCATCCTGCTCCACCGATTCCCGACGGCGCCGCCGTGTGCGGGATCGCCGCAGGGTGAGGCAGGTTCGGATGGCAACGCCATGGAGCCAGGTCGTGTAGCGGCTCCGTCCGGCGAACTTGGCCCGCTCGAAGAACAGCCGGACAAAAACCTCCTGGGCGGCATCTTCGGCATCGTGCTCGGTTCCCATGAGCCGCCAGCACACCCGCCACACCCGCTCGCGATGGCGATCCATGAGCGTCATGAACGCGATGCCGTCGGCGCCTTCCCGGGCGGCTTGCGCGGCCAGCGTTTCGTCAGGAAGCGACGAGGGGTCGGGCTGTCCTTGGAAAGAACACATGGGTCGCCTGAGGAACGGTGCTCCGGGGCGTGCCCAGAATAGCCGCGTTTTGACCTGTCACGCACGATCCGACGGCGACGGCTGCCAGTTTCTCCCGTTCCAGCCCCGGTGTGCGTGCTAGAGTTGGGCTCAGGTGCTGTCATGACCGAGGAATCCCCCACGCCGTCCGCCTCCACCTCGCCGCCGATGATCCCGCGGCGAGACTTGGCACGCACACCCCAGGATGAAGACCGGTCCAGGACCGCCCTGTCCGTTGCCGCCAATCTCGCCGGAGGCGAGTCACTCCTCTGGATCGGCATGCCGTCCGAACGAGTCATCCGGAGTTACTGGGGCTTCGCCGCCATCTGCATGACCTGCCTCACACCGCTGCTCTACGCGGCGATCGAACGAGGCTGGGGCGCGTCGGCGATCATCGGCACCCTCGTTGCCATGGCGATCCCACCGGCCTGGGCGGCCTGGAAGCAGGCCTTGGTGCGTCACACCACGTATGAACTCACCACCGAGCGGCTTCGAGTGACGCACGGCATCCTGTCGCTCGAAGTTGACGACATCGAACTCTACCGCGTGAAGGACATCCACGTGCGACAGCCCATCCTGCAACGGGCGTGCGGCCTTGGGTCGATCGTCATCTGGTCGAGCGATGTCACCCTCCCTCGCTGCCGGATCCATGCCCAGCCGATCGGCGTGATCCGTGAACTGCGGGAGCAGATCCGGCTGATGTCGGAAGACCTCCGCGATCGCAAGGTCGTCCGCAACGCCACCTGACGCCTCAGGCGAGCGCGGCCGTCGCCTTGGCGATGGCCGCCTCCACGGCTGCATCACTGCCTGCTTCCGCCACGATGCGAACGATCGGCTCGGTGTTGCTCGCACGAACGAGCAGCCAGCCGCCATTCCAATCGAGCCGCAGGCCGTCAAGACGGCTGACCGTCGCGCCGTCAAAGGCCGCCTCGATCCGCTCGAGCCCGACGGCGAGGCCTGGGCCGCGAAGGGCGGGCGACAGGTCCACCTTCGACTTTTTCATGACGAGGCGCGGCAGCCCGGCCGCCATCGTGGCGACCGTCGTGCCCTCGGTCGCCAGACGTTCGAGCAGCAGCGCCATCGCGATAAAGCTGTCTCGCACGAGCACGACCCGAGGGTCGATCACGCCTCCATTGCCCTCGCCACCGATCACGGCCTTCCGGGCGAGCATCTCATCGACGACGTTCGCCTCTCCCACCTTCGACACATGACACGGCACGCCATGCCGTGCGGCGATGGCGGCGGTCATGCCGCTGGTCGAACAGTTCACGACGACGGGCCCGGGCGTGCGGGCAAGCACCGCCTCCACGGCCAGCGCCAGCGTGCATTCCTCTCCGATGTAGCGGCCGTCGGCCGTTGCGATGGCAAGCCGGTCGGCATCGGGATCCTGGAAGAAACCCACGTCGGCCCCACTGGCGGCAATGGCGGGCAACAGCCCGGCCAGGTTGGCGGCCGTCGGCTCCGGTTCGTGCTCAAACCGGCCGTCGGGCTCCCCCCCCTCGATCACCGCATCACAGCCGAGGGCCGCGAACATCAGCCTCGCCACACGACTGCCGGCACCATGGCCACTGTCGAGCCACACCTTGAGCCGACGCCGGCGGATGGCCTCGGCGTCGACGCAGCCCACGACGAGCCGGGCATGGGCGGCAGCGCCATCGTGCACCTCCACCCGACCGAGGCGGGCCTTGCCCTCGCATGGCTGGGGCATCCCGAGCGACTCGAATCCCTCGAGCACCTTCTGCCCCGCGGCGGCCGTCAGCACACGTCCCGCCGATGAAAAGAGTTTGAGCCCGTTGTAGCGGGCCGGATTGTGGCTCGCCGAAATCTGCACGCCGCCGGCGGCCTGTCGATCGCGCACCACCACGCCGATCGTTGGTGTAGCCGCCGGGCCGCAGTCGATCACGTCGCGTCCAAGCCGCGTGAGATGCGACGCGATCGCTGCCGCCAGGGCTGGACCGCTTTCCCGACCATCACGGCCGATCACCACCGGTCCCGGGGGAAGCGTGGCGGCAAAGGCGTTGACGTACCGCACGGCCACGTCATGTGTGAGCGCGGCACCGACCACGCCCCGCAGCCCCGAGACGCTCACGATCAATGGTTCGACGTGGGAGGGTGGGTGGCTCATGGCCGGAGCAGTATAAAAGGCGGCCCGGGCCCTGCAGCCCATCTCGTTTTGAGCCGGAGAATCCCATGCCCCCGACATCCGCCGACACCGCCCGACTCCTCGACGCGATCGCCGCCGCCCGGGAGGCGGGTTCGATCACCGATCACTCCGCCGCCACGATGCGGGAGTGGCTCACGCAACCGCGGTTCGCGGAGTTTGCCGACGAACTGGCGTCGCGGATCGACCAGGGGCTGTGGAAGGAACTCGACGACGCCTATTGGACGGTGATTCCCTTTGGCACGGGGGGACGACGGGGCACGATGTATCCGGTGGGCTCCAATGCCATCAACGACCGCACCATCGGAGAGAGCGCCCAAGGGCTCGCCGACTACGTGCGGAGCGCCCTGCCCTCGGGGGTGACGCCCACGTGTGCCATCGCCTACGACACCCGCCATCGTTCCGAGCATTTCGCCAAACTCTGCACCGAGGTGCTGCTCGCGGCGGGATTCAAGGTGTTCTTCCTGCGTGGCGTGCGGAGCACTCCCGAACTCTCGTTCGCGGTGCGGCACACCGGAAGTGCCTGCGGCATCATGGTCACCGCCAGCCACAACCCGCCGACCGACAATGCCGTGAAGGTCTACTGGGCCGGCGGCGTGCAGGTGCTGCCTCCCCACGACAAGGGCATCATCGATCGCGTCATGAAGGTAGACGCCGTGCATCGGGAGCCATTCGACGCGGGCGTGGCGGATGGACGTGTCGCCTTCGTCGAAGCCGAGGTTGACGCGGCCTTCGTCAAGGCGGTTCTCCTCCAGTCCGCCCCTGGTCCGAAGGACATCGCCATCCTCTACACGCCGCTCCACGGCGTGGGAGCCACCGCCGTGGTGCCCGTGCTCCAGGGCGCCGGCTTCAAACGTCTCCGGCTCTACGGTCCGCACGAGAAGCCCGACGGCGACTTCCCCAATGTGCCCGGCCACGTCGCGAACCCCGAGAACCCAGCCGTGCTCACCGCCGTCATCGAAGAAGCCAGGTCCCGCGGCGACGACCTCGTCGTGGCGAGCGATCCCGACTGCGATCGGCTCGGTGCGGCCACGCCGCTGACCCTCGCGCCGGGGTCGGCCTGGGGCACGTTCACCGGCAATCAGCTCTGCGGCCTCCTCTGCGAGCAGGCAATCGCCGCACGACGATCTCGTGGAGAATCACGCACCGACGACTATGTCGTGACGACGATCGTCACGAGCGGCCTGGTGCGCCGGGTGGCGGAATCCCGTGGCCTGAAGGTCGACGACACGCAACTCGTCGGCTTCAAGTGGATCTGCTCCGCCATCGACACGCATGGGCCTGCGGGATTCGTTTTTGGCACCGAGGAGTCCCACGGCTACCTTGCCGGCACCCATGTGCGCGACAAGGACGCGGCCGTGGCGGCCCTGCTGATGGCGGAGCAGACGGCGTCGCTCAAGGCGGCCGGACGCACCCCCCACGAGCGTCTCGATGAACTCTTCACGATTCACGGCTGCCACCTTGAACGCACGATCAACGTCATGCTTCCCGGCGCCAGCGGCATGGATCGGATGAAGGAGATCATGGCCTCCCTTCGAGCCACCCCTCCGTCGTCGTTCGGTGGACTCGCGGTGGCCCGCACGAGAGACCAGGCCAGCCTGCAGACGTGGACCCCCGGAGCCACCCCGACGGGCTATGCCGGCGTGAAAAGCGATGTCGTGCTCTTCGACCTCGCCGGTCCCGGGGCAGGTCCGCTGCTGCCCGACGGACGGTTTCCGCCGCTTGCCAACGCCGTGGCCGCCCGTCCTTCGGGAACCGAGCCCAAGATCAAGTTCTATCTCTTCGCGTTCGCCCCACCATGCAACGCCGCGGAACTTCCGAAGGTAAAGGCATCCCTCCACGAGCGGCTCGACGCCATGGAACGGGATCTGCGTGCCCTGGTGGGGGTGTAGCGTCGCCGCCCCCGAGCCGGTGATCCACGGATCGAAGATCGGTGAGGCGTCGCGGCACGTTGGCAAACCTGGTTGGGGAGGCGAGGGGGTCGGCGAACGCTCGAGGAGCCTCGGGCGTATCCTCGCCCGGGCGACGAGACTTTTGCCGCCCCCGAGCCGGCGATCCACGGATCGAACATCGGTGAGGCGTCGCGGCACGTTGGCAAACCTGGTTGGGGAGGCGAGGGGGTCGGTGAACGCTCGAGGAGCCTCGGGCGTATCTTCGCCCGGGCGACGAGACTTTTGCCGCCCCCGAGCCGGCGATACACGGATCGCGGGCGCGATCTAGAATCGGCCGGTATGGATCCCACCGACCCCATTGCCCGAACCTCTGAAACGTCGCCAGCCGACACCGATGAGGCCGCCGCGGCCAGGGATCGTTCGGCGGCGGCGAGAAAGGTGCGGACGTTTCCTCAAGGGCCCGGCGTCTACCTCATGAAGGATGCCGTGGGCCGGGTCATCTACGTCGGCAAGGCCAAGAACCTCCGATCCCGCGCCGGCAGCTACTTCCTCAAGGCCGCCGCCGAGGATCGCCGCACGGCGGAGCTCGTGCGTGAGATTCGCGACATCGACTTCCTCGAGGCCGAGAGCGAAGTCGACGCCCTACTCCTGGAGAGCCGGCTGATCAAGGATGTGCAGCCGCGGTTCAACTCCGACCTCAAAGACGACAAGACGTTTCCCTACCTCCAGATCACGACCCACGAAGACTACCCTCGCGTCGAGTTCACCCGCACGCCACGGCAGAAGGGGGTGAAACTCTACGGACCGTTCACCAGTGCTGGATCACTGCGCGGGGCGATCGTCGTGCTGCAGCGGATTTTCAAGTTTCGCACGTGCACGCTCGACATCGATGCCACCGATGAGCAATGGCGATGGTTTCGCCCCTGCCTGCTCGCCTCGATCGGCCAATGCACGGCGCCGTGCAACCTCCGCATCTCGAAGGACGACTACCGGAAAGACATCAATCGCCTGAAGACGTTTCTTGATGGCGGCAAGAAGCAGCTGCTTGCCGACATGCATCGGGAGATGCTCGAGGCATCGAAGGCGCTCGAGTTCGAGAGGGCGGCCAGGCTTCGCGACGAAATCCGGTTGCTGGAAACGCTCGACCAGCGTGGCGATCTCGAAGAACATGTGCAGCCGGAGGTTTTTCTCGTCGACCCAAAGAAGGGGCTTGCGGGACTTGAAAAAGTGCTCGGCCTTGCGAAGCCGCCCAGGGTGATCGAGGGCGTCGACATCGCCCACCTCGCCGGCAATGAAACCGTCGCCAGCCTCGTCCAGTTCATCGACGGCCTTCCGTTCAAGCCCGGCTACAAGCGGTACCGGATCAAAACGGTCGACGGCATCGACGATTTCCGAAGCATCCACGAAGTCGTGTCACGACGATTCGCACGGCTGGCGAGGGAGGGAGCCTCGCCCCCCGACATCCTCCTGATCGACGGAGGCAAGGGGCAACTGTCGGCAGCCCTCGACGCGTTGGAGAGCCTCGGCATCGAAGCGCCGTGCGTGATCTCGCTCGCCAAGCGCGAGGAGGAGGTCTTTCTGCCGGGCCGCAGCGAGCCGCTGCGGCTGTCCCGCGACTCCTACTCCCTCCGGCTCCTCGAGTACGTTCGGGACGAGGCCCACCGCTTCGCCCAGCATTACCACCATCTCCTGCGTGGCAAACGCACGCTCGACGGGTGACGACCAGGCTTGCCCAGCTTGCGCCAACCGGGTCGGCACCGACAAAACCGCCCCAGAACCCGCCCTTGAACGCCTGCGACAGGGTCACTACCCTCCCCGCCCACCTGGCGTGCCCCCGCGCTCGACGAAGTCCGCCCAGTCTGCCGACCGCCTGCAGATTGCCCGGGCCGGACAACGGCGATTTTCGATGGGATCGCACCGGGCAACCAACCGATCACCTACGGAATCACGTCGAGATTCCCACCGAGAAACCGGTTCATGCACTACTTCCTTCGGGCCCTCCGCGAGGCTGCCAAGAGCTGGCCGCTGCTCGCCGCCGCCATGCTCTGCTCCGCGGGTGTCGCCGCCTTGTGGGGCGCCAACATCGCCGCCCTGTTTCCGATCATCGAGGTCACCCTCAAGGGCGACTCGCTCCAGTCATGGAATGAGCGCCGGGTCGAGGAATCCTCGCAGCGAATCACGGCGGCCTCGACCGAGATGGCCGCACTCGAAGCGAGTCTCGCCAACGACGGCCTCCAGGGAGACGACCGCCGCCTCGCGAGGAACCGGCTCGACACGCTCACCCTCTCGAAGCGGGGCGACGAGGCGATCGTCTATTCGGCTCGTCGCCTGCAGCCCTGGATCGATCGACTCCTTCCGCGAGACCCCTTCCAGACGGTGCTCTACGTCGTGGCGCTCGTGGTGGTGAGCACGTTCCTCAAGCACGTGATGCTTCTCTGCTCGACGCTCCTCGTGAGCTGGGTGGCGATGAGCATCAGCCGCAACATTCGACTGAAGGTGTTTGACAAGGCGCTCGCGCTCGACCGGGCCCAGTTCATGCGATTGGGATCGGCCGGCTTCATGGCCCAGGTGACGAGCACCTCCGACATGCTCGCGGGCGGCATCACCGCTGTCTACGGGGGTGCGATCACGGAGCCCCTGAAGATCGCCGCCTGCCTCGGCTTCGCGTTCATGGTCTCGTGGCGACTCACGATCGCGTGCCTGCTCCTCGCCCCGATCGTTGGTTTCCTGATGGTGTGGCTCAATCGCCGGATGCGGAACGTTTCGAAGAACATTCTCGCCCGATCCAAGGGCTTTCATCACGTGCTGCTCGAGGCGCTCAACAACGTCCTCACCGTGCAGGCCTACACGATGGAGGAGTTTGAGCGGGACCGCTTCCGCACCTGCACCCGCGACATGATGCGCACCGGCATGTGGCACTCCTTCTATCACGCCCTGGCAAACCCGATCACCGAGATCCTCGGCATTGGCATGGTGGCCACCTCGATCGCCGTCGGCGCGTGGCTCGTGATCAATCAGGAAACGCACATCTTCGGCATTCCGATGACCGACCAGCCGATGACGGTGCCCGGGATCATGATCTTCTTCGGATTCCTGATCGGGGCGAGCGACCCCGTGCGGAAGCTCTCGGGCGTAATCACCGGTCTCAACATCGGCATCGTCGGCGCGCAGGGGCTCTACCCACTCCTCGACACGCCGTCGAAGCTCGTCGAGGCGGAGCATCCTCGCACGCTTCCATCCCCGCACCGGGAAATCCGCCTCGACAACGTGTCGTTTTCCTACGACGGCATCGACACGGTCCTCAAGGACGTCAGTCTTTCGATTCCGTTCGGCGAGCGTGTGGCGATCGTGGGACCCAATGGCGGTGGCAAGAGCACGCTCGTCAATATCATCTGCCGCTTCTACGACCCCACCAAGGGCCGCGTACTGATCGATGGGGTGCCGCTCACCGACCTGGCGATCCACGACCTCCGGCGACGGATCGCGATGGTCACCCAGCAGACGGAACTGTTCAACGAATCGATCCTCTACAACATCCGCTACGGACGATGGGACGCCACGGACGAGGAGATCGAGGCAGCCGCCCGCAAGGCGCACGCCCACGAGTTCATCTCCGAGTTTCCCGAGGGCTACCGCACGATGGTCGGCCCCAACGGGTTCCGGCTCTCAGGAGGTCAGCGGCAACGCATCGCCCTGGCGAGGGCTTTTCTGCGGAATGCCGAAATCCTGGTGCTCGACGAGGCCACGAGCCAAATCGACGTGGAAAGCGAACGCCTCATCCACGAGGCACTCGCCACCTACGTCGAGAATCGCACCGTGATCATGATCACGCATCGTGCCAGCACCCTGTCGTTGGCCGATGCGATCCTCGAAGTCGATCACGGCACCGTGACCAAGCGGCCGGCGCGGCAGCAGCACGCCGCCTGATTCCGCCGGCCCGTCACCGGCCGAGGCGATCATTCCAGCGGGCGGCATCCCGGGGCTCGTACCGCTCGGGCACGAAACTGTCTCGGACGATCGCCCGCACGGCCCGGAGGTCGACCGGCCCCTCGGCCCCGGCCATCTGCACGAGCAGATTGCCGATGGCCGTGGCCTCCACCGGCCCCGCAATGACAGGCCGGTCGGTCGCGTCGGCGATCATCTGGCACAGCAGCCGGTTCTGCACACCCCCCCCCACCACATGCACCCGCGACACCCGACGTCCCAGGAGGCTGTCGAGTTCGCCGAGTGTGTGACGAACCGCCGCCGCCACGCTTTCGAGCGCCGTGCGAACCACCGCCCCGGTCGACTCCGGCACCGGCTGTCCGACCCTTCCGGCGAGCGAACGAATCGCCTCCGGCATGTCGGCGGGCGCGACGAGCGACGGATCGTTGGGGTCGACGAGGGTCACGAGCGGCGGAGCCTCGGCAGCCAGCGCCGTGAGCTGATCCCAGGTCCAGCCGTGTCCGGCACGCTGCCACGCCGCGCGGCATTGCTGCACCAGCCACAACCCGCAGACATTCTTGAGCAGACGCGTGGTTCCTCCAACACCGCCTTCATTCGTGAAGTTGCGGGCGAGGCACTCGGGCGTCACCAGCGGCCGGTCGAGTTCGGCCCCCACGAGCGCCCATGTGCCAAGGCTGACGTAGGCCCAATCGGGCCGGCTGCTCGGCGGCTCGTCGGCCGGCACGGCGGCCACGGCGCTGGCCGTGTCGTGCGTGCCTGGCAGGATCACCTTCACGCCGTCGAGCCCGGTCTCGGCAGCGACGTCGCTGCGGAGGCTGCCAAGCGTGGTGCCGGGTTCCGTGATCGGTGCGAAGATCCGACGCGGCAGACCGAACCGGTCGAGCATCGGAAAAGCCCAGTCGTTGCGCTGGGGATCGTAGCATTGCGTGGTTGACGCGTTCGTCCGCTCGTTCGATCGCTCGCCGGAGAGGAGCCAGTGAAACAGGTCGGGGATCATCATCATCCGATCCGCCGCGGCGAGAATGCTGGAGGTGGCCTGCTTCAAGGCGAGCAGTTGGTAGAGCGAGTTGATCTCCATGAACTGCAGGCCGGTCGACGCAAAGATCTCCGACCGAGGCACGATCCGCTCCGCTGCCGCGAGCACGCCGCGCGTGCGCGCGTCCCGATAACAGACCGGGTTGCCGAGCAGTTCACCGTCTGCCGCGAGGAAGGCGAAATCAACGCCCCAGGTATCGACGCCCACAGTGGAAATGGCGCGACCATGCCGGCCGGCCGCGAGCCGCAAGCCAGCCATCACCTCCGCCCAGAGCCGAGGCAGGTCCCAGACCAGCTGCCCCGCCATCGCCACAGGACCGTTTTCGAAACGATGGAGTTCGGCCAGTTCCAGCATCCGACCATCGAAGGTGCCAGACACGACTCGGCCGCCCGAGGCCCCGAGATCGACCGCCAACGCCACCGTGTGAGCCATGCCCGGATCCTCCCCTCGAAAACAACGAATCGACGCGGGTCGAGATTGTGCCGTTTTCGGCAGGCTTGGGGAGGCCCCTGCCGCGAGGCAGGGAAAGGCAGAAAAACCCTGCCGGTCGTAGAGACTCCCACGCGGGTCGAGGACCACTTTTGGTCGATGCACACCCCAGGGAACGCAAATACTTGCGTAAGTTGATCGCAATGGTAAGGATTAATCCATGACCGCTGGTTCGGACACCGCAGCGTCCACCGTCCGTGAGGCCACCGCGGCCGAACGGGAGGAGCTTGCGCGGGCCAGCCGGAGCCTCGAATCGGCCTCCCCGGAGGAGATCATCCGCTGGGCGGTCGACCGGTATGGCCAAGGCTTGACGATGGCCACGGCGTTCGGCCCCGAAGGCTGCCTCATCATCCACTGGCTCGCGTCGATCGCCCCGACGACCTACGTGTTCAATCTCGACACGGGGTACCAGTTTCAGGAAACGCTCGACCTCCGTGATCGCATCGCCCGCCGCTATGGCATCGAGGTGGCCTATGCGCGGCCCGGCACCTCCGTGGAGGAGTATGAACGACTCAACGGGGGCCCGATCTATCGTACCGAGCCTGATCGGTGCTGCGGCGAACGGAAGCTGGCGGTGGTGACGCGGGTGCTCGCCGGCTACACCGCGTGGATGAGCGGCATCCGTCGCGATCAGAGCCCCGACCGGGCCGCGTCACCGATCGTCGGCTGGGACCACAAGTTTGGCGTCGTCAAGGTGTCGCCCTTGGCCAACTGGACGAAGGCGAAAGTGTGGGACGCGATCGTGCGCGACAACGTTCCCTACAACCCGCTTCACGACAAGGGATATGTCAGCATCGGCTGCGCCCCATGCACGCGAGCCGTCAGCTCGGGTGAAGACGAACGTGCCGGGCGATGGAGCGGATCGGCGAAGACGGAATGCGGCCTGCATTCCCGGTGAACGTCGCCGTCCGCCCATAGCGGCGTACCCCTCCACCGTCGACATGGCCATGGCGGGTGATCGACGGTCACTTCTCGACCGGCACGATCAGCACGCTGGCGGTGGCATGAGCGAGGATGGCCTCGGATGTGCTTCCCAGGAGCCATCGCGACAGGGAATCGGTCGGTGTGCGGCCCAGCACGATCAGATCGACACTCGCCTCCTTGGCCCGATGCATGATCTGCTCCCCCGGGTTGCCCTGCGCCACGACCGGTTCGGCCGCCCGAAACGGCGCAGGAAGCGATTCGGCGAAGGCTGCGAGATCGCCTGCCAGTGCCGTCACCTCGGCATCGTGCTCCTGCTGCCAGGCGCTGGCGATCGCAGCGGTGTCGGGATCGCGAACCCGCTTCTCGAGCCATGCCGGCAGCGGCCCGGCAAGCAGCGACTCGGCGACTCCCATCACGCGTCCCTCGGTCGCCGCGGGCCAATGGGCATGGCCAATCGCCTTCGCCACCGACGCCGCACTCAGCGGACGATGGCAGACCAGCACTCTCAGCCCACGATCGGAGGGGGGTGCCGAACGCACCACGAGCACCGGCAGGTGGGCGCCGTGGACGACCGCCCGCGACACGCTCCCCAGCATGAGATTCTGGAGCCCTCCATGACCGCGGGCACCGACGACGACCATGTCGGCCTGCCACGATGCCGCGGAGGCGAGGATTCCCACCGCGGCGGCGGCATCGCTCTGAATGAACTCGACGCGGTGTCTCGCCGCCTCAGGAAGAGCGTCTCGGGCGTCGTCGAAAACGGCGGCGGCAGCCCCGCCGATGATCGAACGGGATGCCTGTGGCACCCGCTTCTCGAGGTCACGGGGAGAATAATAGAACGCCACCAGATCGACGGCGGGATCGATCAGCCCGCCAGCCAGGCGCACGGCGTCGAGCGAGGGACGCGAGCCGTCCACGGCGATCAAAACTCTCATGGCTGATTCTCCACGCGGGATGGGTTGATGACGACGAGGATCACGCGATCCACACCTTCGAACGCTCGCCAGGAACCTCCCGCACGAGCCGAGGAACAAGATAACCGGGAAGCGTCTCTCGAAGACGACGGTGGATTTCGACGGCCCGCTGCTCCGGCACCTCGAAGTGCGCGGCGCCACGAACCCGGTCGAGGAGGTGGAGATAGTACGGCACCACGCCTGCGGCGACGAGGCGCTCCGACAACGCCGCGAGGACCTCCGCGGAATCGTTCACCCCGGCCAAGAGGACGGTCTGGTTCAGCACGATCGCCGGAGACGCGGCCAGCCGCCCGATCACCTCGACGACGGCATCGTCGATCTCTGCGGCATGGTTGATGTGCAGCACCACCGTCCGGGCAAGTCGGCTCCCCCCGAGCACGCCACGCAGGCTTGGCGTGACCCTGGACGGCAAGACCACCGGCACACGCGTGTGGAGCCGAAGGCGACGCAGATGGGGAATCGCATCGAGGCGGGCCACGAGGTCGGCCAGGGCGTCGTCGTCGAGCAGGAGCGGGTCGCCTCCTGAAAGAATGACCTCGGTGATCGACTGGTCTTCGGCGATCGCGGCGATTCCCTCGGAGATGCCGCGACGCGTCGCGCCACTCTCCGCATAGGGAAACTCGCGTCGGAAGCAGTAGCGGCAGTTCACCGCACAGCCTCCGGTCACAAGGAGGAGCGCCCGGCCGTGATACTTCCGGATGAGCCCCGGCGCCACCAGCGACTCGGACTCCCCAAGGGGATCACCGGTCCAGCACGCCGGGCTCGCCGCCTCCTGCCCCTGAGGCAACACCTGCAGCAGCAGCGGATCTTGGGCGTCGCCCCTGGCCATCCTCGCGACGAAGCTCCTCGGCACGAGCAGTGGAAACCCTGCCGCCGTCGTCACGTCCGCCATGATGCCACCATCGAGCCCGAGTGCCTGACACAGGTCCTCAGGGTCACGAATCGCCTCGGCGAGTTCCCGCTGCCACCGCCCCATCGAAGGCGACTCACGGTGAACGGGTGCAATGGACATCGGGAAAGGACCGCAGAAGTTGACAGGTTTCGCCCTGGCGGCGACGCTGAACGGCTCGTTAAGGATACGGGTGCCGATCCCGGAAGAAAAAGCCGCCTATCTCAGGAGCGTCGAGCAGCAGTGCCAGCCTACAACACGAGCGAGTTCAAGAAGGGTCT
>JAFMIU010000132.1 GCA_017853835.1 Pirellulales bacterium | reverse complement strand
CGAGCAGAATCCCGTATTGGCTCGCCGTCATGTTGTTCTTGTAGACGAGCGTGTAACTGCAGGCCCCTTTGGCGTAGAGTCCGTTGCCGAGGCCCGCCGTCATCGTGTTGCCCTCATTGGCTGACGATCCTCCGAGCATCAGTTTTTTCGCATCGACGAGCACCACGCCGTTGCCCCCGGCTGTGGTCGCACGGAAGACGTTGCCGCTCACCTTCGTGTTCGTCAGATCGCCATTGGCATACAGCCCGATGTGCGTCGCCGTCACGTTGTTGCCCTTGCCCGTCCCCGTCAGGGTGGTGCTGTCGCCCACGAGGAACTGCTTGTCGTTCAGCCCCCCCTGCGTGTTCACCAGCACGATGCCTGTCACCACATCGCTCACCGTGTTGCCGAGCACCTGCGTGCCCGACACGGCCCCCGTCACGTAAACGCCCTGAGGGCCAACGGAGATGATGTTGCCGACCGCGTTGCCCCCGAGCACGAACCCGGCCGGGGCGTCGAGATACACGTTTGACTTCACGGCATTGGAAAACGTGTTGAACGTGGCGGATGAATCCGTCGATGTTCCCGTGACGTACAGCCCGCGATTCGTGCAGAGGCTGACCATGTTTCCCAGATCCTGCGTGGCGCCTCCGACGAGGAGCTTTTGGGCCCCCGCCAGCGAGATCCCAGTCTCGGCACCCTTGATCGTATTTCCTTGAATGACCGAGCCGGTGTACGCCCCCGTTTCGGCCACGATGGCGCCCCCAGTGCCGACAAAGGTATTGCCCGCGGTGACCGACGTGCTGCCACCAACCGTGAGCGACTGGATTGTCCCGGAGGAGGGAGTCAGCCGCAGTCCGGCACCTGTATTGCCGCTGATCTCGTTGCCTTGGATCGATGTGGCGGTGTAGATCCCTGCCACCACGTTGATCCCATCCCCTTTGTTGCCGATGATTCGGTTGGCCGTGCCACCGATCACAAGGCCGCCGATGGTGCCCGCTGATGCGGGCGCCAAGGCGATGCCATGGCTGCCATTCAGGGCGATCGCGTTGGCCGAAATCGTGGTGGTGGGATAGGTGCCAGCCCCCACCAGAATGCCTTCTTGCGCATTACTGATGATCGTGTTCCCGGCACTGGATGCGCCGCCGCCGATCTTCAGGCCGGCAATCGCACCCGCTTGGGGCTGGAGCGTGATACCGGCAGTTGCGTTGCCGACAATCTGATTGCCGGTGATGACGGTGCCCCCGTATTGTCCAGCCAACACCTCGATCCCGGCACCCAAGTTCGATGTTATCGCGTTGCCGGCCCCCGCAGCCGAACCCCCGATCGTGAGATTCGTCAGCGAGTTTCCTTGTTGGGGGTCCAGCGCGATCCCATCCTGGCCGTTCAGCGTGATCGAGTTCCGAATGAACGTCGTTCCCGCATAGTCGCCTGCCTGGAGCAACACGCCATTGGCGGAGTTCACCACGATGGCATTGGGGGAATAGTTGGCCGTGCCGCCAACCGTGAGGCCCGTGACGCCCCCCGATGTGGCGATGCCATTCTGGGTGTTGTCGACGATCCGGTTGCCGAGAACGAAGGAGTTGGCGTAATTCCCTGCCGCCAGTTCGATCCCGTTGGTGCCATTACCGAGGATGTTGTTGCCTTGACCCGCCGTCGCACCGCCGATCGTGAGGCCTGTCGCCGCGGCGGCCGTGATGATTCCGGCGTTGCCATTGTCACTGATCGCGGTGTTTTGAATCGTCGTTCCCGTATAGGTGCCCCCGGCAAGCTGGATGCCGTTGTAGCCATTGAGCCTGAGCGTCATGCCGGTGATCTTGGTGTTGGTCGAACCACCCGCAAACGACAGCCCATTTTTTGCAAAGTTCTGCACGGTGAGCACCGTCGTCGTGAAGTCGACGTTGTTGACACCGCTTCCGATGATCAGGCCATCACCTCCCGTGCCCGCCAGCGAGCCGTCGAGAATCACAAGCGACGTGGTGCCAGCGAACTGAAACGACGTGCCCGACACGGCGAGCGTGGGAAAGGTCGATTGCGCATAAATCGACCCCGACTCGAGATTGTTGAAGACGATCGAATCAGCCACCCCGGCCGTATTGACCGACTCGATCGCCGCTCGGAGAGAGCCCGCGCCGGAGTCGTTGAAATTGGTCACATACACCGCGAGCATCCGCCGCGATTCGAGCTGTTCCACCGTGACGCCCCGCCCACGAGGCGACCGACTTTGACGATCACGCGACGGGCGGGCCTTGGGAAGACGGCGAAATGCGGGAAACATGGGTGAAACTCTCCTGTGACGCGAGCCGATGAAAACGCCCCCTCGGGCCCGAGTACGGTAGCCCAAACAGCCAAAATCTGTAAACGGGGAAAGCCCGGAAAGTTGGGCCGATCCGAGATGCGGCTTACCGACGAAGGCGGTCATCGAGGGAGGACCGCCGAAGGACGACGAGCGGGTCGGCGTCCTCGCGAGCCGAAGGCATGCTCATGGGTTTCGCAAGCACCATCCCCGCGACGAACCCGGCGATGTGGGCCGAGTAGGCCACGCCACCGCCGCCCCCCTGATCCATGAATCCGCTCACGAGCTGAAACAGGAACCAGATCCCGACGGCCATGTAGCCGGGCACATCCACCATCATCCGCATCAGGATCACGCTCACGCGTCGTTGGGGATGGAGCACGAGATAGGCTCCGAGTACGCCGGAAATCGCCCCCGACGCTCCCAGGCACGGCGTGAGCGCCGCCTCGCCCGTCGCGTTGAGCAACACGAAGGCAAGCGACGCGATGATGCCCGACGCGAGGTAGAAGATCAGGTATTTCACGTGCCCCATGTCGTCTTCGATATTGTCGCCGAAGATCCAGAGAAACCACATGTTTCCCAGCAGGTGCATGATGCTCCCGTGCATGAACATCGCGGTGAAGAGCGTCATCCATGGCGGAATGGGCGTCTTTTGAAGCCCCGGATCGGCGATCTCGAAGTCGCCCTGGGGCGTGTGGACGGTCTTCATCGACGGTTCTGTGACGATGTCGGTGCCCGTGAGAATCTCCTTGGGCACCTGCACGTAGGCCATCGTGAAGGCCTCGTTCTGTCCCATTCCCTGAAGCACCACGAACACGAGCACGTTGATCACGAGCAAGGCGATCGTGACGAACGGAAACGTACGGCGGTCGGAGTTGTCGTCACCAACGGGAAAAACCATGGTGGTGAGCCCTCGAAAAAATCGGATGACTGGTCGATCGACTACGAGATGCTCGCTTGCCGGCCCTTGAATCGCAAGCGCGGACGATCAGCGGGTGAAACGATGCACCATGACGTGACGGTAGGTCTGCCCAGGATCGAGGCGAACGCTCGGCCAGTCGTCGTGGTGAACGCTGTCGGGATACTTCTGTGTCTCGAGGCAGAGCCCGCCGTTCCGAGCGTACACCGCCGACTCCTTGCCGGTCAGGGTGCCATCCAGAAAGCCTCCCATGTAGACCTGCACGCCAGGCTGGTCGGAGAAAACCTCGATCGCTCGCCCGCTTGCGGGATCGCGAAGCGTGGCCGCCTTACGGAGCACGCCGTCCGGCTGCCAGCCCCGAATCGCGTAGCAGTGATCGACGCCTCGGGCCTCACCGGGAGCGGGATCAGGCGGCAGGGCATCGATAGCAGCGCCACACCGCCCCCATGGTGACCGTTCCGGCCGAAAATCGAAAGGCGTTCCGGCGACCGGCACGAAGTCACCCGTGGGAATCGCTCCGGCATCGACCGGCAGATAGCGATCGGCTTCAACGGCCAGTTCCTGCAGGGCGATCGAGCCGGCTCCATGACCCGCCATGTTCCAGTAGGCATGGTTCACGAGATTCACGATCGTCGGCGCATCCGTGGTGGCTTCCATCTCCACGATCAGCTCTCCGACCGGTGTGAGTGTGTAGACGGCCTTCACCGAAAGCCGACCCGGATAGCCCTCCTCGCCTGCGGGCGAGATGGTGCTGAACGCAACGGCCGGGCCACGGTCCGTGACCATGGGGGTGCCACTCCACAGATGCTTGTCGAATCCCGTGACGCCGCCGTGAAGATGGTTGGCGCCGTTGTTCGTGGCGAGCGTGTACGACACGCCATCGAGGTCGAACCGGCCGGCCGCGATCCGGTTGGAGCACCGGCCACAGATGGCGCCGAAAAAAGGATGACCGTTCGCATAGCCCTCGATCGAATCGAAGCCGAGCACCACATCGACACCCTTGCTGGAGGGATCGCCGGCCATCGGCGGCACCACGAATCCGGTGAGGATGGCGCCGTAGTCGGTGATCGTGGCCTTCCACCCTCCATGCACTTCGAGGGTGTAAAGAACGGCCGATCGCCCATCAGGCAGCGTGCCAAACGGGCGGGAGGCTGGCGTGGCAAAGGCGCCGCTCATGGTCATGATGGTGGTGTCTTTCTCAGGTCTTGGCGGTGACACGTGGCTTCGACGCCGTGCCAGCCTCTTCCTGCTTCATCGCGATCCACCCGTCGATGCTCCACGGCCCTCCTCCATACGCGGCGATCGAGAGCAGTCCGCCGCCGATCGCAAGATTCTTCATGAACTGGATCGTCTGCAGCTGCCGCTGCCCTGGATCGACGAACTTCCAGAAGTCATGGAAGTAGAAGGTGGCGGCGGCCAGGAACCCCAGAAGGCAGAGGGCCCCGATCCGCGTCCAGGCGCCAAGAATGAGCGAAAGGCATCCGATGAGGAGCAGGCCGATGGCCCCGAAGAGGGCGAATTTCGGCACGGGAACCCCCTCCTGTGCCATGTAGGCCGCCGTCGATGAGAACTGCAGCACCTTGTTGGCCATGGCGCTGGCGAACACGGCAGCCACCATCAGTCTCGCGAGGAGCGTGACCATCCCCTGCATCACGTCGGCCAGTTGCTGCATCGCCTCTCTCCTCGGCCGCCCATCCCGAATGGACGTGGGCCCGTGTCATGGTCGCCCACCGTGGCCGGACGGGCAAGGCCGAAAACCTGCGGGATTCACGCGGGCTGTTCGCGGGTGACGCAGTGAACACCCCCCCGCCCCCTCACGATGGCCGTCCCATCAAAGGGCTCGATCACCCTTCCGGGAAAGCATCTTTCGAGCGTTGTCAGGGCCGGCTCGTCGGTCGGGCCGCCAAACACCGGCACGGCGACGAAGCCGTTGCCGACGAGGAAGTTGAGGTGGCTCGCCGGAAGCTGCGTGCCCTCGAAGCCGAACCGAGACGGGAGGTCGACCGGGATCACCTCGATGCGACGGCCTCGGGCATCGGTCGCCGAGGCGAGCATCGTGAGATTGGCCTCGAGTGGGCCGTGATTGGGATCGAGGGAATCGGCCTGCCGGGCGACGAGCACGCGGCCTGGTCCGACAAACCTCACGAGTTGATCGATATGGCCGTCGGTGTCGTCGCCGGCAAGCTCACCGCCGAGCCAGACGACTCGATCAATCAGGAGATGCCGTCGGAACGCCGCCTCCATGGCCTGTCGGTCGAGCCCGGGATTCCGCCTCGGATCAACGACGCACCGCTCGTTGGCCAGGAGCGTGCCCTCCCCATCGGTTTCGATGGCACCCCCTTCGAGCACGATGCCCGGCTCGTCGATCGGGATCCCGAGATGCGTGGCGATGCCTCGCGCGACGCCCGCATCGGCGTCCCACGGTGGATACTTGCCGCCCCAGGCGTTCCAGTTCCAGCAGACCGCGCGGAGCGGGCCGGCGTTCGAGCGGTCACGCGGCACGAGGAAGACCGGCCCCGTGTCACGCACCCAGGAGTCGCTCGTGGGAATCTCGACAAACGCCACGTTGGCGGCATCCGCGAGCGACTCCTTCGGCGCGGCGAGCACGTCGCTCGACCCGATGATGCGCACGGGCTCATACCGAGCCACCAGTCGCGCCAGCCGTTCGTATGCCGGCGGGATCGCTTCGAAGGGTCCGAGAAACGTGGCCCGCCGGTGAGGCCAGGCGATCCAGGTGGCCGCGTGCGGCTCCCATTCAGCCGGGAGCCGGTACGCGTCGGCGCGAGGCTCCATTCAGCCACCCCACCGTTTCAGGAGGTCGCCGTAGGCGTCGATCCGTCGATCGCGAAAAAAAGGCCAGCGGGTTCGCGACCACTCGATGCGGGCGAGATCACACTCCACCACAGCCGTGAACGGCTCGTCGTGCGATCCCTTCAGGAGACAGTCGCCGTTGGGTGCGTAGACGACACTCGCGCCCCAAAACCGCAGCGGTCCTTCACGACCCGTGCGGTTCACGGCCACCACGAACACGCCGTTGGCGATCGCGTGGCTCCTGAGCATCGTGTCCCACGA
>JAFMIU010000131.1 GCA_017853835.1 Pirellulales bacterium | reverse complement strand
CCTGGCTCCGCTCGCCACTGACGCCGTCTCCCGGGGCATGGGCAACCCCTCGCTCATCACACGGTAAGGCGCTGTGAGGTGCTCCGTGGAAGCCCAACGGCGTGAGCAGTGGGACCGGCGTGGTGCATCGCGCGGCGTGTTTGGCTTTCCCGGCGTCGGCACCGGCTTGGGTGCGCGTGCGTTGAGGCTACGCTTCGGGATTGCCCACACCCCGTCGCCGGACGCTCGCGTCGGGCATCCATGCCCTTTGGCTCGCTCGGCATTGGCTTCGCTCCGCCATCCTGGCTCCGCTCGCCACTGACGCCGTCTCCCGGGGCATGGGCAACCCCTCGCTCGTCACACGGCGGGGCGATTCGATGCGATGCGTCTGGTGCTCCGTGGAAGCCCAACGGCGTGAGCCGTGGGACCGGCGTGGTGCATCGCGCGGCGTGTTTGGCTGTTTGGGATGCCGCAAGCCCAACAACGATTGGCGACAATAGCCTGGCGTGTCCCAGGCCTTACGGCCTTGGGCTTGGACGGAGGTTTGCGCAGCGGTCCGGTGGAAGCCCGACGGCGTGAGCCGTGGGACCGGCGTGGGGAAACACGCGGCGTGTTTGGCTGGGTCGTATCCACTCGCTCAACGACGGAAAGCCGGATGGCCTTGGTCGCGGGGAGGCTCAGCCGCGGCCGCGGAAGAACTTGCGGCCCTGACTCTGCTGATACTGCGTCCAGCCGTCCTCGGCCGTGGCCTCGTTCTGCAGGAGCTGGATCGTGCCGGCCATCTTGGCGTCGAGATGGTCGAGATGGTGAAGGGCCACCGCTTCGAGCGTCATCGGAAGCTTGGGCGATCCAAATTCATACTGCCCGTGATGGCTGGCGATCATGTGCTTCACCCGCACGGCCGTCTCCGGCGGAAACGGCTCGCCGGTGCGGGCTTCGAGGCTGCGCATCTTCGCGTCCACGATCTCGAGGCCGAGAAGCATGTGGCCGAGCAACTGTCCTTCGTCGGTGTAGGAAAAGCCCTGCAGGCTTTCGAGCTCGCGAACCTTGCCGATGTCGTGAACGAGCACGCCAATGAGCAGCAGATCGCGATTGAGGGCCGGATAGAGCGGCGCGACGAGATCGGCCAGCCGCATCAGGTTGACCACGTGATCGAGCAGGCCGCCGGCATAGGCGTGGTGGTGCTTTACCCCCGCGGGTGTCCGGCGAAACGCCTCCATCAACGCGTGGTCGGCGAGGATTTCGTCGGCGAGCGCCTTGAGCGGAGCGGATGTGATCGTGCCCAGGAGCGAGGTCAGCTCCGTTTCGAGCTGCGCAAGGTCGGTGGTGCCGAGCACCTGAAACTCGCTCTCGTCGACGGTGCGAGGATCAGCCCGTTCGATCGACGCGATGATCACCTGGAGCGAGCCGGAATAGAGCTGCGTGTGCCCCTCCACCCGCACGTAATCGCCGTCTTCGAACCCGCCGTAGTCGTCGTCGGAGGCGTTCCAGAGCCGACCCGTGATCGTGCCACTCTTGTCGGCGAGTTCGACCTGCAGATAGAGCTGCCCGTTCCGGTTGGGCCGCAGCTGCTTGTGGGTGGCGAGGAAGGTCTGGTCGATCTGGGCTTGGGCCGGCAGTTCGGTGATCAGGCGTCGTGACATCACTCCGAGTCTACGCCCGGTTTCCCAGTCGTCACAAGCAGCCACTACAATCTCGGCCCACGCCCGCCCCACCGTTCCAGCCCCTCACGGAGTGAAGCAGACCTCATGGCCCAGACCGCGATCAGCCCCACGCGGGCACAGGACTATCCCGAGTGGTATCAGCAGGTCGTGCGGGCCGCCGACCTCGCCGAGCAGTCGCCGGTACGGGGCTGCATGGTGATCAAGCCCCACGGCTACGCCGTGTGGGAGCGGATGCAGACGATCCTCGATCGCATGTTCAAGGAGACGGGGCACCAGAACGCCTATTTCCCCCTCTTCATTCCACTGTCGTATCTCGAGCAGGAGGCGAAGCACGTCGAGGGGTTTGCCAAGGAGTGCGCGGTCGTCACGCACCATCGCCTCGAGCTCGGCCCCGACGGCAAGCTGATCCCCACGGGCAAGCTCGAAGAGCCGCTCGTGGTGCGGCCGACGAGTGAGACGATCATCGGTGCGATGTATGCGAAGTGGATCCAGTCGTGGCGCGACCTGCCGGTGCTCATCAACCAGTGGGCGAATGTGGTGCGCTGGGAGATGCGGCCGCGGGTGTTTCTCCGCACGGCGGAGTTTCTCTGGCAGGAGGGGCACACGGCCCACGCCACGAGCGAAGAGGCCGTGGAGGAGACGCTCCGGATGCTCGAGGTGTATGCCACGTTCGCCGAGCGCGACCTCGCGATGCCGGTGGTGAAGGGGCCCAAGCCCGCGGCGGAGCGGTTTCCCGGCGCGGTCGACACCTACTCGATCGAGGCGATGATGCAGGACGGCAAGGCGCTGCAGGCCGGCACGTCGCATTTTCTTGGCCAGAACTTCGCCCGGGCGCAGAACATCAAGTTTGCCGGCACCACTGGGGCCGAGGAGTTTTGCTGGACCACGTCGTGGGGCGTGTCGACGCGTCTCATCGGCGCCGTGATCATGACCCACTCCGACGACGACGGCCTCGTGCTCCCGCCGCGGATCGCGCCGCACCACATCGTGCTCCTGCCGATCCATCGCACCGACGAGGAGAAGGCGGGCGTGCTCGCGGCCTGCGAGAAGCTCCAGGCGGAGCTGCGGGCGCAGCGGTATGGCGATGAGCCGATCCGGGTGAAGATCGACGCCCGCGACATGCGCGGCGGCGACAAGGTGTGGCAGCACGTGAAGCAAGGCGTGCCGGTGCGGGTGGAGATCGGGCCGCGCGACCTGGCGGCCGGAGCCGCGAGCGTGACGCGGCGCGACCGTGGCCCAAAGGAGCGGGAAGCCATTCCGCTGGCCGATCTGCCCGGGCGGGCCGCCGCACTTCTGGCCGACATCCAGCAGGGGCTCTTCGACCGGGCCGCCGCATTTCGTGCGGAGCGGACCGTGCGGCTCGATTCGGCCGCCGACGTGCACGACTTCTTCGGGGCAGGGGAGGGGGCTGCCGGCAAGGGAGGGTTTGTGCACGTTCACGTGGCCGACGACCCCGCCGTGGCCGCCGCCTTCGATCCGCTCAAGGTAACGGTGCGATGCATCCCGATGGAGGGTGACGACGAGCCGGGCACCTGCGTGGTGACCGGCAAGCCGGTGAGCCGGCGGAGCGTGCTGGCACGGTCGTATTGACCGGTTGTTCCGGTCGTGAGGAGTCGGGCCCAGGCTGGGGAAGCGGGCCCGCGATGGGGTAAACTTCCAGGCCTTCACGGAGCATGGATCGCAGGATGGCATTGGACGCACTGAATGCGTGGCGGGTGGCCGCGGTGGCGGTGGTGGCGGGAGCGTCGGTGGGCGCCGCGGCGACCGTTCTCCAGCGGTCGACGCCGTGGACGGTGGGTGACGTTCGGGTGATCGCCGCCGCTTCGGGGCCGGCGCCCAGGGCGGAGACGTCGGAATCGCGGTTTGCCTTTGGCACGGTCGGAACCGGTCACAGTGGCTCACACGACTTCGAAATCCGCAACGCAGGTGATCAGCCGCTCACGCTCCGCAAAGGGGCCACGAGCTGCAGCTGCACCGTGAGCGAGTTTGAGGCAACGGAAGGTGGCTCGCCGGACGGCTCGCTCGTGGTGCCACCCGGCGAGCGCACGACGGTGCGGGTGAAGTGGAAGGGCAAGCCGCCAGGAGGTCCATTTCGCCAGCAGGTGACGGTCCTCACCGATGATCCGCGCCGGCCGGAGATGGTGTTTGTGATCGAGGGCATGGTCGTGCCCACCTGGAAGGCGAAGCCGGAGGTGCTGTCGCTCGCACGGGTGACGGCATCGACCGGCGGCACCGCAGTGGCCGACGTGTACACCTACGGCACCGAGCCCGCGACGGTCACGGGGATCGAACTCGGCGAGGGCTCCAGGATGGCCGACCACCTGACCCTCGCCACCGAGCCGATGTCCGAGGCCGATCGCTCGGCTGAACATGGCGCCACGGGCGGCTTTCGCGTGGTGGTGACGGTGAAGCCCGGTGCCCCGATCGGCACCCTTCGCGACACCGTGAAAGTGCTGTTTGCGATGCCCGAAGCCGTGGAGGCCGAACTCGGCATCGACGGCACCGTGGTGGGTGACCTTGCCATGGCGGGGCCGGGATGGGATTCCTCTCAGCAGGCCCTGCGGCTGGGGACGGTCTCCGGCAAAACCGGGCTCCGCACGAGGGTGTTTCTCACGGCGAAGGGACCCCATCGGGAGGCCGTGCGGCCGACGGTGAGGGAGGTGGTGCCCGACTCGCTCGAGGTGACCGTCGGCGAGGGTGCGGCCATCGGTTCGGGAGGTGCGATGCGGATTCCGATCGACATCGTGATCCCTCCCGGGAGCCGCGCAGTCAACCATCTCTGTTCGCAGCAGGGGCCCGCCGGCCGCATCGTGCTCGACACCGGCCATCCCGATTCACCCACGTTCACCATTCCCGTCTGCGTGGCCATCGGCCCTTGAGCCATCCATCATGAAACTCCCCCTCTCGTCATTCCTCGCCGCCTTCGCGTTCGCCGTAACGCTGACCGCCCAGGCCGCCGTGCCGGAGCGTGGGGCGGATGTGTCTGATGCCGTCGTGGAAAAGTTTTCGGAGCGAAACGGCACGCTCTTCAAAGACTGGCCCGCGCCGCGCGCGGTGCTCGTGGTGACGGGCGAACTCGACGGCTACATCGAGCCCTGTGGCTGCACCGGCAAGGAAAACCAAAAAGGCGGCCTCAGCCGTCGGCAGAATTTCCTGCGGGCGATCGAGGGGGCCGGGTGGCCGCTGGTGGCGGTCGACCTCGGCAATCAGGTCACCCGCTTCGGCCGGCAGACCGAGGCGAAGTTTCAGTCGATCGTCGACGGGCTGCGGGCGATGTCGTATGCGGGTGTTGGGTTTGGGCCTGGTGACCTGCGGCTGCCGGCGGAGGAACTTGTGGCCGCCGTGGCGGCCGTCGGCAGCGCCCCGACGCCATTTGTGAGTGCCAACGTCGGCCTCCTGGGGCTCGACGCCGGCATCACGCCTCGGTTTCGCGTGGTGGAGGTGGGCGGGCTGAAGATCGGCATCACGAGCGTGCTTGGCGCCGAGGAGGTGGGCCGCATCAAGAATCCCGACGTGGAACTCGTGCCTCCCGCCACGGCGCTGGCGAAGGTCGCCCCCGAACTGGCGAAGGCCCGCTGCGACCACCAGATCCTTCTCTCCTTCGCCTCGCCAGAGGAGACCAAAGCCCTCGCGGCGAAGTATCGGCAGTTTGACATCGTGGTGACCGCGGGAGGCGCCGACGAGCCGCCCTTGGAACTGCCGGTGTTGCCGGGCGGGGCGAAACTCGTGGAACTCGGCCACAAAGGCATGTTTGCCGTGGCGATCGGATTCTTCGCCGATGCGTCGAAGCCGATGCGGAGTCAGCGGGTGCCGCTCGATGCCCGCTGGGGCGAGTCGAAAGACATGATCGACCTCTTGGCCATCTACCAGACGAAGCTGGAAACGCTCGGGCTCGACGGCCTTGGGCTCGTGCCGGTTCGGCATCCATCAGGGCGTCGCTACGCGGGCAGCGCCTCCTGCGCCGAGTGCCATCAGCATGCCTACGACATCTGGAAGGACACGCCCCACGCCCACGCGCTCACGACGCTCGAGGAGCAGAAGCCGCGTCGCGACGGCGATCCCGAATGCCTCTCATGCCACGTCACAGGCTGGGCCCCGCAGCGGTTCGAGCCCTTCGAGGGGGGCTTTGCAGGCATGAAAACCACGCCGCAGCTGGCGCATCAGGGCTGTGAAAACTGCCACGGCCCGGCGGCCGCCCATACGGCGGTGGAGCGAGGCGATGTGAGGGCGAGCGAGGCGGAGCGGGATCGGCTTCGTGAGGAACTCGTCCTGTCGCTGGCCACGCCGGAAGGGAAGCAGAAGGCGGTGAACAACTGCCTCGAATGCCACGATCTCGACAACAGCCCCAGCTTCGATTTTGACGACTACTGGCCGCAGGTGGAGCACTCAGAACCGAAGCCGACCGCAGCGACGCCCACTCCGGCGTCGTGAGGCTCACGCGAGCGCATCTGGCTCACGGGGCATAGGCATCCCCTCGTTCCGGTCCAAGCCCAACGGCGTAAGCCGTGGGACCGGCGTGGTGAAACGCACGGCGTGTTTTGCCGTCCCGGCCGTGGGCTCCGGCTTGGTGGCGCTTGTGTGGTGGCACGCTTCGGGGTTGCCCACACGCTGACTTTCGCGCCGTCGCCACCGTCCCGGCGTTGGCTCCGGCTTGGTGGCGCTTGTGTGGTGGCACGCTTCGGGGTTGCCCACACCCCGTCGCCGGACGCTCGCGTCGGGCATCCTGCCCTTTGGCTCGCTCGG
>JAFMIU010000053.1 GCA_017853835.1 Pirellulales bacterium | reverse complement strand
GCCCGTCCAAGCCCAAGGCCGTAAGGCCTGGGACACGCCAGGCTACGCCGTCCGACGCCAGTGAGCTCCAAACGAAACACCGCCCCCGACAAGCCTGGGCGGCCCATGCCCCGGCGGCTCGAGCCGAAGGGTACCGCGAAAAACTCGGCCCCATACCCTAGAATCGCCGCGGGACGGGCATCAGGGTCTCCAAACAGCAACAAGGATTCGTCGCCATGCGTTGGGAAGGTCGTCGTCAGAGTGACAACGTCGAGGATCGGCGAAGCGCCGGCAGGCAGGCTGTCGTGGGCGGAGGACTGCTCACGCTTCTGATCATGATCGTGCTGATGTTCGTCGGGGTCGACCCGATGCAGCTCATTCAAATGGCACCAGAGCTCGCCCCACAACAAGGGCCCGCCGTCGAACCTGGAAAACCGATCGACGACGAGGTGAGCCGATTCCTCAAGACCGTGCTGGCCGATAATGAAGACGTCTGGGCCCGAATCTTTCCCGCGGCGTTTGGCAAGCGGTTCGTCCCCACGAAGCTGGTGATGTTCACGGCCCAGGTTCGCAGCGGATGTGGCGTGGCCAGCGCCGGAGCCGGCCCCTTCTATTGTCCGCTCGATCGCACGGTCTACATCGACCCGACGTTCTACGAGGAGCTTCGCCAGCGATTCGGTGCGCCGGGTGATTTTGCACAGGCATACGTGATCGCCCATGAAATCGGCCACCACATCCAAAACCAGCTCGGGCTTGCCGAGCGGGTGCAGGGCATGCAGCGACGCATGTCGCAGGCGGATGCCAATCAGCTCTCGGTGCGGATGGAGCTGCAGGCCGACTACCTCGCCGGCGTGTGGGCCCGCCACATGGCGCAGTATGCGGGCATCCTCGACGAAGATGACATCCGTGAGGCGGTCAACGCCGCCGCGGCCATCGGTGACGACCGCATCCAGACCCAGGCGCAGGGCTACGTGGTGCCCGAGGCCTTCACGCACGGCTCGAGCGAGCAGCGGGTGCGGTGGTTTCTCTACGGCCTCAAAACCGAAACCCCCGAACAAATCGTCGAACGGATGAACGAGGCCTTCGAGCGGGATACGCCGTAGGCCGCCCGGCGTCATGCGGGCTGATTGACACCGACAGGAACCAAGCGTCCATGCGAATCCTCCTGACCGGTGCCACCGGCTACGTGGGCGGGTGCCTGCTCGATGAACTCCAGCGGCGGGGCCACGCGGTTCGATGCCTCGTGCGCCGACCAGACCGTCTCGCCGGCCGCGTCTCACCCACGACGGAGGTGGTGGGGGGCGACGCGACGAATCCAGCCGATCTGGCCCGTGCCTGCGACGGCATCGACGTGGCCTACTGGCTCGTGCACGCGATGGATGCCAGCGCCGATTTCGAGCGTTCCGATCGGCTTGCCGCCGAGCGGTTCGCGACCGCGGCCCGTGAGGCGGGCGTTGCCAGGATCATCTATCTCGGCGGCCTCGGCGCCGACGACGATGAGCAGCTCTCCGCCCATCTCCGCAGCCGGCACGAAGTGGGGGCGATCCTCCGCGCGTCGGGCCTCGATGTGATCGAGTTTCGTGCGTCCATCGTCATCGGGGCCGGCAGTTTTTCCTTCGACCTCGTGCGCACGCTCGTGGAACGGCTCCCGGTGATGATCTGCCCCGCCTGGCTGGCCACCCCCACCCAGCCCATCGCCATCGGCGACATCGTCGCCTACCTGGCCGCCGCCATCACCCTGGAATCCAGCGGCCCTCGCATCTTCGAGATCGGCGGTCCAGACAAGGTGTCGTATGGCGCTATCATGAAGGAGTACGCCAGGCAGCGGGGCCTGGGACGGCTGATGATACCGGTGCCGGTCCTGACCCCGCGGCTCTCCAGCCTCTGGCTTCAGCTCGTGGCGCCGCAGTATGCAAAGGTGGGTCAGAAGTTGATCGATGGACTCAAAAACCCGACGGTCGTGACCAACGACGCCGCCCGGCGTGAGTTTGCGATCGAGCCACGGCAGCTCTCCACGGCGATCCGCGAGGCGATCCGCAGCGAGGATGCCGCCTTCGCCGATCGTCATTGGGCGGAGTTTCCCGACGTCGATTCGCCGCCGCGGCGATATGGGGGAAGGCCCCAGGGACGCCGTCTCGTCGATCATCGTCATGCGGTGGTCGCCGTGTCGGCGGAGCGGGCCTTCGCCGCCATCGAACGAATCGGGGGCACCAACGGCTGGTACGCCTGCAACTGGCTGTGGACCCTCCGAGGATGGATCGACCGCGTCCTCGGCGGGCCTGGGATGGCCCGGGGCCGTCGGGATCCGGCGACGGTGTGCGTCGGCGAGCCGCTCGACTGCTGGCGAGTGGAGGTGTGTGAACGGCCGCGCCGGCTGCGGTTGGCGGCGGAGATGAAGATGCCGGGACGCGGCTGGCTGGAGTTTGAGGTGGTGCCGCGCGACGGCGACGTCACGATCCATCAGACTGCCGTCTTCGATCCGCGTGGCCTCGGCGGCCTCGCCTACTGGTACTCAATCTGGCCGCTCCATGAGATCGTCTTCCGTCGCATGCTCGCGGGCATCGCTCGCGCGGCGGTGCGCGGCTGACTAGAGCGCGTCTGAGATACGTGTATCGCCGGCTCGGGGGCGGCAAAAGTCTCGTCGCCGGGGCGAGGATACGCCCAAGGCTCCTCGAGCGTTCGCCGACCCCCTCGCCTACCCGCTCAGGATTATCAACTCGTCGCTACACGTAGCGGAGATGCGCTCTAGAGCACGTCGGGCGACCGCTGCAGACAGATGCCGACGGCGTTCGGGCCTTCGATCTGGATCGTCGTGTGCGCGATGCGAAATCGCTCTCGGAGCAGACCGTCCACGGTCGCCAGCACGGCGTCCCGGTCGCAGCCCTCAGGAACGACGAGGTGCGCCGTCAGCGAGATCTCGGAGGTGCTCGCACCCCAGACGTGGAGATCGTGCACCTCGTCGATGCCGGACAGGTTCTCCAAGGCCGCGGTGATCGCCTCCGGCTCCACGCCCCGCGGCACCGCGTCGAGTGCCAGATCAACGCTCTCGCGAAACAATCCCCAGGTGCCCACGACGATCACAACCGCGATCACCAGGCTCACGACAGGGTCGATCCAGCCGATGCCGGACCACGCCATGGCGACACCCGCCACCACGACCCCCAGCGACACCGCGGCATCGGCCGCCATGTGGAGAAAGGCCCCACGCACGTTTGCGTCACTCTGGCCCCGCATGAACAGGAGTGCCGTGAGCGTGTTGATCACCACGCCGATCGCGGCCACACCGATCACGACCACCCCCGACACGGGCTCCGGCGACTGAAGCCGATGCACCGCTTCCCACGCGATGCCGCCGCAGGCAACGAGCAGCAGGACGGCGTTGGCGAGGGCCGCGTAGATCGTCGAGCGGCGTAGCCCCCACGTGTAGCGCCGCGAGGGAGGCCGCCGGGCCAGCCAGGATGCCCCCCATGCCAAGAGCAGCCCGAGCACATCGCCCGCGTTGTGGCCGGCGTCGGCGAGGAGCGCGAGCGATCCCGCCATCACCCCGGCCGCCAGTTCCGCCACCACGAACGTGACGTTGAGACCGACGCCGATCGCCATCGCCCGGTCGAACGTCTCGGGCGCGAGGCCGTGGCCATGCCCGCAGCCGCTGCCATGGGTGTGGGAGTGAGCGTGCGTCATGGCATGCGTGGCCGAGGCCTCGTCAGGGAGAGAAATGGCCGCCGCCGCGGCACCGACACGGTCACCAGACCACACCGCGACCGCCCCGTGCAAGTCGGATGCCGCCGACATGGCCCCGTGCGGCCAAGGCTCATGCCGTGCGGTAGGATTTTCGGGAGATTGCTCCTGTCTTCGTGCATCGAGGGAACATGGCGTGGATCCTCTGAGAGTGGCGGTGATTGGCCGAACAGGCCGTGGCGACTGGGGCCATGCGATCGACGAACTGTGGCGCGACATCGAAGTCGCCAAACTCGTCGCGGTGGCCGATGAGTCGGAGGACGGACTCGCCCATGCCGTGGCCCGCCTGAAGCTCGACGCCTCCACGCCGGACGTGGCCCACCGCGACTGGCAAACCATGCTCGCCACGGTGAAGCCCGACATCGTCGCGATCTGTGCGAGGCATCTCGACTGCCATGCCGAGATGGCCATCGCCGCCGCCGAGGCGGGGGTCCGTGGCATCTTCATGGAAAAACCCTTCGTCCGCACGCCGGCGGAAGCAGACGCCGTGGTTGCCGCATGCGACAAGGCTGGCACGAAGCTCGCGGTGGCGTTTGTGAACCGTCATTCGCCCACCTATGCCGCCGTCAAGGAACTGATCGAGGACGGGCGCATCGGGAAGGTGCTCGAGGTGCGGGCCCGCGGAAAAGAAGATGCACGGGGGGGTGGCGAGGATCTCTGGGTGCTTGGCAGCCACATGCTCGACATGATGGTCGACCTCGGAGGGGCGCCGCAGTGGTGCACCGCCGCCGTGTCGCAGGGGGGCAGATTGATCACCGCTGCCGACGCGATCGACGGGCCGGAGGGGTTGGGGCGAATCGCCGGTGATGCCGTGACGGCAACCTTCGGCCTGGCCGACGGCCCCACGGGCTTCTTCGCCAGCGTTCGGAACGCCGGCCTGAAACAGCCAAACTTCGGCCTGACGGTCGTGGGCACATCGGGAGCGATCCACATCCGGGCCGACTTCGTGCCGCAGGCCTTCCTTCGCGCAGCCCCGTTGTGGCGGATGGACAAGGACTATCCGTGGCGGCCCATCGGTCCAGCCGGTCTCGATGCACCACTGCCCGAGGGCGAGGTCGATCGTGCCGCCGAGCGGGCTTCCTGGGGCCGCCGGGCGGCACTCGATCTGCTCGATGCCATCGCAGAAGACCGGGAACCGGAAACCGGCATGTATGCCGGACGCACCACGGTGGAGATGATCACGGCCATCTACGACTCGTCGCTCACGGGCCGACGCGTGGCATGGCCGCTTGTGAAACGGACAAACCCGCTGGCCTGACAAAAAAGGCCATGCCCGGAGGAGGTCCCGCGGCAGCGTCCGTGCTGAGCGTTCCCGTTCCGTGGTCGTGTGTCCTGGCCGGATCGCGGGGTATCCCCCACTCCTCCGCCCGGGCATGGCCAAAGCTTGTCGTCCGCCCACTCAGGCGGTCAGTTCATCCAGTCGCTGCCGGAAGCCCGGCATCTCGTTGGTCACGTAGGCGGCCCAGGCTGCGGGCTGCCAGAGTTCGACGCACAACGCGGCGCCGACCACCATGAGCGATCCTCCCGGCTCCACGCCGAGAAACTCCCGAAATCCCTCGGGGATCACCAGTCGCGATCGACCCGCCAGCGAGACGCCCAGTTGCCGCGTCGACAACAACCGGCCGATCTCCTGAACCTGCGGCATACGCTGTGCCAGAAGGCCTGCGTCCCACTTCGAGCGAATCACGGCTACTGCGGCATCGAGCCTGGGCTTCCAGAGCGAAGCCGACCAGAGCGACAGGCATCCGGCACGCTCCTTGGCCAGCACCAGCTTGGGACCGGCATCGAGCAGCGGATCGACCAACTCCGGGGGCAGCGTCAGCCGAAACCGCTCGTCGAGCGTTCGCGCGTACTCTCCCAGCAGCAGATCGGCGGCGGCCATGGTCGAATGCGATTCCCACTTCCCCGCCTCCGCGGGCACGCCGGCCAGCCGATTCCATGGCCAGCACTTGTTTGTGGGCCCCAAACCCACGAAAAACAACGTTATTTTTTGTTATTGGGCTCAAAGCCCACGGCCGAAGTGTACCGATCGGCCCGATTCCTGCAAGCGGCCGGTCCAAGGGGGGCCGCAGAGGTCGCCCGTGCGGCGTTCGGCGGGAGAATCCGTCGACTGGCCGGGATCGGTCACGCCGCGGTGCGGGCGATCAGTGCGCGCAGCTGGCACAGGTGCCGCCGCAGGCACCGCCACAGCCGTCGGCGCCGATTTCCTTCTTGTAGGCCTTCTGCGCCGCGGCTTCCTTCGAGAGTTTGAACTCGGGCCCGGCGGGGAAGTACTGGATGTCGTCCTGGAGGTAGTAGGCGCTCGGGAGCGTCTGCCCGCCGACATCCACCTGGCACCCCGTCATCGATAGGCAGCCCATCGCCCCCATGGCCAGAAGCAGCCGCGGCGCCGCACGAAACAGGCGGGTGAACACGTTGGTCTGGTGCATGGCGATGGATCCGGGGTGAGCCTTGGGTACGAGACTTCTCGGATGGAGATATCGGCCGGCACGACCGGCAAACTTTGAACGACCGACACGACCGGACCCAGATTTCCCCCAAGCCCCCACCCCACCACCCCGGTCTTCCCATCCCGCCATGATTTCAAAGCGGCGGCCACTCCCGCCTGCGGTGTACAACGACGCCATGCGTCTGGCCCATGCGATCGCGTTCGTCGTTCTGCTCGCTGCATCGCCGGCGGTGTCGCAGATCGTCGTGCCCTCCACCATGGGCGTGCCGGCAGCCGCCGAAACGGTGCCGGGTCAGGCACACGATCTCGCCCTTCAGGCACTGGCCGCCGGCGACTACGTCGCTGCGATGGACGTGGCTGAACGGGACTACCGTGGAAGCATCCGCATCGGCGCAGCGCGGTGGATCGATTCGATCGCCTCGTCGACGGTGGTGGGAGAGTGCCAGTTTGAGCTCGGCCAACTCCCCGAGGCCCTCGCCCGCTACGACGAGGCGATGCTCCTGTATGCGGCCCATCCCGACTGGCTGCTGTCGGTCCACCTGCCGCCGCAGGTGGGGCCTCGGGGCGGTCCGCGAGCCGGGACGTTTGGCCGAAGTGAGCGGACCACGGTTCCGGCTGCGATTCCCGACGTGGTCACGATGCGACAGCAATCGGAAGACCCCCAGGAAGTGCTGAAGCACGGTGGCGTGTTGGCAGCCGACTACGACCGCACCGTGCGACCGCAGGAACTCATGCGGATGCTGGTGATCGCGATCTATCGACACGGCAGCCTGCTGGGAGAGGTGGCGCGGGCAAGCACCGCGCTCGATGCGGCCACCAAGAGCCTCCTCAAACGCCCTGCCGCCGCCAACCACTGGTCGCAGGCATGGATTGACGTCGCCCTGGGGGCCGCGTTGTGGGCGCAGGGCAAGCCCGACCAGGCCGCACCGCTGCTGACCCGCGGCATCGCGATCGGCAACCAGTTTGATCATGCCCTCACACCCTGGGGGCTCATCATCCTCGGCCGCATGGCGATCGATGCCGACCAGGCCCAACGAGCCACCAAGCTCCTCGACGAGGCCTGCCTCGCTGCGGCCGAAGTGGGCGACGCCCGGGCGCTCGAGGAGGCGTTTGCCCTGGCCACGCAGGCCCACAGCCTCGCCGGCACGAAGGGCATCCCGCCATCGATCCGCGACGGCGCCACCTGGGCCCGCGGTCGCCTTCCGGCCCTTCATGCGCGACTGCTCGCCATCGAAGCCGAACTGGCCATGGGCGCAGGCAATCTCCGCGCGGCCACGTCGGCCGTCAAGGCGATCGACGGCCGACTGCTTCGGAGCGAGGCCGGCCGCGGCGAACTCGGCAGCCTCACGGCCTACGCCCGCGGCCGCATCGAATACGCCGGCGGCAACACCGCTGCCGGCGACCGCGAGCTCACCGCCGCCCTCGCCATCGCCGCCGGCCGCTCGCCGAAGCTTCTCCAAATCAGACGACTTGCCGAACTCGTGCAGGCCGGTGCGACCGCCTTCTCCGATCGCCAGGCCGATGCCTTGTTTGCAGCCCTGCTCTCCGACCCGACGCCTCGCGACTCCGTCGCAACGCCGCGGGACGCGCTCGCCCGGCTCAGCACTCCCCACGCCGACGCCTTCGACACGTGGGTGGCCGTGGCGGCGCGACGAAGCGAAGAGGCAGCCATCGAGGCTTCCGAGGCGGCGATGCGGCATCGCTGGCTCTCGTCGCAGCCGCTGGGCGGACGACGCGTGGCGGTGCAGCACCTCCTCGACGCCGATCCCGAAACGCTTCCCCCCGAGGCCGCCGCCTGTCGTGCCTCGATCCTGGGAAGCCTGCCCCACCTGGCAGCCGACGCCGACGAACTCGGCCAGCTTCAGCGCACCATCGCCGCCGCGCTCGCCGCCGGCCCTGAGCGGGGCGATGCTGTCTCGTTGGGGAACAGGGTGCAGGAACTGGCGGCGCGCCGGCGAGCCGCGATCGATGCCATCGCCGCCGCACGAACCGGCATCCCGCTTGCCTTTCCTCCGCTCACCCAGGCGGCCGAGATTCGTCGGCGGCTCCAGCCCAAGCAGCTGATCCTGTCGTTTCATTGGACCGGCGTGGGGCTTTTCGCGGTGCTCGAGTCGCACGACCGCTTCACCGTCTGGACGGTACGGCAGGCGGGCGCACTTCCATCCGAGTTGAAGGCGCTGGCCCGCTCGCTCGGCCTACACGACGCGTCAGCCCCGATCCCGGCGGCCAACCTCGATGCCGAGGCCTGGCATGATTCGGCCGCACGCATCGAACGCATGCTGTTTGAAAACTCGAAGGTGGCTCTTGGCGAAGGCATCGACGAACTCGTCATCGTGCCCGACGGCTGGCTCTGGTATCTCCCCTTCGAACTCCTGCCCGTTGGCACCAGCCGTCCCGACGACGCCGCGCGACTCCGCGACGTGTGCCGCATTCGCTACGCCCCCACGAGAAGCCTCGCCGTGATGGCGTTCTCGGCTCCGACGCGGCTGCCGATCGGGATTCATGTGGGACGCATGGCCCGCGGAGAATCCCGCGACGACATCGCCGCCACGTCCGCCCGTCTCCTCGCCACCATTCCGGGCTCCGTGCCGCTCGGCGGGGCGACGATCGACATCCCGCTGGCGGCATCGGCCTGTGGATCGATCGCCGTGTTCGATGAACTCACGGGGCCCGGCCCGGGATCAACGGGGCCGCTCCTTCCGATCGGCGGTGGCCCATCCGCGGTTTCCTTCCGCGAGTGGCTCGGTCCACCCGCCAAACGGCCAACCCTCGTCGCCCTCCCGGGCCTGCAGACCTCCATGGCCCGTGGGCTCGACGCCCCGCCGGGCCGGCCGGGCGACGAACTCTTCCTGGCCACCACCGACCTCATCGCCGCCGGAGCGCGGACGGCGCTGGTGAGTCGCTGGGGCATGGGGGGCCAGACGAGCAGCCGCCTCCTGGGGGAGTTTCTTCGCGAGGCCACCGCGAGCGATGCGTTGCCGATGTCGCTGGCCTGGCAGCGGGCGGTTGACCTGATCATGGTCGAAGAGCCCGATCTCGCCCGCGAGCCTCGGGTGCGTGCCGCTGCCGGAGACACGCTCCAGGCGCCCCTGCACCCGCTGCTGTGGTCGGGATACGCCCTGGTTGATTGCGGGCCCGGCCACCCACCGGCTGATGCGGCACCGCCACGGGGTGCGCCATGAGTGGCGGGACGGAAGGGTGGGCCGCCTATGCGTTGCTCGCCGTCGCATCCTTGGCTGCGGGTGCGGTCAACGCGATCGCCGGCGGAGGCACGATCCTGACCTTTCCAGTGCTCGGCGCCATCCTGCCCCCTGGGCCCGGCCGCATGGTGATGGCCAATGCCACGAGCACGATCGGGCTCTGGCCGGCGAGCCTCACCGCCGCGCTCTCGTCTCGCACGAGCCGCCAGGGCCTTCCCTCCTGGTCGCGGTGGCTGGTCGTGCCAAGTTTCGTCGGCGGCGCGATGGGCACACTCCTCGTGCTCTGCCTGCCTCCCGTCTGGTTCGACCGGCTCGTTCCCTGGTTGATCCTCTCGGCGGCCGTGCTGTTTGCGCTTCAGCCGCGCGTGGCCGGCCTGGCGCACGACGAGGGCCCGGCAACGCCAGCCCGCATCGCCACCGCATGCGTGTTGCAGCTGCTGGTGGGGATCTACGGCGGCTACTTTGGCGCCGGCATCGGCATCCTCATGATCGCGATGCTCGGCCTTCTCGGCCTCGGTGACATCCACCGGCTCAACGCGGTGAAAAACTCCCTCGCCACCGTCGTCAATGGAATCGCCACGGCGGTGTTCGTCATCGGGTCGTTCACCGGCACCCACGAGGTGTCGTGGACGCACGCCGGCGTCATGATGGCGGCGGGAATCACGGGCAGCCTCGGCGCGACGACGGTGGCCAAAAAACTGTCCCCGGTGGTGCTTCGCCGGATCGTGGCCATCATCGGGTTTTCACTTGCCGGCTATTATTTCTGGCGTCAGTGGCAGGCCTGAGCCAGCCATGCCTTCCGCCGGGTCGCCGCCGATGATTGTCCGCACCTCCGCCCTCACCAAACGCTACGGCAGTTTTGTCGCGCTCGATGCGTGTTCCCTCACCGTGAACGAGGGAGACGTCTTCGGCCTCCTCGGCCCCAACGGTGCCGGCAAGACGACGCTCGTGCGAACGCTCCTCGGCTACCTCCATGCCACGTCGGGATCGGCGACGGTCGCGGGATACGACTGCCGGTCGCAGTCGCTCGATGTGCGGGCCCGCACCACCTACCTGCCGGGCGAGGCGAGGCTCTTTCGCCGGATGAATGGGCACGCCGTGCTCGACTTCTTCGCCCGCCTCCGACGCGAATGCCACCGCGATGTCGCCACCCAGATTGCCGGCCGCCTCGACCTCGACTGCTCGCGTCAGGTGGCGCGGATGAGCACGGGCATGCGACAAAAGCTCGCCCTCGCGGTGACGCTCGCCACCGACGTGCCCCTGGTCATCCTCGATGAGCCGACTGCAAACCTCGATCCCACGGCCCGCAGCACGGTGCTCGATCTCGTGCGCGAGGCGAAGCAGGCGGGCAAAACGATCATGTTTTCCTCGCACGTGCTCTCCGAGGTGGAGGCCATCTGCGACCACGTGGCCATCCTGCGGGCTGGCCGCGTGGTGCACGAGCAGTCGATCGACGACCTTCGCCGAGGCCACCGGATCCACGCCCGGCTCACCCGTGCGTTTCCCGGCGTGCCGGAGGCGTTTGCCGGCCACCTCTCGGCCGCATCCACCTCCGACGGCGCCGTCGTCATGGAAACCGACGAACCGCTCGCGCCGCTGCTCGGCTGGCTCGCCACGCTGCCGCTCGACGAAGTGCGGGTGGAACCCGTCGGCCTCCAGGCCGTGTACGACCGCTTTCACCGACCAGGCTGAGGCTGTGCCATGACCACTCCCCCACACATCGCCGCCGCTCGCGGCGGCAGCATCTGGAACCTCGCCATCTGGCGGATGGCATGGGGCGATCAGCGGGTGCTGCTGCTGTCGCTGGCGGCGCTCTGGGGGGCGTTTCCCTGGCTCTATCTCTGGCTTTCGGCCCAGATCGAGATGCCCGCCTTTCAAGACGTGCTGCTCAAGGTGATCCCGGCCGACTGGCAGAAACTCTCGGGCGTGCCCTTTTCGGAGGTCGCCACCCACGCCGGCCGCGTGGCCCTCGCCTTCGTCGATCCCGTGGTCGTGCTCGCGGCGACGGTGTGGGGCATCACGCGAGGCAGCGATGCGGTCGCGGGGCCACTCGAACGGGGCACCCTCGAGATGACGCTCGCCGCACCGGTGCGGCGATCGGCGGTGTTTCTCACGCAGGCCCTGGCCACGACCGCCGCGGCCGCGCTGCTCTGCGGCGTGCTGCTGCTGTCGGTGTGGACGGTGGTGGCGTTTGGCCCGTGGGCGGGTCGGGTGGAGCCTGCCCGCTTCGTGCCGGCGGCGGCGAATGTGTTTGGGCTGATGGTGTGCATGGCGGGCCTGTCGGCCTGCGTGTCGGCGGCCGACAGCCATCGCTGGCGAACGATCGGCATCATGTGCGGCTTCTACGTGGCCGCGATCCTCACGAAACTCGTCGGTCGCCTGAGCGGCATGCTCGGCTGGGTGGGCTATGTGTCGATTCTCAATGCCTACGAGCCTCAGCGGCTCGTCGGGGGCGACGACGCGTCCTGGCGGCTTTTGCTGCTCTACGACGGCGTGCTGATCGGCGTCGGACTCGCGGCCTATGCGATCGGAGCCGTGATCTTCGCCCGCCGCGATCTGCCCGCCCCGCTCTGAACCGCGACCGCCGCCGAGCGTGCGGGGGGCCGAATTGGCGGCAAACCTCCCGCCTGCCGCATACTATGCTCCGGCGGACGGGCCGACGCAGGCCGATCGACCGCCCCTCGCTTGCTCCTCGTCGGATCCCAGCATGTCGCTCGCGCACCGTCTGGCCGCTTGTTTCGCCGTCACGGCGATCTTCATTCCTGCGCTGGTGCCAGCGGCCCAGGCCGACGAGCCCCCAGCCCCGGCGGCCACGCCCGCCGCCGACACGCCCCCAGCCGCCGACGTCCCAGCCACGGATGGCCAAGACCTGCTCAACGACGCCATCAACGCCAAGCTCGAGATCGACGACATCGACGACTTCGGCCGCGTGCTCGATCTGTGCAAGAAGGCGATCGAGCGCGGGCTCGATGCCGATTCCAGGAAGTTTGCCGACGATCTTTACACCGGCACGCTCATCGACCGCGCCGCGATGCTCACCAGCGCCATCGTCGACGCCGACCAGCCCGACCCCAACTGGCGACGGATCCGTGCCTTCGCGATGCGCGACCTCAACGAGGTGCTGGCGCGGGACGAGCACTTCGGCTCGGTGCACCTGATGGTGGCGCGGCTCGAGGTGCTGCCCGGGGGCAACCGCGACCGGGCGCGTGCGGCCGCCACGAAGGCGCTCGAACTGCTCGGCGATGACCAGCTCCAGCGGGCCCAGGCGAATCTCGTGCTCGCCTCGATCGACGACGACCCGGAGCGGCAGCTGCGGCACTTTGACGCCGCGGTGGAACTCGCCCCTCGCGACGCCGATGTCCGTCGGGCCCGAGGGCTCTTCCTGCTGATGCAGGACGAGGCCGAACGGGCGCGGGACGACCTCCAGGTGGCTGCCGAGGAGGAGCCCAACGATCCCGGGATCCACGAAGCGATCGGCATGGCCTGCATGATGGCGGAGCACCTCGACGACGCGAAGGCGGCTTTCGACAAGGCGATCGAACTCGCCCCTGAGGCCGCCGGCCCCTTGCTCCAGCGGGCGAGAGTGTTCACCGTGAAGGGGGATCGCGAACGGGCCTTGGCCGACGTCGATCGTGCCGTCGACATCGCGCCACGCGATCCGACGGCCCGGCTGCTTCGGGCGAGAATCCTCCAGCAAGATGGCAAAGCCGACCGGGCGCTTGCCGATGTGGAGGCGGTGCTCGCCCAAGACCCGGAACTGCCTGCCGCCCTCGAACTCAAGGGGCTCATGGCCGCCGAGCGCGAAGACTACAAGGAGGCCATCCAGTCGTTTCGCAAACTGGCCGCCAAGAATCCCGACGATGCGATCGTGATCAGCCAGCTGGGCATGCTCTACCTCGCCGACCGGCAGCCCCGGGAGGCGATCCGGCGGTTTACGCGGGCCCTCGAGATCGACCCGACGAGTTTCGTGGCCCTCCGCGGACGCAGCGACGCCGAGATCTCGATCGGCGACCATGTGGCGGCCGTCACCGACCTCGAGCAGGCCCACACGATCAACCCTGACGACACGGGCATCCTCAACAACCTGGCCTGGGTGCTCGCCACATCGCCGAACGACACGATTCGCAATCCTGCTCGTTCCATCGAACTGGCGACGAAGGCCTGTGAACTCACCGAGTGGAAGGCGGCCCACATCGTGAGCACGCTGGCAGCCGGTTACGCCGAGCGGGGCGACTTCGACTCCGCGAAGCGATACAGCCGACAGGCCGTCGAAGCCGACGCCGCGGCGGGCGGTGAGGTGCAGGAACAGCTGAAAAACGAACTGGCGAGTTACGAGTCGGGCAAGCCCTGGCGGGAGCGACAGGAGATGCCCGAGGGGGGCGAGCCCACCCCCGCCATCGAGGCCGCTCCGTCGAAGCCCGAGCGAAAGCCAGCCAACAACGCGGCCCGCCGCGACGCACCGCGCCGTCCGTTCGACGAGTGACACCGCTCCACGCCGTCTCGTGGCTTCGGAACTGGACGAGCGAGGGGGTGCCCACGCCCCCCTCACGGGCTCCTCGCGTCCGCCCGTCCAAGGCAGGCCGGCCTGAAACCGGCCATGCCTCACGCCTCATGGATCGGCTGGAGCACCGGTCGCTTCCACCGGTGGGCGTCAGGCTCCGAGATTCTCGAACTGCCCTCCCACATCGTCGGGGAGTTCGATGAGCGGGTTGCTCTGGAGCGTTCGAAACGTCTGCCGGGTGACCAACCGCAGCCCGTGGAGCGTGAGTTTGCCGCGGTGCTTGATCAGCCAGTTGGCCGCATCATCCTCCAGCGACCGCACCCCATCGAGATGGAGAAGCCCACGATGGTGGGCGAGATGCTTGGTCACCTCGCCCGACAGTTCCCTCACGCCGTTGAGATGGAGATCGCCCGAATGTCGGGCGATGTGGGCGGCGGCGGCGGCGGTCAGTTCGTGCACGCCGTTGAGCTGCAAAATTCCCTCGTGCCAGCGAAGGCTCTTGGCGAGTTTGCTGCGGAGTTCACGGAGACCATTCAGCTTGAGCGTGCCTCGCTGCCTCGCCAGGGCGTCGGCGGCGGCCTGTGTGAGCGAGTGCACGTGATCGAGGTCGAGGTTGTCGAGCTTCGCGAGCACGCGGGCGTCGCCCACGGTCAGCACGCCCTTCTTCAGGATCGCGGCAACGTCGCTCCTCATCCCGCCATCGCCCAACACGACCGCATCACGATCGACCGCCTCGTCTTCGGCCATCGACCGCTTCAGCCATGCTCCTGCTCTTCGGGCGATGGAATCGAGTGGCACCACGCCAAGGGCTGTAAGGATCGCGACGACGCCGGTCACCGCCACGACCGACACGCCCGCCCAGGGCACGAACCAGAAGGTGACGGCCGCCAGCACGGCCCCCACCACCACGGCCGCGAGGATGCCGAGGCCGGAGGCATGGTCCTCCGTGGTTTTTCGTGACGCCGCCGCCGTGCGAATGGTGGGGGGCGCCGTGTCGTGAGCCCGTGGCAAAGCGGCCACCACCGACACCTCGTCGCCGCTGCGTCGCTCGCGGATGAGAGCCAGGTTGTTGAGACTTGCGGCCGTGAGGGGATGCTCGTCGCCGAGCGACGCCCTGCGGATTCCGAGGGCGCGTTCACAGAGCCCGGCCGCCTCGTCGAAGCGGCCGAGGTCGCGGCAGAGCGAGGCGATGCGATCGAGGCTCTCCGCCACATGAGGATGATCCGCGCCGAGGTGCTTTTCCCTGACCACGAGCGACTGCACGAGCAGCGGTTGGGCCTCGCTGAATCGGCCGAGCAGGCGGTAGAGGTAGCCGACGTTGCTCAGGCTTGCGGCCGTGTGGACATGGTCCTCGCCGAGCAGTTCCTTTCGGATGTCGAGGGCCCGCGTTGCGTGCATCGTAGCCTCCACGAAGAGCGACTGGCTGCGGAGGCAGGTGGCGAGGTTGTCGAGACAGGTGGCCGTTTCCCGATGCCGCCTGCCATACACCCGCTCGCATACGAGCAGGGCCTCGCGGTAGAGTTTTTCCGCATCGGCATACTTGTGCTCCTCCGAGAAGGAGAGGCCCCGTCGGCGGATGTGCTTGATGCGGATCTGGGTGGCCTCGTGAAGGGCCCGTTCCGCGTCCAGATCTCGGCCGAGGTGTTTGAAGGCGAGCACCTGCTTCTCGAGGGCTTCGGCAAGCCGCTTGTCGTCGTCGCCAAACTCGCTCCGGGCGAGCATCAAGGCATCCGACGCACTGCGAAGCGCATCCTGCCATTGCTGCCTCTCCATGAGGATCACCGCGTTCGCCATCAGGCTCGAAAAACGCGATTCGCTCATGGGAGATCGCGTGGCGGTTGGTCACGCCCTCGAGATCAGGCTGAGAGATACAAACTACTGGAGGTCGCCGTCCGACAGTGGAAACTTCGTGGCCGAGCCCCACGTACTCATTGCTACCCCAGACGACTTCGTGTGACTCCACGAGAGCGCCTGAGCGTACACGTTGGCCGCGATGCTGTCTTTCAGCAATCCCGTGTGGCCGTCGCAATAGGCCACCACCGCGCCGCCAGGATGATTCGATGACGGCTGGCTCAGCATGCCCGGCGCCGCCACGGACCCGTTGTTGATGATTTTGGTCGGAGGACTCGTCTTCGTGATGCCAAAGGCGGGAATGGGCACGGCCGCGCCGCGACTATACATCGGCGGACCGGTAACCACAGCCGGGACAAAGGCAAAATTTGTGCCGCTCGCAGCGGGGATGAGAACATCCCAATACCCCTGATAGAGCGTCGCCCCGGCGACGGGCGTGCCGCACTTCTCGGAAAGCAGCAGCGTCATCGCCGTCCCGTCAGCGTTGCTGACATCATCCATGCCGATCCTCGCTCCCGCAACGGTGGTGTCCACCATCACGCCGTCCCAGCGGTTGCCATCCTGATTGCTGTTTTGAGGCACCGTGTAGCCACTACCACAGTTCCCTGCATAGGCAAGCGCCGGCACTGTCGTCAGCTCCGACGGAGTCGAGGGACAGGAGTAGAACGAAAGATAGGGCGCCGCAAAGGCATTGGGGTTTGCCGTGAGCGCCGTGATCACATCCGTTCGCTCGAGAAAGGGAAGAACCGACACCGTCCACGACGGGAAAATAGTGTTATTAGGAGGGGGAAGGTTCGTCTGCATGGCATTCCGCCATCCAGGCACATACCCATTCGTTTCACCATGACGGATCACCGCCATGGCCATTTGGTATTGGTTGTTGTTGCACTGGGTGCGTCGTCCACCCTCCCTGGCGCTCTGCACGGCAGGCAGCAGGAGGGCCATCAAGACTCCAATGATCGCGATCACGACGAGCAGTTCCACGAGCGTGAAGCCGTGGCGAACGACGCGAGGAGATGCGGTGGCGTTTGAACGCATGGCGAGTTTCCCTCTGGATGACTGTGGCACGAGTTTACCTCATTTCCTCACGAATGTGTGCCTGACCGTGATCTGCCGAACCTGCTTGCTTCGCGGCTCATAGCAGCGAATCCGCACCTCGACGCCCCTGAGCGGCACCGGGTAGGGAGGCGACGTCTCGTATTCCACGACATTATCGGGCAGGTCGTCGGCGTTGTCATCGACGCCGTTCGTGCCCTCGTCGATCGCCGTGTCACCATCCTCATTCTCGCCGTCGAACTCGTAGTGGAGGCTCCAGGTATCGTATGTGGCCACCAACGACGAGGCCGGCAGGGACCTCGGCGTGTTGGTCACCCGCACCCCATCCGACTGAAAGGCAGTCTGGCCGACGGGCGGAAACGTGCCCGTGATGGCCACCGGATTCCGCGTGCCAAGCACGTTGCCCCAGCCGAGGTCGACATACACCCCAGACGCCCCGGCAGCCGTCGCCGCGTTGTACGACGGGTCGCCCGGAATCAGGCTCATCGTGCCGGTGAGCTGCGTCTTTGCCAGCGGGTCGAAGACACGCACGTCAAACGCGATCACGTTCGACAACACGACGTCTTCCCACACACGATCGGTGCTGTCGAAGGTCGCTTCCGCGGGCACATGGAACGTGACGTCGAAAGGAAACGCATACGGAAACGTTCCGGACCGAATCGGTCCGGTGCCTGTCAGAAAGCAACGGTTCTCCCGTTTGGACAGGTCCCCCAACGTATTCGGCACCGCCATCCCCGTCGCGGGATTGAGCCGCATCGAAAGGTCGTAGAGCTGCGTCGGACGCGACTGGCCTGTTTGCGATCCCTGCGAAAGCATGGCCAACGGCGCGGCGTTGCTGCCCGAGGTGAGGAAGGGCGCGCTTCCCACATACCCCGCCACGAGCAACTGGCGACGATGGAGGTTATAGAGCCGGGTGGGCAGGATCGGCTGCGCACCTGCCTCCCGACAAAACCAGGCGACCTCGGCCGTCGGTGATTCGATCCGATCCGCGCCATACCGGCCCACGAATGGCCCGCCAGATGATCGCGTCGTGAAGAGCAACACGTCGTCGGTGTCGGCCTCGAGGTCTTCGGTGGTCGTTCCCGAGGCGATGGCGTAGCTCTTGTCCGTCGCTGGACCTTCGATGAGTTCGAAGTAGCCGGAATCGGCCTCCGGGCGACTCCACGGCACCAGGTCGCACGTGACGCCGCCGAGATCCTGCCGCAACTGCCACACGGCAGTCCGCATTCTCCCCGTCAGATCGATCGTGGTCTGGCTGTCGGAGAGGGAGCGGCTGAAGAGGGAAAACAACTGAGCGATCGCCCCCATCACCACGAGCGCAATCGTGCTCGCCACGAGGAGTTCGGTGAGGCTGAATCCCGCCCTCTGCCAACCACAGGAGAGGGGCCTTTCCGCTCGACGATAAGACGTGAACCGAAGCATGAGATCAGTCGAGGAATCGCTGCAGCCGAATCGTGTCTCGGGCATTCAGATTCTCGCCCTTGTTGAAGCCAACCGGCACCGACCGGTCGACGATGGCAAACATCCGGCGATAGACGGGCGAGGGCCCCGCGGCCGACGTGTCGCGGACGCGAAGCGTGACCCACACAGCGAACACGTTGGACCGGATCGTCGCCACGTTGCCCAGCCGAATGGCCGTCGCATAGGCGAAGAACGGATTCATGTCGCGCGGCGCGGCGGGGGTTTCCACGAAGATCCCGTTGCCACCGAGGGCGAACATCGCGGCCAACGAATCGGCCGCCTTGGTGCCGCTGACAAACGGGCTGACCCCGCCATTGATGCTTCCGGCAGCCTGCCCCACGGTGGCGTGCCACACGGCATTGTCCAGAAGTGCCTGGGTCGTGTTGCCCGTGTTTGACACGATCGTGTTCACATTCACCCGCCCCGGCTCGCGCCAGCGGGGAAGGAGTGTCGTGCAGACCTCCTCATACGTGGCTACGTTCTTGAGCAGAGCAGCGTTCGTGCCACCGATCTGCAGCGAGGAGCCCGTAAACCGCGACGGCACATGCACCGCATCGAGGATCAGCTTCTTTGCGGGGTCAGTCGTGTCGAGCACCGGCGATGCCGTGCCTGCGGCGGCCAGCATGCCGTTGGCATCGCCCATCGGCACGAGGGCCAGTTCCGCCACGCCGATGAATGGACGATTCGGCCAGTGCATCCACGCTGCCCGGGCCGGGTAGACATCCGGCACGCCGGCAACATCCTCCCAGTTGCTCGGCCCATTGCTCCAGAAGTTCTGTTGCTTGCGCCGCTTCTTCAGTGCCGACGCCTGATCGAGTGCGACGCTGAGCGGCGCCACATCCACGGTCACGTAGGGGTTGTAGTCGGCGTTGGTCGGGGTAGGGTTGTGCCTCTTGGCGGGGTCGGCCAGCCGCTCGAGGATCACCCTGCCTTCACCGACAGCCACCGGAACGAATGTCTTATCGGCCAACGACGACACGCCGCCGCCTCCACCCGAGGTGGTCTCCACGCAGAGGTACCGGTTGGGGTCGAGCACCAGCTTGCTCGCACCCCCACCCGTGATATTTCCCAGGGCGAGGGTCATGCCGCCATCAACCCGAAGCCGCCAGACCGAGTCGTTGTTGACCTTGCGCGTGAGGTCGAGGGAGTTTTGGGTCTGGGCATTGGGATTCGCGGGAGCGAGATTCGGGTCGATCTGCTCCGTCGCCGAAACCTTGTGATCGTTGTTGGAGTTCTTATCGACGATCTTCGCTTCCCACGGGTGGTAGAGCACCACCGACAGGTTGCCGTTCCAGGCCTTCGTTTCCGTGATGATCAGTTCGGGCCGCTCGGCACCGAACACCGAGTCGACCCTATCCCAGCGGTCGTCGGTGAGATCGGTGTCGTATTCGAAGCGGGTCATCGTTGAGTCCGGATCGCGGAAGTCGCACACGTTGGCCACCCACTGCGCCGTGTCCTTGCTGGCCGGCAGGCCCAACGCCACGAGCAGCGAATAGAGATGCCGGCAATACCGCTGCTTGAGCGCCGGAGTCAGCGTGCCAATAACCTGTGGATGGTCGAGCGGCCGGTTGATGTCGAACCGAAGCCCCGCCGAAACATCGGGCGACATGATGTCGTAAACGGTGGCGGCGTTGGCCCCACCGATGGCAGGCGATGGCGACGTCGGCTCCGCAAAGAGACGCATGAAGTTCCGCACCTTCAGCATGGCATCACCGGCCATTGCCGGTGTGTCCCACGAGTCGGTGGTCACCGTCATGCGGGATCGCTCGGTGAACTCGTCGAGGAGCACCGCCAACCGCGGCGGCAGGTTGGACGCGTCGGCGTCAAACTGCCGCAACACCCGCTCGAGTTCTGCCACGGCGAAGACGCTGTTGGTCCCCTGGGGAATCGTACCCGAGGCTGACGCCAGCGGTTTGGTGAGGCCCGACTGCCTGAGTTTCAGGTCCCGAGGCGCGTCGCGGTCGAGCCGAAAATCATAGGGGCTTTCGACAAAGTCGTTTTTGGTGCGATCGGGGGTGTAGACACACAGGGACGGCACCCCGGTGAGTTCCGGGCCCGTGAACATCTTGACCCGTACATTGAGGTCGGTGAGGGAACGGCCCTGAAGCGAGCAGATGGCCTGAGGGTCGAGCATGGAGTTCGACTTGCCGGGAACCCATCGACCCGACTGATCCGCGGGGCCGTAGCGGCCCTCCGAAGGTCCGCCCACCACGGGCGACGGACGACGCTGAATGACATTCGCACCGCCCCCCGCCACCGTTCCCGACTGGCAGATCGCCGACCATCGTCCTGGAAAGCCGGGTGCCCCCTGGCCGTAGGTTCCCGTGGCGAGGAGCCGGCCGGCTGCGATGTCGGCAGGCCCGTAGCCGAGCCCCGCCGGCACCTGGGAGATCGTCACGTTGAACTCGTTGCCGGAGTTGGTGGAGGTCGTGGTCGTCGCCGGCCACTCCGCCGATCCGGTCACCAGCGGTGTCAACGACCCGGCGGCATTGAGGTTCACACGGCCGTCGAGATCGAGCACGAGAAACGCAAGATCGTGCTTCAACACGCCACCGTGCGGCGACGGCTGATCGGGCACGACGCCGGTGATCCACACACTGTCGGGAACACCGTCATTGTCGTTGTCGCACCCATCGGCGAATCCATCGCCGTTGATGTCGGTGCTGAGCGACGCGAGATCGACCGCCCCGGCAAACGACGCACGAATCGTCCCCGATGTGATCGGCCTGGAATCCTGCAGCGGAAGGCTCGCAAGGTAGGCATCGTAGGGAATGCCCGAGGTGCCAGACGTGAGGGCGTCAAACGCCTCGTTGTTCGGATTGGGAGTGGTGTCCCCGGGAAAAAACTCGCGGCCATTGATGACGATGGCCGACGGCAGCTTGGGCAGGGTGATCGCCCGGTTCGACGGAACGTTTCCGAGGTAGGCCGTGATCGACTGGCCTTTCTTGGCGGTGCGGAGGATCCGGAAGCTCACCACATCCCCGTCGCCGGCGACCGGCTTGAACGTGAGGATTCGACCGTTGAGATCGCAGATATGAGTTGGCGCCGGCATCAGGCTCTGGGCCTGGATTTCCGCCGTGAGCACCGGGGCGTAGTTGGTGAAGATTCCGTCCGTGAGCTTTACCGGCGCGGCGGAGGTGCCGGTGATCGTGTCGATGCCGTAACGATCCTCCAAGAGGCTTTGACCGGAAAGCCACAACGGCATCGTGCCCGAACTCGTGGGGAGACCCGTTTCATTCCGCCGGCCCCGCACCAGAAACATCAGGGCATCGTCGAGAATCGCCCGGGACTGGACCGACCCGGTAGACGCGGCATTGGCCGCCCCCGAAAACGCCCGAGCGGTGGCTCGGGATCGGGTGGCCAGCACGAGCATGAGGGTGCCGGTCATCATGAAAAATGTCAGCGCCGTGAGCACGAGGAGCAGCAGCGCTCCGCGGCGGTTCCCGCGACGGTGATGGCGTGATGAGTTCATGGTGATGGCTGACTGTCAGTCGAGCGACACGGTGTAGTGATCGACCCGCATCAGATTTTCGAAGGCGAGCACCGTGAGCGTCGCCCCATTGTTGGAGAGGTAGTTGGCAGCGTTGACCCCGAGGGGATTGAGGTCGAGCACCACGAAGGACTCGCGGGTTGCCGCATCCTCGACCAAAGCACCCACGCCGCCGGCCTGAGATCGGCCGGGATTCGTCCATGAAGACGTCACCTTGAGCCACTGCGGCGGAAGCGTCGCCGCCGGCGGCAACGCGAGCACATACGAACAGCCCGGCAGGAATCGCTTCCGATCCTGCTCGTCTATGGCACCGGTCAGTTTATTATCGGTATTGTTGGAGTTAGTTAGTTTATCAAACTTCGATGTCGAATGCTCGAACAACGCTCCTCCCATGGAAGTCAGCGGAATCACTTTTCCGTCACCGGGCTTTTTGAAGACCGCGACGCTCACGACGGCGCCTGCGCCCGGCGCGGTGGCTTGTGTCCACGTCGCGAGATCCCATCCCGCAGGTGGCGCCGCGGCGGTCGGCATCACCGTGGCCCACCAGCACATCCCCTGACGGTAGTCCCGAGATCCGGTGCCGTTGCCCATGAACCCGTTACGAGGCGTGTCTCCGGTCAACTGGATGAACGAGAGATCGTCCTTCAGGTCAAATCCACGTGCCACGTCGATGCGGCTGGCCACGACGGTCGAAGATGCCGGGGCGAGGAGATTAAACGCGGGGCTGTTTTGTGGTAGCGACGCCATCGTCTGACTGATGGCGGGAGCGCCGAAGTAACAGGCCTTGCCGATGGATGCCTGCCCCTTGCCGGTGTCGAACACGTCGCCTGCCATCAGGCCACGATTCACGAGTTCGGCATAGGCGTTCGCGGCGGCCGCCGCCGCACGGTCCTCAAACGTCGCCTGCGCCAGGCGGGACCCGGCGGCCGGCATCACCGAGGCGACGCTGGCAAGACCGACGACGAGGATCCCGCACGCCACCAGCACCTCGAGAAGGGTGATCCCTTCCCGGTTTGTCGAACCGGAGGCTGCGGTGGTGCGTCGTCGGGGGGACATGATCGATTTCACTTGTTTCCGACGACCCCCGCCCGGGCTCGGGCGCGAGCCGCTCGAAGGGCGACTGCATCGGTGCCTGTCTGAGGCACGTTGCTGGCTATTGATACGCGGCCATTCTGCGGTTGGATCACCACCCAAAGGGCCATTTCACTCCCGAGCGGGGCGGCCGAGCCTTCGATGGCATCCCGCGAGTTGACCAGGAGATAGACCGGTTCGACGGGATCGACGGGAGGCTGGGACGTGCGCAGGCTCGCCGCCCCGGTGACCTGCTGCATCAGGTGCTCGATCCCTCCCACTGCGTCAAACGACACCGCGATCGCCCCCTTGCCGGCCAAACACCCCCAGCCAACAGGGGCCGGTTGAGAAACGACATTCCACATCGTCAGGGGATTCTCGCCAACGCCGCTGTAGCGAAGATCGACGGCCACCGTCTTCGGCAACTGGTAGGCGATGTCGGCCTTCAAGGGATACCGGGCCATCCGAAAGACGAACGGGTTGGCACTCCCATTCGGAGCCCGGGTGGGTTCCGGCCAGATCGTATTCCACGGTGTCTGCCCGTCGTAAAAGCGGAAGGCGGCCGTGCCCGTGGCGACATTCCCCGACGCACCGGCGTAACTAAATGAAAACCACGGCGAGGGGGTTTGATACGGCATGGGGCTTGATAGCACCTCCCCGCCAAACTGGATCTTGTAGCCGTTTTGCAGGTCTTCTGGATCCGCGTTGAATGGCACGAGCCCGACCTCGGCACGAGACTCAGACCCCGAGGTCTGCACGCTCAAGGAACCACTTACCGTGGTGCCGAGCGTCAATGGGGGCGTGTCGGCCCGAAAGACGGCAACGCTCATCGTGGCCGCAAGGCCCGAGGCGGTGCCCGAATCGAGAATCACCGCAGCCCCCACCGGATTCCCAAGGGCCTGCGATTGCGTGGCGGACAGCACCGACGCGAGTTGCTGGGCTGCATTGCGGATCTGACCGTTGGGGTTTGGCTTGGCTCCCGTCACGATGATCGAGAAAAACACCGCCATGATCGCCGCCACGACCAGCAGCTCGACCAAGGTGAAGCCACGTCGGATGTGCCGCACGTTCATCGGGCCGCCTCCGCGTCGAGGTTGGTGATGTTGTCGCTGGCATACGCGGAAATGGGCGACGCCATCGAGGCTGTCGGATCCTGGGACCAGTCACCGCACCGAAGGCCATTGGGATCAGCGTCGCTTACCAGCACACCCACTTCATTCGCACGGTTGATGCCATACTCCTGATCTGGCCCGGCCGAATAGATCAGCGGGATCATCCCGAGCGTGGGCGACGGCGAGGTTCCCTTCGGCGGAAATGCCTGCTCGAGGGCCCGACTCCCTGCAAAGAACTTGGCACCCACCGGCAGCTCAAGGCCCGCAGGCCAGAGGATGAATCCGATGGGATTGCCCCACGCGTCCCAAAACTCGTAGGCGGAGTCATTGTCTTTGTCGCCCCGCTCGGCGGTCCGCAGCTCACCACAGTCGAGGCAGTCGGCGATGCCTCCCTGGGTCACAATCATGAAGAGGCACTCGGCCCCGGCATACTGGTCCCCGACGAGCGCCTGCTTGGCGGACGACCAACTGTTCCAGGTTGATGCATAGACGGTTTGCGGCTGGGTGATGGGGAACCTAGGTCCGTTTCCGTTTAGAAAAGTCGAAAGTTGCCCAGAAGCCATCGCCATCACGTCACCCCACCGATCCGGAAGATCACCCGTGATGAGGTTTCTCCGGATGTACCAACTCCGGTACCCCGCCATCGTCCAGCCCGTCGGCAGGCCACCGGCAGGAGGAGGCACCTCCCGCGAGTTGTACGTGGCCAACTGCTGGCGGACGATCGCGTCGAGCTTGCTGATCAGAAGCCGCGTCGCCTGCTGCTTCGAACTCGCGCGGGCCCCCGACACGGCCGCCGACACGAGCCCCAGGAGCACCACCATCAGCGACATCACCACCAGCAGCTCCACCATACTGAAGCCACGCTGCGCACCGCCGCACCGGACCGAGGGCCGGCTGGCACACGATCGCAGATCGACGCCGGCAATGGTGGATGTAGCGATCATGACAGATCCTGGATCAGCTTGATGAGCGGCATGAAGAGGGCGATCACGATGAAGCCCACGGCACCGCCGAGGAAAATGATCAAGAGCGGCTCCATCAGGCTCGTCAGGCTCTCGGTGAGCACCGCCACCTCCTCGTCGTAGGTGTCGGCCACCTTGTAGAGCATCGTGTCGA
>JAFMIU010000052.1 GCA_017853835.1 Pirellulales bacterium | reverse complement strand
CTGCCCAGCGTGAAAGCATGAGCGCTGCGCGGGGCTCCCGTCAGCGAACGCGGCGATGACGGATGAGCGAGATGACGCCGCAGGCCAGGCCGGCGAGAGCCATGGCGCACGTGGAGGGCTCGGGCACGACACTGACGAACCCCGTCGTCGGATTGAAGGTGGCGTATTGCCCTGCTTCGAGGCCAGTAGCCGCCACCGACGTAAAGGTGCCTGAGCTGCCGCCAGTGTTTGCGAAGATCCGGAGCACGTCCGTGCCGTTGGCATAGGGACCGTTGCTAAAGGCGAGATTGAGTGGCCCCCCGTAGACCACGCTGCCGCTGCCACTGACGAGGTCGAACGTGCCCGCAGTGAAGGACGGGCTTGTGATGTCGAAGGTGCTGCCTGCTGCCCCGGACAGGTCGAGCGTCAGGCCACTGTCAACCGAGAGTGAACCGGTCGTCGGACCGGGAAGCAACTGGCCGAGCACGGCGAACGTCTTGCCCGAACCCGAGAGCGTGCCAGTGCCCAAGAGGTCGCCGGTGGCCGGCATGGTGTACGTGGCGGCCGTGAGGTTGGCGAGATCGAATCGCGCGGTCCCGGTGAGCGACAGCCCGCCCGTGCCGATGCCCCCCGAGCCGCTCAGGTGGAGAACACCGGCCTCCACGGACGTCAGCCCGGTGTAGGTGTTCGCGGATTGGAGCGTCCCCCAGGCGTTGCCTCGCTTGATGAACGCCCCCGAACCGCTGATCACGCCGGAGTAGAAGAAGTCGGTGGGACGGTTGAACACGAGCGTGCCGTCGTTGACCAGGCTACCCGTGTTGCTCAGGAGCACGCCGTTGCTGGTGCCGCTGCCGATCTGGAGCGTGCCACCCGGCCCGAGGGTGATGGCGCCTACCGCCCCCCGACTGAGCGTGCCGCCGACGATCACCACGCCGCTCCCGTTGATCGTGAGCGAGCCGGTGCCGGTGGAGTTGGTGCCCACAAACAGGTTCGCGGCGTTGCCGCTGCCCGTCACGAGCAGCGTGCCGCTCGACACGGTGACGCTTCCCGATCCACCGACCGAGTTCATCTGCGATACCACTGTTGACGACACGAACAGCCGCCCCACCTGCATGCGGCCGCCGCTCCCGGAGAGGGAGAGGGTGCCCGTGCCGCTCCCTCCCACGTAGAAGTCGCGCTGGGCGGTGAACGTGCCCCCCGTCACGACCATCTCGCCGGTCGTGGGCGCGTAGCGGCCAAGAATGACGTGGTTCTCGAGCACGTTCGTGAAGTTGCCCGTCGCCGCGGTGTTGGTGGTGATCAGCCCCCCCTCGACCGTGAGCAGGCCGCGGCTCACGCCGCCGCCGTTGACACTGCCCAAGCCGCCCACGATCGTCGGCCCCGCGATGCTGGTGGTGCCGGCGGAGATCGTCATCGTGCCGGAACTCCCCGCCGCAGCACCGATGAAGTTGCCGTTGGTCGTCGCGCCGGTGCCGGCGAATCCCGCGGACCCGCCGGTGATCGTGACGGTGCTGACGGAGTTAGCTCCCGATCCAAGGCGAAACGTGCTGACCGCTGCAACGCCGGAGTCGATCGCGAACGTGCTGACGGCGTTCGTGCCGAGCGACATTCGCAGGACGCTTGACGCGTTGAGCCGCGTTCCCGATCCCGACACGGTGATCGTGGCGGTGCTGTTGTCACCCTCGGCCGGCTCCAACCAGTTCCAGGTGAGTGTGCCACCGGTGAGCGTCATCATCGCGCTGGAGTTTGGACCGTAGGCGAATCCGCCGCCCGAGCCAGTGCCAAAATTGGCGGTCCCCCCGGTCATCGTGAACGTGCCCGACGACGCGGATCCCGACGCAAAGTAGAGCGGCGCCGCGCTGCGGGCGGTGTTGGTGAAGGTGCCCCCGGAAATCGTAAACGTCGCCGAGGACGCGGAGCCTGAGGCAAACTGGGCGTACGTCGTGGCCACGGCACCGCTGCCCGAGATCGAGAGAAGGCCGTTTCCGTTGGCGCCGATGAAGAGCGCGCTGGTGCCCGTGGAGAGGATGCCTGCCGACACGTCCACGGCCCCGTCGATGATCGTGGCCGTGGTGGACTGAAGCAGGCCCACCGTGCCACCGTTCGTGAGTGAGAGCGTGGCGGTGGCACTGCCCGTATAGGTGCCGGTCAGAGCGAGAGAACCCGAGGTCTGGTTGAACTGCAGCGTGCCGCTGTTGGACACGTCACCAGTCACGCTGCCGCCGTCGTCGATCCGCACCGTGTCGCCGGCGGCGATCGAACCACCCGGAAAGGCCGGGCCGGACTGGCCGGCAGCCGTTCCGTAGACCGTCAGGGTTTGGGAAAAGGCGACACCGCCGAAAACGACGGCACTCACGACGACCAAAAACCTGACAGAACGTTTGAATCTGGAACGCGACACGACAGACACTCCCTTGATGGCGTTCGGCGACCGGACACGAAGCCGAAACGGCGGAGTATGCGCTCGATGTGCCACGAGCAGTGGTTGTTTCCAGGAAATGTGACGAATCGGGCACCGGCAGGGACGAATCGGGCAAAAACGGGATCAAATCCGTTCGAATCGGGAGTCGAAACGCTTTTCTGACCGCCAGCCTGCCTGGGGACGGCGAACCTGTGCGGTGCCGCTTCAGGCCAACACCGCGAGGGGGAGGCAGACGCTGCGTCTCCTTTCACCGGCCAGATCGCAACTTTTCGTTCGGGAGACGGTTCAAAGAGGGGCTGAGGCATCCGAATCGGGGCCCATCCGATTCCCTCAGTCACGGTTTCCATCCCTCTGCTTCCCCGGAGAATGCCATGCCTCGTCCCGTGCTTCCGCTGGCGGCCCTTGCAGCCTGCCTGCTCATCACCCCCGTTTTCGCCCAGCCGGCAGCCGGTCGCGGCCAAGGCATGGGAGGCATGGTGTCCCGCGCCATGCTCGCGCGTCAGGAATCCGTGCAGACCGAACTCGCCCTCACCGCCGATCAGAAGGCCTCGATCGAGTCGGAACTCTCCGCCGGGGGTCCTGGCGGCGCGGGTGGCACCAATCCCCGCGACATGTCGGAGGAGGAGCGGCAGAAGTGGCGCGACGAGCGTGTTGCCCGCACGGCGGCCGACGACAAGAAACTCGCCGGCATTCTTGATGCCAAGCAGGCAGCCCGTCTCGAACAGATCCGCGTGCAGGCGCTCGGTGGCGGCATCCTGATGGACCCCGAAGTGTCGAAGGCGCTCGGCATCACCGAGGCCCAGACGGAGCAGTTTCGAGAGGCGATGCAGGCGCTCCGGGATGAGGCCCAAAACGGCGGCGGTGGCGGTGGCGGCATGCGTGAGCAGATGACCGCCAAGGCCATGGCCATCCTCACGCCCGAGCAGAAGACGAAGCTCGACTCGCTGCGCGGCCCCGCGTTTGATGTGTCCACGCTGCAGATGCGCGGCCGACGCCGCGCGGCCAACTAGCGCAGCCGCGCGGCGGCGTAGGCCGCTCTGGTCATCGGCACGTCCGGTGCGGGATCAGACGATCCCGCGCCGGACGGCCCACACGGCGGCCTGCGTGCGGTCGGCCACCGCCAGCTTCCGCAGGATGTTTTGCACGTGCTCCTTCACGGTCTCCACGCTGATCGTGAGCGACTGGGCGATCTCCTTGTTGGAGAGGCCAAGCGCCATGTGCCGCAGCACCTGCGTTTCCCTCGCCGTGAGCGGAAGATCGGGGTCCGCCACACTCGCTCGGCTTGCCATCGTGGTCGCCACGCGACGCAACTCGCCGATCCGCACCGGCGCCTCGCCGGCCGCGGCATCCCGAATCGCCTTCACCAGCTCCGCTCGCGTGCATCCCTTGAGCACGTAATCGTGGGCACCGGCCGCCACGGCCCTGGCCACGTAGGTTGGGTTGTCGAACGTGGAGAGCATCACGCACTTCACGCCCGGCATCTGTTCGCGGAGCTTTTCGAGCGCGGCAAACCCGTCGGTGCCTGGCATCCGAACATCAAGCAGCACGACCGCCGGCTTGGTCTTCTTCGCGACCTTCACCGCCTCGTCGCCGCTCGACGCCTGCCCCACGATCGAAACCTCGGGGCCAGCCAGAAGGCTCACCAATCCCCGACGAACCACCTCATGATCATCCGCAATCACCACTTTGACCGACATGGACCCGCTCACTTTCTGCGATCGCGACAGCGTGATGTGTCCGATGCGCTTTGAAACCGTTCTGCGACACTTGTGGAAACCAAACCCTCCAGAAAACCGTATCTCGGCCGCCCGCACCTGAACAGTCCACCCACGGCGTGTTTTCACCGTTTGTCATGAAAGCCCTGCGCTCCAGCGCAACACACCGATCGCGCAACGCGGCATTTCCGGCTGAAATCACGCTACTTTCACCGTCGGGATGCAGGCATCGGTGGGTATCGGTATCCCGCTCGTCCGCGTGACTTTCTTTTTGGTAACTGCCCCCCCTTTGTGATGACACCTTCGAGAACCAGGCGTTGGCGGCAGGCCGCCGCGATCCTCACACGCGGCTCCGACGCCTCCTCCGGCTGATCACTCATCACTCGGTCGGCTCGAGCACCACCACCACGGGCCGATGGTCGGAAGCCTCGGGCTCGTCGAGCACCTCCATGCCGACCACCCGCCACGCCCCACTTGGACGCACGAAGACATGGTCGATCGCCCGCGCGGGCGCCCCGGCAGGAAACGTGGCCTGTGTCGGCGCGTCGGCCACGGTCGCCCGGGTCCAGGCTGCATCGAGCACCGTGATCGGCTCGCTCCCGGGCACGGCGTTGATGTCGCCGGCCAGGATGCAATGCTCGGCGTTGGCGAGTGCCTTCACGATCGCCCTCGCCTGCTCCCGGCGGGCCTCCTCGCTGCGATGATGCAGGTGCGTGCCGGCCATCACGATCGGCCCGAAGGGCGTTGCCGCCTCCACCGCCACGGCGATGCGCCTTTCGCGATCGCCGCCGATCCCCGGCAGCTCGTGCACGATCGCCTCGCCGAGCGGAAACCGCGACAAGATCGCCTGGCCGTAGCGTCCACCGAGGTAGTCGATCTGGGGGCCAAACCGCACCGTGAGGCCCGTCAGCCGCGCCAGTTCACCGGCCTCGTCCACCCCCTCCGAACGCGTCGTGCGCTCGTCCACTTCCTGAAGCGCCACGAGATCGGGATCGGCGTCGCGCATCACCCGCGCGATCCTCGCGAGGTCGATCACGCCATCCGTGCCACGGCCATGGTGGATGTTGTAGGTGAGCACGCGGAGCGTGGCCCGGCCAGGCGACGCCGACGGCCGAAGCACGGCGGTGACGGGCCAGTGGTCGGAGGGGGTGCGGCCGTCGACGACCGTGCGGTCGATGCCGGCAAGCCGCACGTTCCAGTCGTGGGAGCAGCCGATCCAATCGATCCGCGGGCCGTCGACCGCCGCGGGATCGAATCCATTGAACGTGCCTTCCCGCTCCGCAGGCCGTGGCCCACGAGCCCGCCAGGTGTCGACGATGCAGGGGCCTTGCTCGGAATCCGAAAACAACGCCTCGTAGGGGGGGCTGTTTTCCTCGGCATTGAAATCACCCATGAGCACCAGGCGACCGTCACGCCCCAGATCGCCAACCATCCGCCGCACGAGCCTGGCCGATTCCAGACGAGCCTGCGCCCCGCGATGATCGAAATGGGTGTTGAGCACCAGCACCTCGCTCTGGGCGGCATCATCGCGGTCGCGCAGCCGTGCCCAGGTGGCGATCCTGGGGAGGGCGGCATCCCATCCCTTGCTCCCCACCGTCGCCGGCGTGCTCGAGAGCCAGAAGTGGCCCGAGTCGAGCCGCTCGAAGCGGTCGAGGCGAAAGAAGATCGGTGTCATCTCCCCCTCCTCGAGGCCATCGTCGCGGCCCACGCCCACCACCTCGTAGCCGTCGAGAGCCGCGGCCAGCTCGTCGCGCTGAAACGACAGCACCTCCTGACAGCCGAGCAGGTCGGGCGCAAACGAACGAATCACGTCCACCACCTGCTCCCGACGATGGCCCCATGCATTCGGGCCATCCTTGGCCGTGCCGTAGCGGATGTTGAAACTCATTACCCGCACGAGCCCGGGGGCTTCGACGCCGTCGGCTCCCCGGCTCGCGGCCGCGATGGCCAACGCGATCGCCACTCCCGCCGCCATCCTGCCCACGCCCCGCATAAAACGCCTTTCGCGAGATGCCGCCCCGATCACCACCCAAACCTTGGCCCCACGGGAACGGCATTCTAGTATCTCAGGTTTCGGAATCGCCGGTTGTGGTGAGACCGTCTCGTCGGATGGGATGCGCGCTCGTGCCCTCGTTTGTTCGTGCCGTCGTGCCGGTGGTTCTCGCGGGCATGGTGGCCCTGGCGGGCCTGCCGGTCCATGGGCAGCTATCTGGCGCGATCGGCATCCACGACCCCTCCTCCATCATCAAAGACGGCTCCACCTACCACATCTACGGCACCGGCAATGGCGTCGCCGCCAAGTGGTCGAGCGACGGCATCACCTGGCGGGACGAGACCTCGGGCGTGTTTGCCACGCCGCCAGCCTGGACGACGCAGGCGGTCCCCACCTTCACCGGCTTCTTCTGGGCGCCCGACATCGCCTACTTCAACGGCGCGTATCACCTCTACTACTCCGTCTCCTCCTGGGGCAGCATCGACTCGGCGATCGGCGTTGCCACCACCGCGTCGCTCAACAACCCAACCTGGGTCGATCAGGGAAAGGTGGTGCAGTCGGACGCCGCGGGCAACACCTCCGCCACCACCGACACCACGGGCTACAACGCCATCGACCCCTCGATCCTCGTGGATGACGCCACCGGCAAGGTGTGGATGACGTGGGGTTCGTATTCGTCGGGGATCATGGTGACGGAGATCGACCCTGCGTCGGGGAAGCGGATCGGCGGCGGCCCGCTCGGCACGCAGGTGGCCAACAAGGCCGCCAACCGCGGCTGGGGCAGTTCGATCGAGGGCGCGGCCATGGTGAAAAAGGGAGACTTCTACTACCTCTTCGTGAACTACGGCGGCTGCTGCTCCGGCGTGAACAGCACCTACGACATTCGCGTGGGACGCAGCCAGAGCCCAACGGGACCGTTTCGCGACAAAAACGGCGTCGACCTGCGCGACGGCGGCGGCACGGTTTTTCTCGATGACAACGGCAGGATGGTGGGCCCAGGCCACTTCGCCTTCTCCGTCGACTCCGGCCAGGATCTCTTCAGCTACCACTACTACAACGCCGATGCCAACGGCGCGCCCACGCTCGGCATCCACAGCCTTTCCTGGACGAGCGACAACTGGCCGATCTCCGCGGCAGTGAACCCCGACTGGACCGGCTCCGGAGGCAGCACCTGGTCGACGGCGTCGAACTGGTCGGCCGGTGGCGTACCCGACGGTGTGGGGCATGTGGCCAACTTCGTCACCAACTCGGCCCGTCGCTACCTCGTGAGCGTGGACGGAGGCGACAAGACCGTCGGCACGATCAACTTCCGCGGGTCGAATGGCTTCACGGTGGGCGGCGTGAGCGGCAGCGTGATCACGCTCGATGCCGCCACCGGTGAAGCGGCATCGATCAACGTGTCGGACGGATCGCACACGATCTCCGCCCCGGTCGCGGCCGTCGAGAACCTCGCGGTGAACACCACGACGGCATCCCGGCTCACGCTGTCGGGAAGTGTCACGGCGCCGGGCCTCACGAAGTATGGCCACGGCACCATGGCCCTCGCGGGCAGCGGCTCCTTCTCCAAGCCGCTCCTAATCCGCTGGGGCGCCGTCGACGTGACGGGCACCGTCACCGCGACGGGCTACGCGAGTCTCGGGCCGCTCGCCTTCGAAACGGGCACGATGACGGTGCGGGGTGCCGGCAGCGTCATCGCGAAGAACGATTTCAACGTGGGGGACACCGGCAATGCCTGGGATGCGGCCCAGGGAGTGCTCGAAGTGAGAGACACCGCCGCGCTCACCGTCGGCACGAGCGGCGGACTGTTCGTCGGCTCGGGCTACTCTGCCAACACGCGGGCCAGCGGCACGGTGAACCAGTCGGGGGGCACCGTGACCGTCACCAACCCGGGCGACGGATTCTTCGTGATCGGCGGCCGTGGATCTGCCGTCGCCAGTGGCGTCTACAACCTCAGCGGCGGCGCTGTGTATGCCAACACCAACATGCGGGTCGGCGGCTACGGCTCTGGCGCCGTGAACCAAACCGGGGGCACCTTCACCGCCAATGCCTGGATCGCCATCGGCCGCTTCCAGGGCTCCGCCGGCTCCTGGTCGATCACATCGGGCACGCTCAATCACACGAGCCCCACCACGGCGATCATCGTGGGGGAGGGGGGCGGTGGCTCGTTCACCGTCGACGGCACGGGCCTCGTCAGCACCGCCGGCGGCGTGCGGATCGGCCTCAACCGGTCGGCTATCGGAACGCTCCATCTCGACGGCGGCACGCTCCTCACGCCAGGCATCACCCGGGGGAGCGGCACCGGCTCCGTGCAGTTCAACGGCGGCACGCTGCAGGCGTCACGATCCACCACGTCGTTCGTGACAGGCCTCACGTCGGCCACGGTGGAGGCAGGAGGCGCCGTCGTCGACACGCAGCTCTTCACGGTGACGGTCGGCCAGGCGTTGCTCCATGACGCTGCCCTTGGCGCCGCTGCCGATGGCGGACTCACGAAGCGAGGGGCGGGCACGCTGGTGCTGTCGGCGGCCAACACGTTCACGGGCGAAACCCGCGTCGAGTCAGGCACGCTCCGCATCGGCCACGACCTCGCACTGGCCACGAGCCCCGCAGTCGTATCGGCCGGAGCCACGCTGGCCATCGACAACGGCGTGTCAGCCGTGCTGCCATCGCTCGTGCTCTCGGGGGGCCGGCTCGACCTCGGGACCGGGCAGGTGACCGTGTCTGGCGGCCTCTCACACGCCGTGCTCGCCGCCTCCCTCCGCGCCGGCCTCGGGGATGGACGATGGAACGGCTCAACGGGCATCGCGTCGGCGGCGGTGTTTGCGGCGCTCGCCGCCAACTCCCCCGGGCGCTTGGATGGGTCGAGGAGGGTGCCGCGATCACCATTGCGTTTTCCGCCCCTGGCGACACCAACATCGACGGCTCCATCGATCTCCTCGATGCGGCGGGCTTTCTTGCCGGCGGCAAGTTCGACACGGGCGCCGCCGCCACCTGGAGCGAAGGAGATTTTGGCTATGACGGCATCGTCGACCTGCTCGACGCGGCTGATTTTCTGTCGCCGGCCCTCTTCGACACCGGCCGGTATCTCCCAGCCGGCCTTGCATCCATGGTGCCGGTGCCCGAGCCGGGCGCTCCGCTCATGCTTGCGTGCGGCCTCGCGTTCGTTGGCTTCCTGCAGCGCCTCCAGCCTACGACCTCTCGTTCGACTCGCTCACCCTCGCATGGCCGTGCAGCAAGGACAATCGTCAGGTAACACCAGCCTCAGGGCTTTGGGGGCGACCGAGAATCGAAGCGTCGTGGTATCGATCGGCTCGCCGTCGAGGTTGACCGGAATCGGTGATGGCGCCACCACCTCCACCCACGGGAGCTGTTTGCGCACCACGAACTCGCCGGTGATGTCCCTCGCGAGCAGTTCTGCCACCACCTGCGCTGCGGCGGTGGCGGGAAATGTCCGCACGAGCACGACATCCAGCAGGCCGTCGTCGATGAGCGCCGTGGGGGCGAGCGGCTGGCCGCCTCCCGCCTGCCGACCGTTGCAGATCGCCCCCACCACCATCGTCCCCTCGACGCCTCCCTCCGGCGTCCGGAAGGAACAGCCGTAGGGCTTGAAGGTGAGGGCCTTCACGAGGCCCATGAGCGTGTAGGCGCCGCCGCCAAGGAAGTTCTTGAGCTCCACGGGCGTGTCGGCGGTGACGGCGGCACCGAATCCCCCTGCCGCGACGTTCATGAAAAACGTGTCGTTGCAACGGCCGAGGTCGACGGGACGCGGCTGTCCGGTGACCGCACGCTGGAGGGCGGCTCGCGGATCGGATGGCACGTGGCAGGCCGTGGCGAAATCGTTGGCGGTGCCAAGGGGCAGGATGGCAAGCGCGGGTCTCGCCTCCGCCGCGATGGCCATGAGCCCGTTGGCAGCCTCGTTGACACTGCCATCGCCCCCGCCGGCGATCACCCGTGTCACGCCCTCCCGTGCCGCCTCCGCGATGAAGCGTGCGACGTCGCCCCCTTCCCACGTCACCCGCACGTCGAGCGGGTAGCCCGCGGCCCGAATCGCCTTCACGGCGTCGCGCACGTCGGGACGATCGGCCTTTTTGCCGTTGAGAATGAGGCGTGCCTGCATGAGGGTCTCGCGTTCACCGTGGTGCCGTGAATCTCTGACGACGATACGATACCCGCGATCATGGTTTCGATCTCCCGGCATCCTCGTCTTCGCCTCGCCTTTCTCTGCCTGCTCTACGTGGGGCAGGGGATCCCTTATGGCTTCGTGACGGTGGCGCTGGCCGCCCACCTTGCCGCCCACGGCGCCACGGCCGCGGCCATCGGGGGCGTGATCGCAATGGCGGTGCTGCCGTGGAGCTTCAAATGGGCCTGGGGGCCCGTGGTCGATTCCGGACGGCTCTCGGCCTTCGGCCGTCGGCGACCGTGGATCGCCCTGGCCCAACTGGCCATGATCGCCACCGCGGCCGCCATCGCCTTCGTGCCCACGAACGACACGTCGCTCCTCGGCTGGGTGCTCCTGGTGCACAACGTTTTCGTGGGCCTGCAGGATGTGGCGGTCGATGCGCTCGCCGTGGACCAGCTCGAGGGAGCCGATCGCGAACGGGCCAGCGGGATGATGTATGGCTCGGCCTACGTCGGCACGTTTCTCGGCGGGGCGGGGCTCGGGATCGTGACCGCCAGGGCAGGGCTGCCCGCGGCCGTTGCGGTGATGACCGTGGCCCAGGCGATCATCTTCATCACGGTGCTGGCCGTTCCCGAAACCAGCCGCGACGACCGTGCGGCCGGCCTGGCCGCCCGTCCGCTCGCGCCGCTGACGATGCTGCGTCGCCTCGTGCGGGCGATGGTCGAGCCGGTGGCGCTTCGCGCGGCGATCGCGGCGTTTCTCCTCAAGGTGCCGCCCGCCGTGCTCTCCGTGCTCGTGATGGTGCAGCTCATCGAGCGGTTTGAGTGGACCCAGGAACGCTACGCCTCCGTGACGGGGGGCGTGGGCGTGCTCCTCGGGCTCGTGGCGGCGGTGGCAGGCGGCTTCATCGCGGCACGCATCGGCCCCCGGCGCGCGGTGCTTGGTGCAAGCCTGCTTCTGGGAATCGCCTGGGTGGCGTTCGGGCTCGTGTCGCACGCCTGGAACCGCACCGATGCCGTGCTGGCCTACGTGGCCGCCGACACGATCTGCCAGGCGGCGGCCTCGGTGGCCCTCTTCGCCATCTTCATGCGGGTGGCGTCGCCGGCCGTGGCAGCCACGCAGTTCACAGCGTCGATGGCGATCATGAACCTCGCCACGAGCACCGGCTCGTGGCTGGCCGGCCCGATCGGCGACCGCATCGACACGCCGACGGCCTTCATCCTCGCGGGCGTGCTGCTGCCGATGATCGCCTGGCTTGTGCCGTCGCCGCCGCACGCCACGCGATCATGAATCCAAAGCCCCACACCCCAAGCAGCATCCCACCAGCGGTTCCCGGCTCGGGAACCACGCTGACCGCCGGCGAACTGCCGGCGACGTGGAAGAATCCCCGGTCGTAAAGGTCGGCAGCGAGAAAATCCTTCACGTCGAGGATGTCGACGAGCCCGTCGTAGTTGAAATCGCCATCGCTCCAGATGGCCGCGCCACCGGCATCGTACTTTCCGGCAAGCAGCACCTGCCCGGCATCCAGCAGGTCGACAAGGCCATCGAGGTTGGTGTCGCCCGGGGCGGTGGAGGCGACGGTGACCGATCCGTCACTGTGGCTCTGCCAGCCAAGGGTGCGCTTGATGCCAAGTTCCACCTCCGCCGCGACCGAGCTCGATGTGATCCCCTCACGCCCGTTCCAGGATCCATCGCCACGCCCCTTCTGCAGCTCGCTCACGAGCGACGCGGTCGATACGCCCCGCGCGACGTGCAGCGAGCCGTTGGCCACGTCGATGCGACTTCCGCCGCCGAGCGTGAGCTCTGAAATCGACGCGGCCACTCCGGGTGCCAGCGCGAGCGTCGCTCCGCCGTCCACCGACACTCGGCTGCGCGACACGGCGGCGTCATGGCCGAGCACGAGCGTGCCCTCGGCGACGTCGATCGGAAGCACCGTGGTGTTGGCCGCCGTCACCACCAGGGTTCCGCCACCCGTCTTCATGAAAGGCCGCCCTCCCGACAGCTGCGGGTATCCGGCGCCGACCTGCGTCATCGTTCCCGAGCCGACGTGGAGAAGCGTGTACGGAACCGAGGAACTTCCGGTATAGGTGGGAATGATGGCCCCGACCTGCCCGCCCGCGACGCCATTGATCGTGTAGTGAAACACGTGAACGTAGCTGCCGAAGCCAAGGGCATTGGCGTTGCCCGTCTTCCCGAAAACCTTCCAGTTGGCGGGGTCGATGACACCGGCGGCGATGCTTCCCGAGTTCATGAGACCACCGGAGGTGGCGGCGTCGCCTGCGTGGGGAAACGACCACGGCTCATTGAGCCAGCCGGGCACGCACCTCCGCCCGATCGGATTCGTCGAGTAGGGAAACGTGCCGTTGGACGCCCCGTTGCCGGGATCGTAGGTCGTGGCCAGTGTCGGCTCGGCGATCAGGCTCACCGCCGAGGAAACCTTGGTCGGTGACGCGGTCATCCCTCCTCCCCACGCACCCGCCGGGAAGGTTCGTTGGCCCGCGATGCCCGAGGCGAGTGAGACCGCAGCCGTGAGCGGCGACGTGCCCGACGCGTAGAGGAGCGGACCGGGCCCGCCAGGCACCACGTTTGTCGAGTCGGTGGTGTAGACGAAGTTGAACAGCGAGATATCCCATCCTCGTGGGTCGATCTGCAGCTGTCCGGTGTCGACGTTGTAGTAGGCCACGGCCCCTGGGGATCCGTTGGCAGCCGTGGTGGCGGAACGGATCGGGAGGGCCGTGCCGGTGGCCACGGCCTCCCACAGCAATCCGCTTGGGGCCATGCCAAGAATGCGATTGGTCGTGCTCGTGGACGACGGCGCGTCGAACACCGCCGCCGGCGCCCTTCCGACGCCCAGCAGGAGAAGGACCGCGGCAACCCAGGCACCACGCTTCACTCGCATGCGCGTTCCCACCGCCGGCTCCTGATGATAGACCACCCGTCCCCGCTGGACACATGCCACCGTCGTGGCGCCTTCCGTCACGTCACGTGGGGCAACCGATCGTAAATGATGGGGCTGCCATCGGGCTCGACGCCCACTTCAAACACCCGCAGGGAGTCGAGCCACTCCATCAACTCGGCCTTCGACATCAGTTTGGGCACCACCTCCCCCTCCACCAGCAGACCAAACACGAGCTCGGCCTCGCCATGGGGTCGATCGCCCACCCGGCTGGAGGCCTTGACCATCGCCACCGCATCCCCCATCTGGACGATTTCAACTTCATACCGCAGCACGTCGCCGGGCACCGGATCGAAGTGAAACTCCGCCTTCGCCACCTTGGCCAGCACCACCTGCCGGGCATAGTCGATCGCGTCGATCACCAGGAGCCCGGCCGCCTGGGCCAACCCCTCGATGACGAGGGAGTTGGGCATCACGGGGGCGCCTGGAAAGTGGTCGTGGAGATGCTCCTCGGCGAGCGTCACCGCCTTCGTGGCCACCGCCCGCTGACACCGCACGAACTCCTCGTAGCGATCCACCCAAAACCACCGCATCCAGCACCTCCGTGAAACGCCGGGGATTCGAGCATCCTCTTCCGGCAGGCCCATCTTGCCAGAAGCCGCCGCAGCCGGCCATGGCGGGATCGGGTAGCATTTCTCCATGCACGAACACGCCGCCAGCCGCCGCGGACAGTGGACCATCTCGGGGAATCTCGTCGACCCGGTGCGGCGTTCGATCCGACCCGCCACGCTCACCATCGTGGACGATCGGATCACCGAGATCTCCGATGATTCCGTGCCCCATGCCACCTGGCTCCTGCCCGGGTTCATCGACGCGCACGTTCATGTCGAGAGCTCGCTCCTCCCACCCGCGGAGTTCGCCCGGCTTGCGGTGGCCCATGGCACCGTGGCCACGGTGTCAGACCCGCACGAGATCGCCAACGTGCTGGGCATCCCGGGCGTCGAGTTCATGCTCGACGACGCCCGCCACTCGCCGTTCACGTTTCATTTCGGGGCGCCCTCGTGCGTGCCGGCCACGCCGTTCGACCACGCCGGCGCCGTGATCGACGCCCACGGCGTGGCGAGGCTCCTCGATCGCCCCGACATCGGCTACCTCTCGGAGATGATGAACTATCCCGGCGTGCTCGCCGGCGTGCCCGACGTGCTCGCGAAGATCGCGGCGGCGAAGGCGCGGGGCAAACCCGTCGACGGCCATGCCCCGAGGCTTCACGGCCCGCAGGCGGCCGCCTACGCCGCGGCGGGCATCACCACCGACCACGAATGCGTGACGCTCGACGAGGCACTCGGCAAGATCGCCCTCGGCATGAAGATCCTGATTCGGGAGGGCTCCGCCGCGCGCAACTTCGACGCCCTCGCCAGCCTGATCGATACCCATCCCGACCACTGCATGCTCTGCAGCGACGACAAGCATCCGCACCAGCTCATCCACGGGCACATCGACGAACTCGTCCGCAGGGCGCTGTCCCGCGGGAGCAGCCTGTTCGATGTGCTTCAGGCGTCGAGCGTGAATCCTGTTCGGCACTACGGCCTGCCGGTGGGACTCCTCCAGCCGGGTGATCGGGCCGACTTCCTCGAGGTGAGCGACCTCGAGGCGATCGCCATTCACCGCGTGTTCGTGGCAGGGCACCTGGCGGCGACCGATGGGCGTGCCGCCTGGCCCAGGGTCGCCTCCGCCACGCCAAACCGGTTCGAGGCGCACCCGAAGCAGCCGGCGGACTTCGCCATCGCCGCGTCATACGGTGCGTCATCGGTGACCGTGCGGGTGATCGAAGCCCTCGACGGCCAGCTCGTGACCGGCTCGCTGAGGCATCCCGTGCCGGTGATCGACGGCCGGCTCACGAGCGACCTCTCCGCCGACGTCCTCATGATCACGGTGGTGGATCGTTACGACGACCGCCCACCCGCCGTTGCCTTCGTGAAAAACTTCGGGCTGCGTGCGGGCGCGATCGCATCGAGCGTGTCGCACGACTCCCACAACGTGGTGGCCGTCGGCGTCGACGAGGCCTCGCTCGCCCGCGCGGTGAATCTCATCGTCGGTGCCAAGGGAGGCCTCTCGGTCGTCGCGCCGGAGGGCGACACCGTGCTGCCGCTTCCGATCGCCGGCCTGATGTCGGATCAGCCGGGGGATGTCGTGGCCGCCGCCTATGCCGACATCGACCGACGGGCGAGGCATCTCGGCTCCCGACTCGAGGCGCCGTTCATGACGCTCGCCTTCATGGCCCTTCTCGTGATCCCCTCGCTCAAGATCGGCCCTCAGGGCCTCTTCGACGTCGACGCCTTTCGCCCCGTCGAACTCACCGACGAGATCGCATCCGGGTCCTGAGGATCGCCGGCTCGGGGACGGCACAGGTAGGAGTTCGAGCGCGACGTCGGCCGCAGAATCGCGGCCAACCAGGGCCGCAGGGTTTCTCCAGTCGCGCCAGGCCGACGCTGGAGCAGCCACAATCGGCACCGACGTCACACGCCTCACCGCCCCCCCGTCACGACACACCGCACGGGTCCGGCGGCGCGGGTAGGCTCGACCCGTGGCCAAACCGGGCCCTGCCCGGCCTCCTCCTGTCGATCCTCATCATGTCTGCACCGTCCTACCGCCCCTCGTGGGGCCCGCGTCCCGTCTACGCCATGCTTCCTGTCTGCGCCGCCTTCGCCGCGGGCGGATGGGCGTGGTCGCAGCATCCCGCCGATCCGCTCGCATCACCCCCGGTCGCCGTGACGGCCATGAAGCCGGTTGACGGGGCATCGCCCACCGAACGACGGCTTCCCGCTGAGATCGTCTACGGCGTGCCGACCGAGGGCACGCTCCACCTCTGGCTCGCCCGCCGATAACCGCGGCGTCTCGCGTTCGCCGCAACGCGGAGGGGTCACGACCGTTACAACTGGTGTCGTGATCCAGCCCCTCCGCCACCCGCCGAGCCGGTTTTCCCGCGTTGCCATCGTCGGCGGCGGTCCGGGAGGCCTGCTCACCGCGTTTTTTCTTCAGCGTGAGGCGGCCAGACCGATACACGTCACGCTGTTCGAGGCCTCGTCGCGGCTGGGCGGCAAGGTGCTCACCCCCGCGTTTTCATCGGCCCCGATTCGCTATGAGGCGGGCGCCGCCGAACTCTACGACTACACGCCTGTCGGCGAGGATCCGCTCCGCGACCTGATCGAGGAGTTCGGGCTGCCGATCACCCCGCTCAACGGCTCGGCGGTGATGATGGGCGATCACTCGATCGCCAACCTCGACGACATCGAGCGACGGCTTGGCCCTTCGGCCCGCCACTCCCTCGAAGCGTTCGACCTTCGGGCCCGCGGGGCGATGACCCCTCGCGAGTTTTATGCCGCCGACGAATCGGGTGCCGGCCCCCCGGGCCCCTTTGCGGCCGTCGTCAACGGGATCACCCACGATGCCACGCGGCACTACGTCGAAGCCCTCATCCACAGCGACCTCGCCACCGAGCCCGACCTCACGAGCGTGTCGTATGGCCTCCAAAACTATCTGATGAACGACCCGGCCTACATGCGGCTCTACTGCATCGCGGGGGGCAACGAACAGCTCATCGACGCCCTCCGCGCGCGGCTCGACGCAGAGGTTCGGCTCACCGCGCGGGTGGAGGCGGTGGCACGCAGCCCGAGCGGCGGCCATCAGCTCACGGTGCGCACGCCGTCGGGCACGTCCTCGGAGGAGTTCGATGCCGTCGTGCTGGCCCTGCCGATGCAGCACCTCGCCGGCCTGCGATTCGAGGATCACGACCTCGACGCCGCCATGCGACGCCATCGGGCCCAGTTCGACCACCCGGCCCACTACCTCCGCGTCACGGCCTTGTTTGACGAGCCGTTTTGGCGAGGCCGAATCGACGGCGCCTATGTGATGCTCGACGCGTTTGGCGGATGCTGCCTCTACGACGAGTCGTCCCGCGATCCCGACCCGCGGCATGGCGTGCTTGGCTGGCTGCTGGGCGGGGCGGCCGCCGCCGAATGGTCGAACGCCGACGACGACACCCTCGTCGCCGCGGCGCTCGATTCGCTTCCCCCATCGTTCGGTGACCCCAGGGCCCATCTCATGGAAGCCCGGGTTCACCACTGGGCTGGCGCCGTCAGTGCCCTGCCTGGCGGCTGGCGGCCGCCGGGCGTCGACCGACGCCATCAGCCCGATCCGCGTCACCACCCGACCCTGTTCGTGGTGGGGGATTATCTCTTCGACAGCACCCTCAATGGCGTGCTCGATTCCGCGGAGCACGTCGCGGGCTGGCTGGCGAGCCTCGCCGGATGCGATGATCCACGATCCCGTTTGACCACGAAGCCCTCGCCATGATCACGACACCTCCCCCCTCCGACATCGACACGACACCCAAGCCGCTCATGGCGGCTTCGGGCGTGGTCGTGGAACGCGTGGCCACCGGCACCGACCACGGGCTCGACGTGATGAGCCTCACGCTCGTCGACGCCGATGGCTCCCATGCGGATGCGTCGCTGGCCGAGGCCATCGAGCAGGGCACGGCCTGGGTCGCCGAGGCGATCCAGGGTGACGAGGGAATCGTCTCCATCCCGCTCTATGGCACGCATGTGGTGTGGAGCCCGCGACGCGCCGCCCTCATTGCGGCGGCCGATCGCCTCCCGTCGCTCCGCGCAGCGGTGTCGGAGTTTGGCCTGCTCGACGGTGAGCTGCGGCGTATCGAGCAGGTGATCGCGGCCGCTCTTCCGCGGCTCGATGGCGACGCGCCGCTGGTGTACGGGCTCGACGACCACAGTTTCGTCCGTCGGCACGAGCTCACCGAACGCTACCGCGAGGCCATCTCGCTCCGTCGTCGACTGGCCGTGCTCGCGCCGATCGCCACGCGTCCCGCTCCGCAGCCTCCCACGCTCGCCGGCCAGATCGGCGAGCGGCTCCGTGAACGCACGAGGCTCACCGACCGCCTCGATCACGCCATGGAGCAGGCCGATCTCGTGGAACGCGTCTATGCCGCCTGCGGCGACCGGGTCGGAGACTACGCCACCTCGCGCCGCCATACGACCCTGGAGTGGGTGATCGTGCTGCTGCTGGCCGCCGAGGTCGTGCTCCTGTGCGTCGATCTCCTGGCCTCGCGAACACCATGACCCGGGCGCCGGGCAGGCGACTGCCGTCGATCGACGTGCTGCGATCGCTCGCCATCGTTCTGATGGTGGTCGTCCATTTCGTGGAGAATCTCGCCGGCTCCTACGCCGCCGATGGCGGCCCCTTCATCGGCGCCAACCGCTACTGGTGGATGCCCACGGGCTTCGCCGCGCCGCTGTTCACCTTTCTCTCGGGCGTGAGCTACCGGCTCTGGGCGGAAGCGCAGCGCAGCCGGGGACGACCGAGCGAGGCGATCGCGAAGGTCAGCGTTCGCCGCGGGCTGGTGCTGCTCCTGCTCGGTTTTGCCTTCAACGTGCTCGTGTGGATGCCGGAGGACGTGTTCAACTGGGACATCCTCACGCTCATCGGCGTGTCGGCCTTCGCGCTCGAGATCGCGCGGCGCACCTCCCCGGCGGTGCCGCTCACGGCATCGGTCCTCGTGATCGGCCTCGCTCCCGTGCTTCGAAGCGTGGCAGGTTACCGCGACTGGTGGACCGCAGGCTTCTACGAATACGACTTCACCCTGGCCGACGTGGTGCTCGGGTTTTTCGTCACCGGCTACTTCCCGGTGTTTCCATGGCTCGCGTTCCCGCTGGCCGGCTTCCTCGCGATGCCCCTGATCTTTGGCGACGATCACCATGCGGCCGCATCGCCCGCCGGCTATCCCCGGCGCGGGCTCCTCGCGGGTGGCGGGCTGATCGCCGTGGCTGCCGTGATCGTCGCGGCGCGGGTGGTCGTGCCGTCGAACGATCCGCTCGACCGCGCCTGGGGCATGTTTCCTCCCACCACGGCCTATGTGCTGGGAACGCTCGGCCTGGCAATGCTCGCCTCGAGCCTCCTGCACGGCCTGCTCGACGGTCGCAGCAACGAGCGCACGGGACTGCTGCGGGTGGCCGGAGCGATGAGTCGTCATTCGCTCTCGCTCTACCTCCTCCACCATGTGGCGCACGTGTGGCCGCTCTGGGTGTGGGGCGGTCTGACGTCGGACGAACCCACGACCTACTGGCAGGTGGCCATGCCGGTGCCGGCAGCGATTGCCTGCGCCGCGGCCTTTCTGATGGTGGCGGCCTGGCTCTCGATTCGGATGGACCGACCAGGGGCCTCCTCGGCAGAATCGATGCTTCGCTGGGTGTGTGACACGTAGCCGTCGAACCCGCGCTGCTCAGACACGAGGATCCTTCATGGCCGACGCCACCACCGCTCCACGGGGCACAGGATTCGCGCGGCTGTCGTGGGTGATGCTCGACTGGGCGGCGAGTGCGTTTTCCACGATCCTGATCACGCTCGTCGTCGCCTACGTCGAGAAGGTCGTGTTTCCGACGGGTGGCTGGGGCCTGCCGGCCGGGGTGATCTGGGCCTGGACCCTCGCGGCCGCGATGCTGATCGGCGCCCTCGTGGCTCCGTGGGCCGCCGCCTGGGCCGATCGACGCCACGCCCACGAACGCGCGGTTCTCGCGAGCATCGGGCTGGGGGTGACCGGGCTCATCACGCTCGCCGCCATGCCACCGGCCGTTGCCTGGGCGGTGGTGGGAGGTGTGGCGATCGCCTGCGTGGGCTTCGACCTGTCGCAGATCTTCACGGGCAGCCTTCTCTCACGCATCGCCTCGGGCAAGGACGCCGATCGGCTGTCGTCGTGGGGATTTGCCGCGGGCTATGCCGGCGGGGCGATCGCCCTCGTCGGGGCCACGGTCTTCGTCGCGTCGCACGCCCGATTCGGACTGGCGGTGAGCGACGCCCTGCGGGTTGCCTTCTTCGCGACGGCCGCCTGGTGGGCGATCTTCTCGCTGCCCGCGGCGGTCGCCCGCTTTGGCGATGGCACGGCCGCCGCACACGCCGACAGTTCCGTCGGCGAGCTCCTCGCGTTCACCCGCCAGCTCCTGCATCCTTCGGCGGCCGATGGCGGCCGATTCGGGACGCTCGTGATCGGCGGCATGCTCGTGCTCGGAGCGGTGCAGACGGCGATCGCGCAGTTCTCGAGCCTGGCGCTCGAGGAGTTTGATCTCGACGGCGAGGCCCTCGTGCGGCTGGTGCTGCTCGTGCAGGTGGTGGCGCTTCCCGGGGCCATCGGGATCGGATGGCTCTCCACCCGCATCGGCCGTCCCGCCGCGCTCGCCGTGTGCACCGCCGGATGGTCGGCGGTGTTCGTGCTCGCCTGGTTTGTGCAAACGCCCTGGCAGCTCGCGTGGCTGGCGGTGCTGCTCGCGATCGTCCTCGGCGGCATTCAGAGCGTGATCCGCGCCGCCGTCGCCGTCGGCGCTCCGGAAGGCCGCGAGGGGGTGACGTTTGGGCTGATGCACGTGGGATCGAAACTCGCCGGATTCGTGGCGTCGCTCGTGTTCGGCGCCGCGCAGGCAGTGTCGGGCAATCCTCGCGTGGGGCTTCTCACGCTCCTCGTGCAGCTCCTCGCGGGATGGTGGCTTCTGGCGAGCCGGGCGAAAAGGCCGCGTGACTGAGGCGGTTACGCGTCGTGCACGGGCACGCAGCTGCAGAAGAGGTTGCGGTCGCCGTGGACGTTGTCGACGCGGCCCACCGGCGGCCAATACTTCGACGACAGAAGCGACGGCACCGGGAAGGCCGCCTGTTCGCGACTGTAGGGCCGCGCCCACCCGCTGGCCACGACGTCGTCGGCCGTGTGTGGGGCATGCTTGAGCGGGTTGGCGTCGCGGGGCCACGTGCCGTTCTCCACGAGCCGTATTTCTTCGCGGATGGCGATCATCGCCGCGATGAACCGGTCGAGTTCCTCGAGCGGCTCGCTTTCGGTGGGCTCGACCATGAGCGTGCCGGGCACCGGAAAGCTCAACGTCGGTGCGTGAAAGCCGTAGTCGATCAAACGCTTGGCCACATCCTCGGCCGTCACGCCGCTCGTCTCCTTCAGGGGCCGAAGATCGAGGATGCACTCATGGGCCACGCGGCCCCCCTCGCCAGCGTAGAGCGTCGGGTAGTGGTCGCGGAGCTTTGCGCTCACATAGTTGGCCGCAAGGATCGCCATGGCGGTCGCCCGGCGAAGCCCCTCGCCTCCCATCATCCGGCAATACATCCAGCTGATCGGGAGCACGGCCGCGTTGCCGAGCGGAGCCGCCGACACCGCTCCGACGTGCGCCGCGGGCTCACCCCCGGCCGCATGGCCTGGAAGGAACGGCACGAGGTCTTCCACCACGCACACCGGCCCCACACCCGGGCCGCCGCCACCGTGCGGGATGCAGAAGGTCTTGTGGAGGTTCAGATGGCTCACATCCCCGCCAAACCGCCCGGGGGCGGCGACCCCCACGAGCGCGTTCATGTTGGCACCGTCGACATACACCCTGCCGCCGTGGCGGTGGACGATGTCGCAGAGCTCCGTCACCTGCGCCTCGAACACGCCGTGCGTGCTGGGGTAGGTGATCATCACCGCCGCGAGGCGGTCGGCGTGCTCCGCGCACTTGGCCCGGAGATCATCGAGATCGACGTTGCCACGATCGTCGCAGGCGGTCACCACCACCTCCATCCCCACCATGTGGGCGCTGGCTGGATTGGTGCCGTGTGCCGACGACGGAATGAGGCAGATGGTGCGCTGCATGTCGCCACGGGAGCGATGCCATGCCCGGATGGCCAGCAGCCCGGCATACTCCCCCTGGCTGCCGGCGTTGGGCTGGAGGCTGATGCCGGAGTAGCCGGTGGCCTCGCAGAGCCATTGCCGCAGCTGGCGATCGAGGAGGGCGTAGCCCTCACGCTGGTCGGCGGGCGCGAAGGGATGCACGTTGGCGAACTCGGGCCACGTGACCGGGATCATCTCGCTCGTGGCGTTGAGCTTCATCGTGCAGCTGCCGAGTGGAATCATGCCCCGATCGAGCGCGAGATCGCGATCGGAGAGCTGCCGGATGTAGCGGAGCATCGCCGTCTCGCTGTGGTGGCTCGCAAAGACCGGGTGGGTGAGAAACGGGGTCTTCCGCACGAGGGCCGACGGCAGGAGCGACTCGGCTTCGGCGGCGACGGCCTCGACGGCGGGAACGAGGGTCGTGGGCGGCGCAAACACCTCCCAGAGTCGGGCGAGGTCGCCACGGGTGGTCGTCTCGTCGAGCGTGATGGTGATCGTGCCCGCGTCGATCCGACGGAGGTTCATTCCGAGATCGCGCGCCCTGGCGAGGTACTCCTCGGTGCGGTCGCCGGTGTCGATGCGCACCGTGTCGAAGGCATGATGCGAGGCGACCGACGCGCCGAGCTGCCGGAGGCCTGCCGCGAGCGTCGAAGCGTAGGTGGCCACGCGGCGTGCGATCCGCCGAAGTCCATCCGGACCGTGATAGACGGCATACATGCTCGCCACGACGGCCGGAAGCACCTGCGCGGTGCAGATGTTGCTCGTTGCCTTCTCGCGGCGGATGTGCTGCTCACGGGTCTGGAGGGCGAGGCGATAGGCGGGGCGACCATGGGTGTCGATGCTCACGCCGACGAGGCGGCCCGGCAAGGATCGCTTGAACGTGTCGCGGCAGGCGAGGAACGCGGCGTGGGGGCCACCGCATCCCATCGGCATGCCGAACCGCTGCGTGCTGCCGACGACGATGTCGGCGCCCCATTCGCCGGGAGCCTCGAGCACGGTGAGGGCGAGAATGTCGGCCGACACGATCACCGCCGCCTGACGCGAGCGGGCCCTGGCGGCCAGGTCGGTCCAGTCGGTCACCTCGCCGTCGGTCGCCGGATAGGAAACGAGCAGGCCGAAGCACTCGCCGGCCTCGAGCAGGGCGGCTGCATCGCCCACCACCACCTCGATCCCGAGAGGCTCAGCCCTCGTGCGCAGCACCTCGATCGTCTGCGGATGGCATCGATCGTCGACGACGAACCGCATCGACGGCGATCCCCCGGCCCGCTTGGCCAGCGTCATCGCCTCGGCGGCGGCGGTCGCCTCGTCGAGAAGCGAGGCGTTGGCGATCGGCAACCCGGTGAGATCGCAGACCATCGTCTGGAAGTTGAGAATCGCCTCCATCCGGCCCTGGCTGATCTCGGCCTGGTAGGGCGTGTAGGCGGTGTACCAGGCCGGGTTTTCGAGAATGGTGCGGAGGATCACGGTGGGGGTGTGGCAGCCGTGATAGCCCTGGCCGATGAAGCTGGTGAGCAGGCGGTTGCGGCCGGCGATCGACCGTAGTTCGGCGAGCGCGCCGGCCTCGGTCACGGCTTCGGGCAGCCGCATGGCATCGTGGCGGGCGATGCTCGCGGGCACGACCTCGCCGATGAGCGATTCGAGCGATGCCGCCCCGACGGCGGCGAGCATGGAGTCTGCGTCGGCGGGCGACGGGCCGATGTGACGCTCGCGAAACTCGGCGGCGTTTTCGAGCGACCCCAGCGTGTCGAGCCGGGAAGGATCGGTCACAGGGGCAGGGGGAACGAGCGTGGCGGACATGGCAAGGCTCCTCACGACATGGCGGGGCACGAAGCCCCATCGGGGAACCCTGCTGTCCTGGAACCTGAGAGATTCACCGCGGTCACCCGACCGCGGCTTGCCCCTTCGGTGGGCGAGGCCCATCGGCCCCGCCGCTCTCCAGCAGGATGTGTGTCAGTCCGTTTGCCTGAGCGTTCAGCCTTCGGCGGTCTTGCGACTCTCTCCTGACGCCCATGAGTGTAGGACGATCACCCGAAATCGGCAACGACACCCGGCCTGCCGCACCCGTCCCACGGGATCAGTAGACTTCGGGTCCCACCTCGAGGAGCCCACCCCATGCGCCGCATCGACCTCTCCCGCCACGGCATCACCGTCGCCGACGTCCGCCGCAACCTCGCCCCGGCCGAACTCTACGCCGAGGCCATCCGCAGCGATCCCCGCAGCGCCATCGCCGACTCCGGCGCCCTGATCGCGTATTCCGGCGCCAAAACGGGCCGCTCCCCCAAGGACAAGCGAATCGTCCGCAATCCAGCCTCCGAGCACGACGTCTGGTGGGGCGGCGTGAATGTCGCGATCGATGACGAGACGTTTCAGGTCAATCTGGAACGGGCCAAGGACTACCTCAACACCCGCGAGTTTCTCTACTGCGTCGACGCCTTCGCCGGATGGGATCCAGAGCATCGCCTGAAGGTGCGTGTCGTCTGCTCGCGCCCCTACCACGCGCTGTTCATGCACACCATGCTGATCCGCCCCACCAAGGAGGAGCTGGCCGACTTCGGCGATCCGGATGCCGTGATCTACAACGCCGGCCGCTTTCCCGCGAACCGCCGCACCCACGGCATGACCTCCAAGACCAGCATCGACCTGTCGCTCGAATCGAAGGAGATGGTCATCCTCGGCACGGAATACGCCGGCGAGATGAAGAAGGGGGTGTTTACGCTCCTCAACTACTTCGCCCCGAAACGGGGCATCCTCTCGATGCACTGCTCGGCCACGGCCGATCGCGAGACGGAGGCGTCGTCGCTGCTGTTCGGGCTGTCGGGAACGGGCAAGACCACGCTCTCCGCCGATCCCAAGCGGCTCCTCATCGGTGACGACGAACACTGCTGGAGCGACTCGGGCATCTTCAACATCGAGGGAGGCTGCTACGCCAAGGCGATCGACCTCGCCCCGGAGACGGAGCCCGACATCTTTCAGGCCCTGCGATTCGGCGCCGTCCTTGAAAACGTCGTCTATGACGAAGACAGCCACCACGTCGACTTTCACGACACGAGCATCACGCAGAACACCCGTGGGGCCTACCCGATCGATTTCATCCGCAACGCGAAGATCCCGTGCATGGCGGGGCATCCGACCGACGTGATCTTCCTCACCTGCGACGCCTTCGGCGTGCTGCCCCCCGTGAGCCGCCTCTCGCCGGCCCAGGCGATGTATCACTTCATCAGCGGCTACACGG
>JAFMIU010000051.1 GCA_017853835.1 Pirellulales bacterium | reverse complement strand
GCCACTGACGCCGTCTCCCGGGGCATGGGCAACCCCTCGCTCGTCACACGGCGGTTCGGTTCGATTCGGTGGGTCGTATGCCCGTGGAAGCCCAACGGCGTGAGCCGTGGGACCGGCGCGGTGAACCGTGTGGCGTGTTGGGCGCGCGGACGCACGGTGCGTCGCTCGCCCAACGGCGCCGGATGGAGTGGCGGCGCGTGTCCCAGGCCTTACGGCCTTGGGCTTGGACGGGTAGGGCGGGGCGATGGTGCGTGCGCCGTGGAAGCCCAACGGCGTGAGCCGTGGGACCGGCGCGGTGAACCGTGTGGCGTGTTGGGCGCGCGGACGCACGGTGCGTCGCTCGCCCAACGGCGCCGGATGGAGTGGCGGCGCGTGTCCCAGGCCTTACGGCCTTGGGCTTGGACGGGTAGGGCGGGGCGATGGTGCGTGCGCCGTGGAAGCCCAACGGCGTGAGCCGTGGGACCGGCGCGGTGAACCGTGCGGCGGGTCGGGCGCGCGGACGCACGGTGCGTCGCTCGCCCAACGGGGCCGCGTCAGTTCGGGGCCTCGCCGCCCTCGAAGTGATGCCGAAGGTAACGGGCCCGCTCGATGTTGCGATCCTTCGTGTCGAGTTCGACACCACGAATCTTCTGCAGATGCGCGGGCTGCGTCCGGATCAGGAGCGAGTTGATGTCGGCGATCTTCACGTCGCCGATCAGGCCGAGCAACACCCCCATGCGCACGCGGGAAAGGAGCTGCATCGTCTCTTCCGCCGTGATGGTCTGAGCCGTCCGAAGGATGCCGTAGGCGCGGCTCACCTGATCGTGGACGTTTTGCTGCGTTTCCCGCACGAGAAACTCGCGGGCCCGGCGCTCGTAGTCGATCAACACCGGCACCACGTCGCGCACCTGCTCCACCAACTCCTCCTCGGTCTTGCCGAGCGTGGTCTGGTTGGAGATCTGGTAAAAGTCGCCCATCGCCTGTGAGCCCTCGCCGTAGAGGCCTCGCACGGCCAGCGAAATCTTGTGAAGGCTGCGAAACACCTTGTCGATCTGACGCGTGATCACCAGGGCCGGCAGGTGGAGCATCACGCTCACCCGAATGCCGGTGCCCACGTTGGTCGGACAGGCGGTCAGGTAGCCCCACCGCGAGTGGTAGGCGTAGGGCACGACGCGTCCGATCTCGTCGTCGACCGCCTTGATCTGCTCCCAGGCACCCTGCAGATCGAGGCCGCTGTGCATGCACTGGATCCGGAGATGGTCTTCCTCGTTGATCATCAGGCTGACCTGCTCGCGACCGTCGATCGCCACGCCCCGCGCCCCCTGCGCCTCGGCGTGCTCGCGGCTGATGAGCTGCCGCTCCACCAGGAACTGGCGGTCGATCTCCTCGAGATGGCCGACGTCGATGTAGTCGAGCTGGCCTCCCGCAGGTGCCAGTGAGATCCGGTCTCGCAGGAAACGCTCCACGTCGGTGCGTTCCTGATCCGTCATGCGGCTCACGAACGGATACTGCGCCACGTTGCGGGCAAGCCGCACGCGGCTGCTCATCACGATGTCGGATTCCGGCCCGGTGCCACGAAGCCATTCACCAACGGCTTCGGCGAGAGATTCAAGCTTCATCGGTCACTCCGCCGGCGTGCGGCGTGCCGGTGTCGCCAGGTCGTGCTTCCAGCCAATGCTCCTCGACGCGTCGAATCGCGTCGCGGTCTTCACGGGCCTTTTCGTAGTCTTCGCAGCTGATCGCCTCCTGCATGCTCCGGCGGAGGCCGATCACGCTCGTCAGTTCGTCGGTGTCTTCCGGGAGCACCACGCCACCGGTCGGAGCGGGAGCCCTCACCGGCCGACGGCCCGTGTGCTGCGTGGCACCGTGGATGTTGGCGATCAGCGGTTCGAGTTCCTTTTCAAAGTGCACGTAGTCGTGCGGGCAGCCCAGGCGGCCCTGGTTGCGAAACTCGAAGAAGGTGATCCCACACATGGGGCAGGCCTTCTTGTCGAGGAGGGCGAGTTCGTCGGCGGTTTGGCCGACGCTCAGGGGCGTCGTCAGGCCCCCGGCAGGCTTGTCGCCCTCATCGCCCTCGGGCTGGTTGAGGTAGGTTCGCGCGTGATCCTCGCAGAGATGGATTTCACGCACCTCGCCGGACTCGAGTTCCGTGATGTGAAACACCGCCTGCTTGTCACATTCCTGACACTTCATGCTCCGCTCCGGGAAGGTCAGAGGAATCATAGCGGCTCGGCCCGCCTGGGTCGCGGTCGGATCGGCGAACGGCGTGTTGTTGGGCCGAAGCCCCGGGGGTACGCTCTGGCGAACGCCCCGAGTGTCCGCCGTTTCGGTTGCCCATGCCCCACCTTCCCGACAGGTCCCGCTTCGAATCGCTCGCCAAGGCCGCACCGTGCCCTGGCGGCCAGCGGCTGGTGCCCGTGTATCGCCGGCTTTTTGCCGACGGCCTGACGCCCCTATCGGCGTTCGCCAAGCTCGACATCGGCGAGGCTGGATGCCTTTTTGAAAGCGTGGTCGGGGGGGAGAAGGTCGGACGCTACAGTTTTCTCACCGCCGATCCGTTCCTGCGGTTCGAGGCCCACGGCCGCCAGGTGACGATCCACGGCGCCGAGGGGACGGAATCGTTCGAGTCGGATGATCCGCTTCGCGATCTCGAACGCCGCATGGAGCCCTTCCGCCCGGCGCGGCTTCCGGAACTGCCCCCGTTCACCAGCGGCATCGTGGGCTACGCCGGCTACGACACCATTCGCTACGTGGAACGGCTTCCCGATGCCCCGCCCGACGATCGCGGTCTCCCGGACCTGTCGTTTGGCTTCTACGACCGCATGGTGGTGTTCGACAACGCGACCAAGGCGATCGACGTGGTCGTGCTCGCCCGCATCCACGACGACACGCCCTCCGGCATGGATGAAGCCTACGCCGCCGCCTGCCGCCGCATCGACGCGACGATCGCGAAGCTCTCGGCCCCGCACGACTGGCCGCCTCCGGCCGACCTCGGGAGCAAGCGCGAGCCCGCCTGCCTGACCGACGGCACGGCACGGTCGAGCTTCAGTCGTGAGGCCTTTCTGGCCGCCGTAGAGAAGTCGATCGAATACATCCGGGCCGGCGACATCTTCCAGGTGGTGCTCAGCCGGCGGATCGACATTCCGTTCGACGCGCCGCCGCTCGAACTCTACCGCACCCTTCGCGTGGTGAACCCGAGCCCGTTCATGTTTTATCTCCGCACGCCGTCGTGCACGCTCGTGGGCAGTTCCCCGGAGATCATGGTGCGGTGTGTCGACGGCATCGTGACGGTGCGGCCGTTGGCGGGCACACGCCGGCGCGGAGCCACTCCCGACGAAGATCGGGCCCTGGCGGAGGAACTCCTTGCCGATCCCAAGGAACGGGCGGAGCATGTCATGCTCATCGACCTGGGGCGCAACGACGTGGGCCGGGTGGCCGAGATCGGCTCGGTCGAACTGTCGGACGTGATGGTGATCGAGCGCTACAGCCACGTGATGCACATCACGAGCAACGTGACGGGCCGGCTCGCCCCGGGCCTGACGTCGTTCGACGCCCTCCGCGCCTGTCTGCCCGCGGGCACGGTGTCGGGTGCACCGAAAATCCGAGCCATGGAAATCATCGACGAGTTGGAGCCCGTTCGGCGCGGCCCCTATGCCGGCGCCGTCGGCTACGTCGACTTCAACGGGTCGATGGACACGTGCATCGCGCTCAGGACGGCGGTCGTGCAGAACGGCCGGGCCTATGTTCAGTCGGGGGCGGGTGTCGTGGCCGACAGCGTGCCCGACAAGGAGTTCGAGGAGACGCTCAACAAGGCGAAGGGCATGCTCGTGGCGATGGAGATGACCACCGAACGACTTCGAGGGCGGGGGGCGGCCGTCTGACGCCGTTGGAGGAATGATCCGCTGTGAACGCGCCACGATCGAGCGTTCCGGCCGGGTGGTGGTTGAGGCGCTCTCGATCACTCTGGAAGCCGGCGAGGCCACGGCGTTGGTCGGGCCCACCGGGGCGGGCAAGAGTTCATGGCTCGCCGCGATGGCCACCGCGGTGCCGCTGCACGCCGGGTCGATGTTCGTCGAGGGGCATTGCGTGCGACGGGAGGCCGAGGCGGTGCGGCGTGCCGTCGGCTACGTGCCCGACCGGCTCCCATCGTGGCCGGGCCTTCGGGCCCGGGAGTTTCTCGAGCTCTTTGCGGCCGTGCTCCCCGCGACGGCGCGTGCCGGGGCCGTGTCACGCGCCCTGGATCTTGCCGGGCTCTCGGCCGATCCGGCGATGCCGATCGAGCACCTGGCCGCCGGCCAGCGCAAGCGGCTTCTCCTGGCCAGGGCGCTTCTCCACGATCCGTCCGTGCTGCTCCTCGACGATCCGTGGGGCGGGCTCGACCCGGCCGAGCGTGCCGGAGTGGAGCGGCTCATCAGCGACACGCACCTGATGGGACGCACCGTGGTGGCGGCGATCGACGATGCCGTCGTGCCCACCTGCTTCACCAGGCTCGTGGTGCTCTCGGAGGGACGGCTGGTCACTGCCGGTGCCGCCGTTCCCTCGGCACATGCCGAAGGCCGAGCCTGGCGACATCTGGCCATCTGCCGAGGCTCCGCCGAGACGGCGGCGATGGTGCTCGCGGCCCACGGTGCCGAGGCTCGGGCGATCGACGCCGATGCCGTGGTGTTTTTCGTCGCGGCGGAAAAGGCCACGGTCAGTGGGATGGTGGCGGCGCTCGTGCAGGCCGGGATCGAGGTTGAAGCGGTGGCGTTTGATCCTCCGTGGCCGGCGCAGCTCTGGGGTGGATGAACGGCTCAGTCCTCTCCCCAGATCCGCCGCACCTCCGCGAGGCCTTCGACACAGAGGTCGTATTCCTCCGACAGTCGCTCGAAAAGTTCCCGTTCGTCGGCTGCATCGGCAGGCTCGAGCGTAGCGGCGAGGCGGTAGGCACGCCTGCCCGCGTCGCGGTAGGTCGTCAGTGGCATCCCGCGGTCTCGGCGCACGAGCGCCTCCGGGTAGAGCCCGCTCCAAAACAGCGTGATGTCGCCGACGTGGCGAAACTCCTCCCGGGCCTCCTCGGCGGCCGTACGGCCAGCGGCCCGGGCCATCAGGTGAGCCACATCGGCGACCCGGGGTGCCACGGTGCCTGCCGGCGTCGCGTCGTGGCGCAGAAAACGCACCAGCAGCAGGGCGACATAGTCGACGAGTGGGGCATCGGCCACGCCGAGCCGCGCGTGAAACGCATACTCGGTGATCCCCCGGAAGAACCGGTCGACATCGTCGGGGCCGTGGGCCGAAAACATGGCAGGCTCGCACACAAGAGGTACGCCGGCTACTGTTTCTACGCATCCTTATAGGCTTTCGTTCCCCCGGGTGGCCAGCCGAGTTCCATGCCTGTCGACGCGCCTTCGTGTGCCCAGGCACTCCTCGCGGTCACCCGCGAAGAGTCCCTGCGTCCGCTGCTCCACCAGCTGGTCGTGATCGTCCTTGCTGCCAGGGCTGGTGCGGTCGTCGCGCGGTGGCTTCGCCAGCCGAGCGTGGTGGGGGAAATCGTGGCGGGCCTCCTGCTGGGCCCCTCGGCATTCGGCGCATGGTTTCCCGATGCGTTTGCCGCGATCTTTGGCGGCGGGCAAGGATCGCATGGGTCGTTGGAGGCGTCGCTCACGAGTTTCAGTCAAGTCGGGCTCATCCTGTTGTTGTTCCTGATCGGCATTGAGTTCGACTATTCGCACATTCGTCGTCAGGGGCGGCTCGCCGCCGGCATTTCGATCGCGGGAATCGCGGTTCCCTTTGCCTTGGGCTACGCGTTGGCCGTGGTCATGACTCCCCGACTGGGAATCCTCGGGGCATCGTCCGACATCGATCCCAGGGCGTTCGCGTTGTTTCTCGGCACCGCGATGTCGATCACGGCGATCCCGATCCTCGGCCGCATGCTGATCGAGATGGGGATGCAGCACACCCCGCTGGGGGCGACGGTCGTCGCGGCGGCGGCGTGTGACGATGCGGTGGGCTGGACGCTCCTGGCCGCCGTGTCGGCCTTGGCGACGGGTGAGTTCGAGCCGGTCAGGATCGCGGGCATGGTCGCGGGCACGCTCGGCGTGGCGGCGGCAGGCCTGTTCATCATCCGCCCGCTGCTGCTTCCGAGGCTGGAACGGGCCGTGAGTGACGGCCCTTCAGGACCAACCTTGCCGCTTGGAGCGTTGTCGCTCGTGCTCGCCCTCTTGTTCGTGGCAGCGTGGACCACCAGCATGATCGGCATTTTTGCAATCTTTGGAGCCTTTCTCCTCGGGGCCTCGCTGTCGGGTGTGTCACGGGTTCGCGAGGCGGTCTCCCATCAACTCGCCGACTTCGTGACGGCCTTTTTTCTTCCGATCTTCTTCACGTACACCGGCCTCCGAACCAACATCGGCTCACTGGGAACGCCCGAGGCCTTCGGCTGGACGGCGGCGGTCTGTGCGGTCGCCGTGCTCGGCAAGTGGGGTGGGTGCGGGTGTGCGGCACGTCTGGGCGGGCTCCCGGCTGGCGAGGCATCGTGCGTGGGTGTGTTGATGAACACGCGAGCGCTCATGGAGTTGATCGTGATCAACGTGGGGATGGATCTCGGGGTGATCCCGCCCGTCGTCGCCAGCATGCTCGTGGTGATGGCGGTCGGCACCACGCTCATGGCGACGCCGCTCGCGTCCCACATGCTCCGAGGCAGCCGCTACGAGGCCACGCTCGTCACCCGCGGATTCTTGCGGGCGTGAGCGACGTCAGGCCGATCGTCGCCGCAAGCGTGCCGCAGCAGCCATCGCCGCAGCGGCGCATGCGCCGAGGGCGATGGTGGATGGCTCAGGGACGGCGGTGTAGGTGAGGACGACGTCGCTGCCCTGCTGGGTGAGCGCGAAGGTGGCATCGGGTCTGGCCGAGGAGAGGGCCGCCCCCGAGCCGTCGAGCCAGTCGGTGACGGTGATCGCGAGGCTCCCGATGCCGGTGGAGGAGCCGGTGACGTCCCAGAGCGTCCAGGCCTGGTCACTGGCCCAGAGGGAGTCTTCCCAATCGACGGTGCTTCCCGCGGCGTCGAACGAGAGAGTCAGGCCGGTGGCGCTGGTGAACACGAGATCGCCGCCAACCACGATCTGGTCGTAGGCGACCGGCGAGTTGGTGGTGGTGTTGGCGGCGAGTTCCCAGAGGACGCTCGCCCCCGGGCCGTAGTCGAGGGTGCCGGTGATCGCCTCGATGCCGGGGGAGTTGCCGGGGCTGTGGAGGCCGGTGACGGTCACGCTTCCGTCGATCGTGCCGGTGCCGGAGAGGAGCTGGGTGATGGTGGTGGTGCCGCCGGCGAGGGCGAGTAGGCCGTTGTTTTGGACGCTCGAGAACGTGGGGGAGGCGCCGCCTGTGGCGAACTCGCCCGACGGGTTGACGATCAGCGAACTGGCGGCGGCGAGCGATCCGCCGGCGGCGAGTTCGAGGCGGCCGGCGTCCACGCGAGTGGGGCCGGTGTAGGTGTTGGCGGCGGCGAGGACGCTCGTGCCGCTGGTGCGCTTGAGCACGCCCGACTGGCCGCCCGCGTCGTCGGCGATCGGAGCGGCGAGGGTGCCGGAGTTGGTGAGGACAAAGGCTGAGGAGAGGGTACCCGAGCCGGTGAGCGAGCCGTTGTTCTCGTAGGCGCCGATGCGGATGTTCTGGTTCACCTGGAGCGTGCCGCCTGTGGCGGTGGTGACGATGGCGAAGGGGTCGAGGGCCGTGGCGCTGTCGAGCACGAGCGTGCCGGCGTTGACGAGGGTGTGGCCGGTGAAGGAGTTGGAGCCGGAGAGGGTGAGGGTGCCGGGACCCGTCTTCGTCAGCCCGCCGCGGCCCGAGATCCGTCCCGCGAAGGTGCTCGACGCGGAGCCGGTCGTGAGCGTGGAGGAGCCGAGGGCGATCGCACCGGAGCCGCTCACGCTTGCCAGGGTCTGGTTGCCACCCAGCGCGACCGCGCCGGCGGCGGCGATGGTCACCGATCCGGCCGTGGGGAGGCGATTGACGCCCGCGGTGGCGAGCGTGCCGCCCTGCACCAGCGTGGCGCCGGAGTAGGTGGCGGCGGTGTTGAGGGTGAGGGTGCCGGAGCCGCTCTTCGTGAGCGAGCCGCCGACGCTGGTGAGCGCCGAGGAGTAGGAGACGCCGCGGCCGTTGGTGTCGATCGCATACTGCTGTCCCGCGGCGGTGCTGAATCGCGGGGAGTAGTCGGTGGCGTTGGCCGACGAATACCGCAGCGTGCCGCCACCGAAGGAGATTCCGCCGCTCGAGGACAGGGCGTTGATCGAGCCGGCCTCGAGCACGCCGCCGTTGATCGTCGTGCCGCCGGTGTAGCCGTTGTTGCCCGAGAGCACCTGCGTGCCCGAGCCCGTCTTCACGATCGAGAACGCAGGCAGGCCCCCGCCGAGCCCGCCGGCAAACGTGAACGAACTGCCGCTGGCCACGGCGATCGTCAGCACACCGCCAGACCCGCCATCGCCGGTGAAGTTGTAGACGGTGCCCGTGCCGGAGAGCCCGGCGACCGTCTGGGGACGGTTCGAGATGTCGAGGGAGGCGCCACTGGCAATGGCCATGGACGATGCCGCCGAGAGGGCGTTGTCGGCCGTGATCGAGGCGACGAGCACACCGGACGACACCGTGGTCGGGCCGGTGTAGGTGAGCTGATTCTGGAGACGGAGCGCACCGGGTCCTGCCAGGGTCAGGCCGCCGGCTCCGGAGATTCCGCCGCTGAAGATCTACGCCCGATCGATGCTCGTCTCCCGCACGGTGAGCGTGCCCGCGCCGATCACGACGTTGCCGCCGCTCGTGCTGCCGCCCGTGAGCCGGCTCACGTTCAGACCGCCGCTTTGCACTTCCAGGGCGATGCCTGCCGCGGTGCCGAGCGTGAGGATGCCGTTGGTGGTCGAGATGTTCGTGGCAAGGACGAGGCGGCCTTCGGTCACCGTGATATCGCCGCTGGTGTTGGTCGTGCCGGAGAGCGTGGCCGTGCCCGAACCGGTCTTCGCGAGCGCTCCCGTACCCGTCATGCCACCCGTCGACGTGCCCGAGAAGCCCTGGCTGAACTCGACCGTTCCGTTATTGACGATCCCACCTCGGATCGAGTCTGTCGTGCCGATGAGCCCGCCCGCGGAGACCACCGTGCCGCCGGCGTAGCTGTTCGTTCCCGTGAGCGTGAGCGCGCCGGTGCCGAGTTTCGTCAGGCTGCCGGTGCCACTGATGCCGCCGGAGTAGGTCGTGCTCGCATTGTTTGTGCCCACGACGAGCGACGCGTTGCCGATCGCCAGATCCTTCGCGCCCGAGAGGCCGCCAAGGCGATAGGCCGTGCCAGCCGGCGCGGTGAACGTGACCGTGCCCGAGTCGGAGGCGGCGACGTCGAGTTTGGAGCCGGCGAGGGCGCTCGCCGCGCCGATCTGCAACGTGCCGGCCGTGGCCCGGGTCGTGCCCGTGAACGAGTTGGAGGCGGAGAGCGTGAGGGTGCCCGGGCTCGCGTAGGTGAGGTTGCCGGTGCCGGTGATTTGGCCCGTGAGCGTGGCGCCGAGCGCGGCGAAATCGACACCACTGAAGGTGAGCGAACTCGTACCCGTCGAGGTGAATGTGTGCACGGTGTAGCCAGTGCTCGAGCCCGTGCCGGCCGTGGTGCTTCCTCCGGTGGCGACCTGGGAGCCCGGGTAGCGGACGATCACGATTCCGGAGCCTCCCGCGGCCGCGGTGTATTGCGTGCTGCCGTTGTAGGCGCTGCCGCCGCCACCGCCGCCGGTGTTCGCCGTGCCGGCCACCGCGGGCACGGAGTTGTCCCAGTTGCCACCGCCGCCGCCACCGCCGGTGCCCCCGGGGCCGCCGGAGGTATTCGGAACGCTGCCGTGGGCGGCCGTGCCACCGCCGCCACCGCCGTACGTGACGTTGCTGCCGCTGATCGAGATCGCGCGGCCGTTGCCGCCCGCGCCGGTTCCCGAACCGCCGCTGGCGCCGGCCTGGCCGGCACCGCCACCGCCGCCGCCCGACCCACCTGCGGACCCGTTGGTGGCGTCACCCGCCCCGCCGCCGCCGCCGCCGTAGCCGACGAGGCCCGCGAACGTGGAGTTCTGGCCGTTGCCGCCGCTGCCGGCGCCCAGGGTGCCGGCACCGCCCGTGGCCACCCCGCCTGCACCGCCCGTACCGACCACCACCGTCTGCGTCGCGGTGGTGACCAGGGCGTCTGCTTGATAGAGCACGCCCCCCGCGCCACCACCGCCGCCGAACCGGGCGCCACCGCCGCCCCCACCGCCGACCAGCAGGGCATCGACGGCATAACCGAGATTCAGCGTCGCTCCGGTGCCGGTGGAGATCGCAGTGGAAACGCTGTTGGCGCCGCTCGTGCCGTTGAGCGTGTACGTCTGGGCGTGAGTGTCGCCGGCGATCACCGCGGCGCAGGCGAGGGCTGCAATCGAGCGGCGAACCATGGCTGCCTTTCTCGGAGGGATTGGGGGTTCGCGACGCCTAGGCGCGCCGGCGACGGGAGCCGAAGGCGGACAGGGCGAGAGCCCCGGCGGCGAGGAGGGCGAGCGACGCGGGCTCGGGCACCGCCATGATGGTGACGGACGTGCCTGCGAGCTGGTCGCTCGTGAAGTTCGAGCCGCCGACCGGGTCGTCGTAACGAATCTCCCACTGGTTGAGGCCGGTGGAGAACGTCTCGAGGTTCGCCAGTTCGTTGCCCTGGTAGGTGAAGAGGCCGGAGTTCCACGAGTTGCTGCCATAGCTGATCAGCGTGAACTTGGTGCCCTGCGGGAAGGCGGTTGGCACGCTGGCGAGGTCGGTGAACTCGAGGATCGACCCGCTGCCGATCGAGAGGTTGCCGTTGGACACGAGCAGGTCGGCCGCCGAGGCGAGAACGACCGAGGAATCGACCTCGTAGAAAAAGGTCGAAGAGCCGGTGGAGAAGGTGGTGGCTCCCACGGCGAGCGACTCGACGCTGGCCCCCGGCGAGAGGATGCCGTTGGCGAGCACCGTCACGGCCCCGCCAGCCGTGCCTCGCCCGCCAAGCGTGGCGCCACCCGCCACCGTGATCGCCCCGGTCGCGATCGACTGGTTGCCGTGGATCAGGAGTCTGCCGGCCGACACGGTCGTGGGACCCGAGTAGGTGTTGTTGCCCGAAAAGATCGTGGTGCCCGAGCCGATGGCTGCGACGGCCTTCGCACCGCTGAGGATGCCCGCCATCGAGAGAATCGAGCCAGCGGCGACGTCGAAGTCAGTATTCGAACCGAGTGACACCGGCAGCGACACGGCATGCGAACCAGTGAACACGGCCACCTTGGCGGCCGTGGATCCCGTGTTGAGCAGGGCGAGCGAGCCGCCCGAGGCCCCGGCGATCCCGTAGCTGGCCGAGCCGTTGTTGAACGTGATCGACTTCACGCTCGGCGTGGCGGCGGTGACGGTGACCGTGGCCGACCCGCTCGTGAGCGCGGAGCCGAAGGTCGCGGTGTCCGTGTTCGTGAACGAGGGGTCGACACCCGGCGATCCGTCGAAGGTGCTCCAGTTCCAGTTGGAGCCGAAGTTGCTGGCGAGCGTGCCCCACTGGCCGCTGCCGTTGACGTTCCACGTCGACTGGCCCGTGAACACGGTGCCGGTGGTGGTGATCGAACCGGGCGAGCCGACCACCGTGGCGGTGCCGTTGGAGAGGCCCGTCACGCCGTTGGCATTGCTCACGAGCGACAGGGCAAGCGTGCTGGCGAGGGAGCCGGCCGTGCCGGTGCCGATGGAGACCACGAGGTTGTTCGTGGTCGCACCGCCGGCCGTCGGGGCGAGGCCCGAGAAGCCGGTGGCGGCGACGAGTGGGTTGCCGGTCGTGGCGGAGGCATTGAGCGTGTCCTGGTAGGAGGCGGTCGTGACGGTCTGGTTGCCGATCGCCACCGTGCCGCTGGCACTCGCGCCGCCGCGATGGATGTAGCCGAAGGCGAAGGCGGTGCCCGTGTAGGCGGCGTTGGCCCAGTCATAGACGCCGCCGGTGGTGGCGATCGTCGGCGCCGAGCCGCCCACGAACGTGGCGGTGCCGTTGGTCAGGCCCACGATGCCGTTGGCGTTGCTCGTGTAGGTGAGCGACACCGTGCTGGCCAGGTTGCCGGCCGTGGCGGTGTTGGCGGCGAGCGACACGTTGCTCGTTGCCGTGCCGCTCGTGCTGGCGGCGAGGTTCGAGAAGCCCGTCGCCGTGACCTTGGCGTTGCTCGTCGAGCCGCTGATGGTGAGAAGATCCTGGTACGTCGCGTTCACGACCGTCTGGTTCCCGATCGCGACCAGTTGGCTCGTCGCGGCCGATCCGGTGCGGACGTTGCCAAAGGCGAACGTGCCGCTCGAGACCTTGGCGTTCGCCCAGTCGTAACCGGTGCCGGTGACGGCGATGGTGCCGCTGCCGACGGCTGTGGTGCCGCTGGTGAGGCTCGTGCCCGGGACCGAGCTGAAGGCGAGCGAGGCGGTGCCGCTGTTCGGGCCGGTCGTCGCCGAGTTCAGATTCGCGACGACATTTGAAGTTCCGCCGACGGACAGATACGGGCTCGGCAGGCCGGTGATCGAGTTCACGCCGCCAAGGGGCGTCCCCGCGATCGTGAGTGCCTGTGTGACGGTATTGGATGTGACCAGGGCCGTGTTGACGATCGGCGTGGTGCCCGACAGCGTGGCACCGACGCGGTAGTTGCCGAAGCGGAACGCATTCGTACCGAGCGTGTATTGCGCCAACACGGTCCCCGAGGCGACAAGACCGGTGCCCGCCGACCCCGTCGAGTTCTGGTCCTGGACCCAGTAGTAGGACGACACCAGGGTGCTGCCCGAGGTGTACAGCGACATCGCACCCGTCTTGATCTGGTACTTGTCGGAACTGCTCCCAGGCGACGTGGTTGAAACCCGAATCGAGTAGCCGGATGCGGGCAGGACGACCGGCGAAGCGAACGTGGCGCTGACCGTGCCAAAACTCGATTGGGAAATGTTGAGGTAGGGGATCGTCGTGCTGGCGACGATGCTCCCGGTGCCCGAACGCCCACCGAAGGCGTTGAAAAGATCGATGACGATCGGGGCCGTGGTCTGAGATCCACGGTCGATCGTCAGCAGCACGTTCGTCACCGAGATGGCCTGTGAAGCCCCGGCCGTGGTGATCCCGATGTTGTAGGAGAGCGGCGCTGTCGCGCTGACGGTCAGATTGCCCGAACCGGACGGCGAGCCAACTTCGAGAAAGTCGCCGTAGGCGGCCGCCACGGGCAGAACGAAAAAAAGCAGCGACGCGAACGGAAGAGACTTCGAAGGGGTGGGCATGGCGGGTGGGAAGTGTTTCCGGGGAGGGCAGGAATGGTCTGCTGGGTGATCTGCACCCGGCGTGCCAAACGGCTGATTCGCCCCAGGACCTGCCCGATTCGTCCCTGCGAGTTCCCGCGTGGCGGCGGGCGGGATGTCGCCAAACGCTTGCGATGCAAGGGCTTACGGCGTGATCCGCAAGGGCTGAGGACCGAGCAGCCCGTTCGGGGACACACAGGCGTCGGCGCGTTTTGCGTACCATTGTCGACATGCGCAGCGTTAGGGTGAGGCGAATCGCTCCAGTCCCTGCGGCGATTCACATCAGCGCACGACCGGCCGCTGGAGCGAATCGCTCCAGTCGCCAGCGCGACTGAGCGGTCGGCAACGACGATTCTGTTGCGAAAAAGACAGGTACGCGATGTTTGTTCGTGTCCCCGGTTGTGGTGACACCTTGCGATTCGCGTGCCAAACGCTTGACTTTTTTGGAGTCAGCGCGATCGACGGCCTGGTGCCGAGTGGCACCCTCACGCACGCCGTCGCCGCACCACCAGCCACATGCCGCCCGAGATCACGCCCACGAGGGCCACGCCGGCTGGCTCCGGGACCGCGTTGACGTCTTGATGGTCATATAGACGCTGTCGCCCCCCGCGCTCGCCTGAGCGATGAATGTGCCGTTCGTGTCGTACGACATGATCGTGGCCGTGCCGGGGCTGATGTTGTAGACCGTTCCGTTCGAGGCGATATCGCCATACCGGCCTCCGGGCGCCGGATCATTCGTGCTCGACACCAGCAGGGTGCCATTGGTGCCGTACGTGCCGCCCGTGATCGGAAACTGGATCACGCTGTTGTCGCCGTTGACGATGTAGTTGTTGCCGTGCTGATAGGCAGCCCCTACGAAGGGGAGCTGGCCGATGAAGGCCGGGTTCAGCAGGCTCCCCGCCGTCGTGTAGGTCGATATCAGATTTGTCGTCCAGCCAAGGCCACGATCAGGTCACCGTTGCTGCCCACGAATGCCGCCGTGGGCTCGTCGAGCCCGGTCATGAACGACGTGTTCAGCGTGGACGACGCAGCAGTCCACTTCGCGATGTCCGTGGAGTTTCCTCCCGTTTCCCCATTGTTGATGATGTACATGTCGCCGTTCGGCGCAACGCTGATGTAGCCGGGGTTGTTGAGGCCCGTGATGAAGTTCCCGTTCACCAGCGTGCCGGCGGAGTTGAACTTCATGATCCGGTTATTGATGTAATCCGCGGCATAGAGGTTGTTCGCCGAGTCGAATGCGATGCCGGAAAAACTCGGGGAGTTCGGATCGGCCGACACATCGCAGAAGACGCCATTTTTAAAAAAATCGAGCGCGTAGGTATAGACCTGGCCCGAGTTGCTCCGAGGCGAATAGTAGATGAGTTCCGCCGCGAACGACGCCGCGAAACCGCCGAGAATCTGGCCTGCCAGGACCACGCCAAGAACTGCACACGACCGTCGGAACATGACTGATGCCTTTCTGAAGATGTTGGAAATGATGAACGCGTTCAAAGTGTTTGAGGGAGCCCGCGGGATGACTCAGGTGCGGCGCGGGCGATGCCGCCGGCGGCCGGCCAGATAGATCGCCAAGCCACTGACTGCCGCCGAAGCTGGGACAAGGCCGCTGGGCTCGGGGACGGGGACGAAGTTGTTATCTGCTGTGAAGTATTGGCCTGCGCTGTTCGCGTACTGGACCTCCAGATCAGGGTCGTCCGGGGCATAGAACTGCACGTCGCGGAGCACGGAGTCGATCTTGAGCCCGTATCCCTGGTTCGCCACGCTTCCTTCGGCATACAGCATGAGGTAGTACACGAGCGGGTCAGGGCCCACGATGATGTACGGAAACGCTCCTTCCGTGGCTGGTCCAATCAGGTACTGCGTGAACGTGGGCGAAACGGCGGCCTGATTGAGATTCGTGCGAAAGAGCGCATTGGCGTCTGAGACGAATGAACCCGAGATCGTGGCGTCTAGATCGAACATCGCCACCCTGAGGGCGTTGCCCGTGATGGTGTTTTGATTGCCCTTGTTGCCACACCTGGGTGTACATCGACGTGAACTCATACGACGTCGAGGACGACAACTTCAGCTGGTACTTCATGTAGTTGTTGCCCCAGTTCGTCACGGTGCCACTGGCGAATGTGGTGCCGAAGATGTTTTTGTTGTTGGTCGGCTTTTCGATCAGGTTGAAGGTGATCGAGCCCGACAGAACCTCGGCACGGGCGGCCGATGTGACTGCGACTGCGGCGAGCACGACAAGGGCCAGCGAGAGCAGGCGAGGCATCATGGTTGGTTTGATAGGGGTGATTGGAAGGAGGGGAGGCGGGCAACGCTCCACTTCCACACGCAACGCCTGTGCCAATGCGGCCGCGGGCCGCTCTTTTTTCAGGGCGACGAGAAATGAGCCGTGGAAACAGAGAAAATCAGAGGTCTCGCGCGGGTCGTAGCAGCTAGATTCGCTGGCGCGATTCGCTCCACCTCGTGCAATCGCCTGGGGCGATTTGCTCCAGAGCGTGAGTCAGTTCGCCCCAGTGGCCAGTGTGACGCATGGTCACTGGAAGGTATCGGCGTCTCAGATGCTCGATATCTGTCGAGTCAGCGACACGCTGCGGCGAGGTCGGTCACGAAGCGGCGCACGCCGGTGAGCATCGCCTCACGGGGCTGGCCGGCATGCTCGGCGACGCGTCGCACGAGCGCCGATCCGACGATCGCTCCGTCGGCCACCTCGCACACCGCCTTCACCTGGTCGGGCGACGAGATGCCGAATCCCACGAGAATCGGCACGTCGGTTTTCGTCTTGAGCCAGCGAATCCGATCGACGAGGCCGTCGGGCAGTTGCGTGCGAGCCCCCGTTACCCCCGCCACCGACACGCAGTAGAGAAAGCCGGTCGATTTCTTCGCGATCGCCTCGGCACGATCCGGCGGCGTGGTCGGCGTGACGAGCCGCACGAGCGCGAGCCCAGCCTGTCGGCAGGCGGCGTCGAGGTCGTCGCTCTCCTCGATCGGCAGGTCGGGCACCACGAAGCCGGCAAGGCCCACAGCCACGGCATCGGCGACGAAGCGGTCGATACCCCGGCGAAACACGAGCGAATAGCTCGCCATGGCCAGGATCGGCATCGAGGTTCGGTCAGACGCCTGCTTGGCCGCCGAAAAAACGCCCTCGAGCGTCAGCCCCTTGTCCAAGGCCCGGGTGTAGGAGGCCTGGATCACCGGGCCGTCGGCGATCGGGTCGCTGTAGGGCACGCCAAGTTCGCAGAGCGACGCGCCCGCCTCGGCGATCGTGGTGAGCACATCCACCGTGGCGTCGAGGTCGGGATCACCCGCCGTGACGAACGGCGCCAAGACCTTTCGGCCGGCGGCTCTGTTGGCGGCGAACATCGCTTCCAGTTTGTCGATCGGCTTTGCTGTGGTGGCGGAGGTCATGGAGCGATGGATTCCTTACGAAGGGTGGCTGCCGTCGGCGGTGAGACCGCGAAGACGGGCGATTTCGGCGGCGTCTTTGTCGCCACGGCCCGACAGGCAGACGACGATGATCTCGTCGGGCGACCGCGTGGCGGCCTCACGGGCGGCCCAGGCGAGCGCGTGCGAGGTTTCGAGGGCGGGCAGGATGCCCTCGTGCCGGGCCACCATGTCGAAGGCATCGAGGGCTTCGAGGTCGGTCACGCTCGTGTATTCCACGCGGCCCATGTCGTGCCAGTAGCTGTGTTCCGGGCCGACGCCTGGATAGTCGAGGCCGGCCGACACGGAGTGCACGTCGGCGGTCTGGCCGTCGGCATCCTGGAGCACGTAGGAGAGCGAGCCGTGCAGGATGCCCGGGCTCCCGTAGGAGAGGCTCGCGGCATGATGGCCCGGATCGCCCGAGCGGCCGCCCGCCTCCACCCCCACCAGCCGAACGCCCGGGTGATCGACGAACGGATAAAACATGCCCGCCGCGTTGCTCCCCCCGCCAACGCACGCCACGACCGTGTCGGGAAGCCGACCAAACTGCTTTCGCGACATCTCGATGGTTTCCCGTCCGATCACCGACTGGAAATCGCGAACGATCCTCGGGAAGGGGTGGGGGCCGACGACCGACCCGATGATGTAGTGGGTGGTTTCCACCGATCCCATCCAGTCCCGCATCGCTTCGTTGATGGCATCGCGGAGCGTGCGCGAGCCACTTTCCACGGGCCGCACCTCGGCCCCCATGAGCCGCATGTTGCGGACGTTGGGAGCCTGGCGGCGGACGTCTTCGGCACCCATGTAGACGACGCACTCGAGCCCGAAGCGGGCGCAGGCGGTGGCTGTGGCCACGCCATGCTGGCCGGCGCCGGTTTCGGCGATGATCCGCCGCTTGCCCATGCGGATGGCGAGCAGGCCCTGCCCGAGGGTGTTGTTGATCTTGTGGGCGCCGGTGTGCGAGAGATCCTCCCGCTTCAGCCAGATCTGGGCGCCGCCGGCGAGTTTCGTCAGCCGCTTGGCGAAGAGCAGAGGGGTGGGGCGGCCCACGAAGGCCGAGAGGAGGCTGTCGAGCTCAGCCGCGAAGGTCGGGTCGGCCACCGCCTCGGCGTAGGATCGCTCGAGCTGATCGAGGGCCGCTGAGAGCGTTTCCGGGACGTAGCGACCGCCAAACTTCCCAAATCGACCGTACGCGTCGGGCACGACCGACAGCGGCGGGGAGGCTGGGGATGAGGCCATGAACGAAACTCCTGAACGGCGGCACCGAGGCCCGGGCACCACGACAGGCCAACCTCGCCTGAGCGAAACGGGGGTGCACCGAGACCAGGATTGTAGCCTGATCGACGAGGGAGAACGATACGGTGCCCGAGGTGGCCCGTGCCGATCGGTTTTGCCGGAACGCGGCCGACGCGTAGGCTGAAGCGGTCCATGACGTTCGCTGGAGAATCATTTCGATGCGCGACCCGACGATGCGACTCACGAGGCGGACGCTGCTGCAATCGGCCGGTGCCGGCGCCATGGCCGCGATCCTTCCCAGCCCGGGTGTTGTCGGGGCAGACGTCGGACCGACGGGCGCGTCTGCGGAGACGCTCGCCGGTCGCCTTCACGCCTCGCTCTCGGCCGCACAGCGGCAGCAGGTCTGTTTTCCCTGGGACTATGTCCATCCCCGCTTCGGCCTGCTCCGCACCCGCGTGTCGGCCAACTGGAACGCCACCGAGCCGGAGGTGGCCGGCGACTTCTTTTCCCCGGAGCAGCGGCATCTCATCCGAGCGATCTTCGAGCAGCTGATCGATCCGTCATGGCACGAGCGGATCGACCGGCAGTTTGACGACGACACGGGCGGGTTCGGCCACGGCCAGTCGATCGCGTTGATCGGCGAGCCGGGCAGCGGGCGGTTTCAGTTTCTGCTGACGGGCCGCCACACCACGCTGCGCTGCGATGGCGACTCGGCCGACCATGTCGCCTTCGGAGGCCCCATCTTTTACGGACACGACACCGGCGCCGGCACGGAAGAGCCCGATCATGCGGGCAACGTCTACTGGCCGCAGGCGATCGCGGCCAACGGCGTGTTCACAATGCTCGACGGCCGCCAGCGTCGGATGGCGCTGGTGGCGAAGGCACCGGCTGAACATGCCGTGGCCTTCCGCCGAGCGGGACCGAAGGAGATTCCCGGCATTCCGGTGTCGGAACTTTCCCCCGACCAACGTGCCGAACTCGAGCGGGTGCTGACGGTGCTGCTCGAGCCGTACCGCACCGTGGATCGGGATGAGGTGCGAGGCTGCCTCGCCACACAGGGAGGCCTCGATCGCTGCCGCCTGGCCTTCTTTCAAGAAGGGGACCTGGGCGGAGACGGCGTGTGGGACAACTGGCGGCTGGAAGGGCCCGCCTTCGTCTGGCACTTTCGTGGTTCGCCGCACGTGCACGTGTGGGTCAACATCGCCGATTCGCCCGACGTCGCCACCAACGCCTGACCTCGCCCGCTCATGGCCCATTGCTGCATCATCGGAGGAGGCGTCGTCGGCCTGTCGATCGCGCGTGAACTCGCCGGCCGTGGCCACACGGTGCGCGTGCTCGCCCGCCATGCCCGGGAGGACGCGGCCTCCTGGGCGGCCGTCGGTATTTTTCCACCCGCACCGACGTATCCGGGCATGACGCCCAACGAGGCGCTCACCGCCTACAGCCACGGCCTGCATCAGGGCTGGTCGCGCGAACTTCTCGACGAAACGGGCATCGACAACGGGCTTCGATCGTGCGGCGGCCTGCACGTGGCCGCCGATGACCAGGGCCTTGCGGCACTCCGGGAGAAGGCGTTGGCGTGGCGTGCCAAAAACGCTCGCAGCGAACTCCTCGACGCGTCCGGCCTCGCCGAGGTTGAGCCTGCGCTTGCCGGCGCCGTGGCCGCCGGCCGGCTCGTGGGTGGCATGCTCCTGCCCGACGAGCAGCAGTTTCGCTCGCCGAGGCACCTGCGGGCACTTGAAGCGTCGTGCCGACGTCGCGGGGTGGTGGTGACGCGGGGGGCCGAGGTGACACAGATCGACGTGGCCGGCGGCGAGGTGAAGGGGGTTGTCGCGCGGATCGACGGCACGATCGACCACGTGCACGCCGACGCCTACGTGCTCGCCGCGGGAGCCTGGTCCGGGCCGCTTGCGGAGGTGTTTGGGCTCAGCCTCGACACGCGGCCCATCCGCGGCCAGATCGCGTTGCTTCATCTGCCGCGGCAGCCGCTGACCCGGATCGTGAATCGAGGACTCGACTATCTCGTTCCTCGAGAGGAAGGCCGACTGCTCGCTGGATCCACGCTCGAAGACGTGGGTTTCGATGCGACCACGACCCCCGACATCATCGCCCGATTGCAGCGGTTTGCCATCGACCTCCTCGGCGACCTTGCCAAGGGGGAGCCAGAACGCACCTGGGCAGGGCTTCGGCCTGGCACGCCCGACGGTGTTCCATTTCTTGGTCGGCCGAGTGGTGTGTCGAATGCGGTCGTGGCTGCCGGACACCTTCGGGCGGGGCTTCACCAGTCGGCCGGCACCGCGGCGATCGTGGCCGACCTCGTGGAGGGTCGGGAGCCAGCGATCAACATCGCCCCGTTCGCCCCGAATCGTCGTCCTGGTCCTGCGACGAGCGAGTCGTCATCGGGACTGCTCGCGCGTGCCCGCGCCGAGATGGGCCGCTGAGCAAAAATCGGACGACACTCTTTTCGTGGGATCCCGTCGGCTTCAGGGAACCATGTTAGGAAACGAGCGGCGACCCCTTGTTGCCGCGGCATCGTGCGATCAAACTCGCCCCGATGGCTCCCGCGACCAAGGCGGCGGTCGTCGGCTCGGGCACGGGAGCCAGCGCCACGCCACGAAACAGCGTGGACGGCTCGGCCGTCGCGAGCGTCGAAAACCCACCCCCGGGAAACGCCACACCGCCGAGGGTGTCGGTGACGCCAAGCAGGGCGTTTGGAATTGAAGCGCTCGTGCCCGCCAGGGTGATGGCGTACAGGTTGACAGTGCCATCCACCACACTCCCCGTGAGCGTCCGGATACCGAGGGCCCCGGCCGGATTCTGAGTCCACACATTGCTCCAGGTTTGGCTTTGAGAAGAGAAAGCCCACTTCTGCAAGCCAAGGCCCACCATCGTGGGATCGGTGCCGGAGACGGCAACGTAGAGCGTTTCCGGGTTTGCAAAGAAAAAGTCGGTGACCGACGTTCCACCGACGATCGTGCTGGCAACCAAAGGCCCACCCGAAACCGGGAGGCCCGAGCCGAGTGCATACACGCCCCGAAACGTCGAGACGTTGTACGCCACATACAGCTGGTCGGAAAAAATGCCGATGCCGGTCGTGTTGCTTCGTGAGTCGGTCGACAATCCCACGCCGGTCAACTGTGGTCCTGCGACCGTGCCGCCCAGGGTCAGATACCGCACCCCACCCGCATCGAGCGTTCCGCTGTCGGCAGACCACCAGATCGCGGTGCCGTCGGTCGAAGCAGCCCCCCGCGGCGTCGTGCCTCGGGCGATGAACCGAGTGGTGGCGTCAACGGTTCCGTCGGCGTCGATCCTGGCGATCGTCCGGTTTTGAAACGACGCGGATCCGAAAACTCCGCCCGGAAGTGATCCGGATACCGTCGCGGCAGGGACATTTGCCGCGGAAATCGTCAGAAAGCGGCCGTCGGCCGATCGCTTCAGTGCCCCGTAGATCGAGGTGGCTGATTGCGATCCCGCCATGGCGTAGTTCGTGCCGCTCGCCACCGGCGTGTCAGCCGTCGGCAGGGCCACGTGGAAGCCGGTTGCCAGCCCCGTGGTCGTGAACTCGGCGAGGGTTAAAGGGGCAATCCCAGGGTCTCCCAGGGGATCACTGTTGGAACCAGAGATGGCCACCACCACCGTTCCCGATCCAAAGCCACCGTCCACGGCCATCCCATGGTTGGCGATGAGCAGCGCCAGGATGACGCCAAGCACCATCCGGCCTTCAGTGTTTATCCTCATCGTTTTCCTCCGACGTGGCGGTGGTGCCCTGGGACGAACCGCCCCCGGGTTTCGGCATCCCGGGCAGCTGTGGCGGACGGATTCGACGTTTCGGCTCTTCAAGACTCGTGAGGAAGGCCTGAAGGTCGCCAAGATCCTGCTGATTCAGTCCGAGCGGCTTCACATGTGGCGATTTGACGGGCACGGGGGCTCCATCGGTGCGATCGGGACGGGCACGCACCTTCGGCATGCCGGCATTGTAGAGCGTCAAGACCACGGGCAGTTCGAACAGCCCGCTGTGCATCAGGGGAACCGTGCTCGTCACATCCCGGAGGCTCGGTGTGCGGAAACGGCCGGAATCCTCCGCCGCACCGGTCACACGAAACCGCCCGAGATCCTCGAAAGGCCGTCCGTAGTTGCTCAAACCAATGTCGTGGAAGTTTCCGTCGCTGAGCAGCGGGCCATGGTGACAGTTGAGGCAACGGGCCTCTCGACGAAACAAGTCGAGCCCCAACACCGCTTCGTCCGTCAACGCATCTCGCTTGCCATTCAAAAACGCATCGAACCTCGAACTTCCTCCCACAATCGTCCGCTCGAAGCACGCGATCGCTTTCGCGGCATTGGCAAGCGACACCCCCTCGCCCCCGAAGGCCTCGTGAAACAACTCACGATACTCCGCCTCACGGCCGAGAACGGTCTCGAGGTGCTCGGGATTCGACCGCATCTCGTCGGGATTCATGAGCACCTGCTCGGCCTGCTCCTCGAGCGAATCGGCCCGGCCGTCCCAAAAGAGATGCTGGTGAAACGCTGCATTCCGAATCGTCGGCGCATTGCGGGCCAGGTGTTTGCGAGAGTGACCAAAACTGGTGGTGCGACCGTCGGCCCACCCAAGGTCGGGATCGTGGCATGAGGCGCATGCGATCTGCTCGCTCCCAGACAGTCGGGGATCGAAGAACAGCATTCGCCCAAGCCGTTCCTTGGCGACCGAGTGCGGGTTGTCAGCCGGATGGGTGACGCGGGGCAGGAGCCCGAGTTCCCGCCAAGCAACATCGGCGTCGGTGAACGGTGCCGGCCAGGCATCCGGAGCGGCCAAGTAGACCTCCCGCAGTTTCGAAGCCCGGGCGGCGCGTTCTGATGGCGAAGCCTCTGGGCGGGCGGCCCCACCCGCGGTCGGCTGGGGCGTGTCACCAGCCACGGCCGCAGCCGAAACCATGGCCCACACGAGGGCGATCCATGCGCCCGTGGTCTGCCATTTCCCGAGATCGTTGCCAGCAGGCATGAACGTCGATCCAGTCCCGCAACCCAGTCCCGCATGGAAGCCGGTCAACGGGATGGGAGCCCCGCTGCGGAATCCCTCAACCGCGTCACACCACGCCGGGAGTCTCATGGCTGCGTCGACGTCGGATGATCAGGAAAGACAACCCGGCAGACGCTGCGGCCGCACACAAACTGGCCGGCTCAGGAACGGAGGTCACCGTGATGCTGTCGATCCGATTCGCACCAGCCGCGGCCGAAGCTGTTCCCGTCACATTGACGAAACGCAGAAACAACTGCGATTGGTTTTCTGCCGTCAGCGGAAGGGCGACCGTGCTCGAGTACAGTGGATTGAACGTGCCGGTATTCCACGTTCCGGGCGCCCCGCCGCCGCCACTCTGAAGGACCGTGTAGGGCGTCAGTTCCGTAAACGACGATCCATTGGTGCTCATCTGCAGCGAGAAGGTGCTCGGTCCGGTGGAACTCCTGGCCTGCGACCAGGAAAGTTGAAGATTCTGAAACCCCGTGGTCGGCAGAAGGACCTGGTAGTAGTCGTTGGGAGACCAGTTGTTGCTGCTGAACGCATAGGTCGTGCCGTTGCCGGAAGGCGACGTGTAGACGGAGGCCGTGCTCGTGTGGAAGGCGCTGAGAATGGCCGAGGTGTTGCCGGCAAGCAGGCCGAAGGTCGGGGTTCCCGCCGCATAGGCTGGGCCACCGATCGGAAAGGTTCCGGTCTGCGTGCCGACCGTCGTTTCATTGGGCGGCAGGTACGTGTTTCCAACCGGGATGTTCCCGGTGCCGTTCGGGAATGGGACCGGCATTTCCCACGACGCGAGTTGCTGGGCTTGAGCGATCGCGGAACACACCACCAGCGTCATCGCAACGCTCACCATTCGCTCGATGTTCTTCATAAGGGCACCTTTCTGGTTCATGCCTGGAGGTTCGCTCGCCTCGAATGAACCGAGATCATAAAACATTCCGCCAGTGCAGGAAAGAGACTCTCAAACTGCCGAAAAACGGCCGTGTCGCGGCTTCGCGTCCGAGAGCCGAGGTCATCGCGCGGCAGGAAGGGACCTGACGTTCGCCGGAGCGACCACGTCCTCGTAAAGCACGACGACGACCGTTTGATTCGTGCTGCCGCTTGGGGTGTTCATGTCCCATTCCCGGCGTCACGTCGGGGGGGCGACATCAGCCTGCCATGGCCGGTGGCGTCTTCTCGACGCCGAAGACGTCGAGAGCGGGCGTCCACTCGGATTACCGCGTGCCCGACGGTTCTCCGAATGCCCGCCGGTAAAAGGCCCAGTTGGAGTCGCCAAGCACCTCGAGCGTCCGGAGCGGGTCATGACCCACGCCGGCAAGCACCGTCCATGTGTGGGGGATCTTCAGTCGCTCGAGATGCTCGTGGAAATCCTGGTTGTTGGCGAACGTCTCGTCACGATCCCCGCACACCATCCGAACCAGCGAGCCCCGCGCGATCGCGTCCGCATGCTGCTCGGCAAGGACGCGTGGGCTGACGCTCCTGAAATACTCCTGATCACCACCGTAGACCCGCGTGAGTACCTCGATGGCACGTCGCCGGTTCGCTCGCGGCGCATCGCCGAGCAACTCGGCCTGCAGCGGTCCGCCCCCCAGGATGGAAACGGCTCGGAACACGTCGGGGTATTTGAATCCCAGCCGCGCCGCGCCGTATCCACCCATGCTGTAGCCATCGAGCAATCGTCCCTCACGCGTGGCGATCGTTCGGTAGGCCGTGTCGATGTGCGGCACGAGTTCCCTGACGATGACGGTCTCCACGGGAGCCGAACCGTCCTTCCAATCGACGTACATGCCATGGGGCATGCCGTTGACGAACACGACGAGGCAAGGAGGCGCCGTGCCGGCTTCGATGGCGGTGGCGAAAAGAGCGGCGACTTTCGGGATTCCCGGCAGCCCGCCCCCCGATCCGTGCAGCCAATAGACGACGGGGAAGCGGCGATCAGATTCGCGGTGGTAGGCGGCCGGCGTGTACACGTGGTAGCTGACGGTGGCCTTCGCCGCCCGGCTCTCGAACGTGTGAAACGACACTCCCGGCGCCTTGATCTCCGGCGTCACCCAGACCTTGTCTGTCGCGGTCGGGCCCGGTTCGGCAGCGTGGGCGACCAGATGGAGCGCGATCGCAACGAGGCCAATCACCGTCACGCGATTGAGCATCGGGGGCATGGCTGACGTGAGTGGGAGTTGTGGAAGTCGCCAATGCCACTCAGCTGTTGGCGCCGGCATTGCCGTTGGTGCTGCTGGAGCCAGCGCCGATCGCGGTGCCGGTGCCTCCCGCGCCGCCCGTGGCGCCCGTCGGTCCAGCGTCGCCGCCGTTGCCACCATGAGCCTCCACGAGGGAGCCGATGGCCAAGGCGTTGCCGCCGTCGCCGCCATTTCCGCCGACGCCAAACACGCTGGAGCCGCCAGCACCACCGTTGCCGCCGGTGGCAATCGTGGCAGAGCCGGTCACCGAGGCATCACCACCATTGCCGCCGTTGCCGCCGTTCGCGGCGACACCGTTCGCGCCGTTCACTCCGCCGACACCCGCAAGGCCGCCGATTCCTTCGTAGCCTGCCGCCCCACCGGATCCACCATCGCCGCCAGTCGGGAACGCTTCGCTGCCGGCGCCACCTGCGCCACCGTCTCCGCCTGGTCCGGCATTCCCTCCGTCGCCGCCATTGCCGCTGACACCGCTGGCC
>JAFMIU010000130.1 GCA_017853835.1 Pirellulales bacterium | reverse complement strand
AGGGCACCGACGAACTCCTGCTCACGATCCCGGCGAGCGACTGGGAGGTGGTGTTTGGCAAGTATCTCGCGGCCGTCGGCATCTACACCGTCGCGCTGCTGTTTTCGTGCATCTGCAACCTCGTCATCCTGCTCGCCTGGGGCACGCCTGACGCCGGCCTCTTTCTGGCCAACTACCTCGGCTACTGGTTCATGGGCCTGTCGATGCTCGCGATCGGCGTCATCGCAAGCTTTCTCACGAGCAACCTCACGGTCGGCTTCATCCTGGGGCTGTTGTTCAATGCGCCCCTCGCCGTGGCGGAGCAGGCCGGCGCGGTGATGGGGCCCTCGGCGGCCGCCCGCGTGCGGGGCTGGAGCCTGGCGGAAAACTTCTCCGACTTCGGCCGTGGCATCGTCAGCCTCTCCTCGGTCGCGTACTTCCTCGGGATCGTGGCGGTCTGCCTCTACGTGGCGATGGTGCTCATCGGCCGTCGGCATTGGACCGGTCGTCGCGATGGCGGAACGATGGGGCTTCACTATCTCGCCCGCACGTTCGGCCTCGTGGCCGCGGCGGTGGGCGTGGCGCTCCTCTGCCGATCGGCAGATGTGCGTGCCGACCTTTCGCAGGAGCAGATCAGCTCCCTCTCGCCCGACACGCGACGCCTCCTGCGGACGCTCGAAACGAGCCGGCCGATCGACATCAAGGCCTACGTCAGCCCGAATGTGCCGGAGGACTACGCCCAGACGCGGATCAATCTCCTCAACACGCTCCGGCAGGTCGAGCGGCTCGGTCGCGGCAAGGTGCGGGTGGAGGTGGTGCCCACGGAGCCGAAAACGGAAGAAGCCTCGCTGGCCCGGCAGCAGTTCGGCATCGAGCCCCAACGGGTCGTGGCCCGGGTTCGGGGCACCTACCGCAACGATCAGGAGATCTATCTCGGCTGTGCCGTGACGAGCGGGCTCGAAAAGGTGGTGGTGCCCTTCTTCGATCGTGGCACGCCGGTGGAGTATGAACTGGTCCGCTCGATCTGCACCGCCGCCCAGCAGAAGCGGAAGCGGCTCGGTGTGCTCACGACCGACGCCGATCTCTACGGCGGCTTCGATATGGCGAGCGGCCAGCAGCGGCCTCGGCAGCCTCTGGTCGAGGAGCTCGAGAAGCAATACGACGTGGTGCAGGTCGACGCCTCGGCGCCGATCACGGAATCGTTCGACGTGCTGCTGGCGGTGCAGCCCTCGTCGCTCGGCCCGGAGCAGATGGTCAACTTCGTCGCGGCCGTTCAGGCGGGACAGCCCGTGGCGATCTTCGAGGATCCGCTCCCCGTGATGATGCAGGGAGTGCCCGGCACCTCGCAGCCGCGTCAGGGGCCGATGGGCCCTATGGCGATGTTCGGGGGTCCGCAGGGGCAGCCGAAGGGCGACCTCAACGCCCTCTGGGAGGTGCTCGGAGTGAGGCTTTCGGCCGGGGCGGGACGGCCGGCGATGGGCGCGATCGGGTCGGCCCCGTTCGTGATCTGGCAGGACTACAACCCGCACCCCAAGCTGCCGCTCGAGGACGAGTTTGTGTTCATCACGTCGGCGCTGGCCAAGGAATCGGGAAGCGCCGGGTCGGGCTTCAACGTCGAGCAGCCGGTCACCCGCGGCCTTCAGGAGGTGCTGTTTCCGTTTCCAGGCGGCCTCGAGAAGACCGGTGCCGCTGACGTGACCTTCACCCCCTTGGCCCTCACGAGCAAGCGGTCTGGCACCATCGAGGTCGATCGCGTCGAGCAGGCCCTCCAGGGGGGCGACACGCGGCTGCTTCGCACCTTCGAGAAGCCAGGCGACGAAATGACGGCGCTTGCGGTCGCGGTCGAGCGGAAGCCCGCCACTCCGGCCGAAGGGGAGCCCGCCCCGAAGCCGATCCGTGCCGTGATCGTGGCCGACATCGATCTCCTGTCCGGCGTCTTCTTCGGTCTTCGGAATCGCCGTGATGAGTCGTTCAACTTCGACTTCGACAACGTCACCTTCGCCCTCAACGTGCTCGACTCGCTCTCGGGCGACGAGCGGTTCGTCGAGATCCGAAAGCGGAAGCCCAAGCATCGCACGCTCGCGCGGATCGAAGAGGCGGTGGCCAGCGCCCGCGAGGAGGCCGAGAAGGAGCGGGCGGTTTTCATCGGCGAGTTCGACAAGGCGGAGCGGGAGGCCAACGACGCGATGGAGAAGGAGGTTGGCGCCTTCGAGAAGAAGATCAAGGAGATGGAGGAGCAGGGCAACGCCAACCCGCAGGCGGCCATGCAGGCGATCCAGCAGCTGGCGAGCAGCCAGCGGCTGGCCCAGCGGAAGCTCGACACCAAGATCGAACAGCTGCGCCGCAAGCGAGATGCCGAGGTGGAGCGGGTGGAGCGGCGGCTCGAGGCGACGATCCGTCGCGAACAAGACTGGCAGAAGTGGCTGGCGGTGATCCTGCCCCCCATTCCGCCGCTGGTGGTGGCGTTCTTCGTCTTCTTCCGCCGCCGGGCGAGCGAGCGGGAAGGGGTTGCGAAATCGCGACTGAGGTGAACACAAGGATTCAAACCATGCACGCACATCGTTCTCCCCAGGGATCCACGACTCCCATGGGCCGCACTGCCGCCTTTCTTGCGATTGGGGCCGCCTTGCTCCTGCTGGGCGGATGGCTCAACGTTCGTCCATCGCTGCGGCAGCGGGCGGTGGTGGCGGAGGGGGAGGAGGCCACCGTGCTGTTTCCCGAACTCGCCGATGCGTCGAAGGCGGCAAGCCTCGAGATCGTGTCGTTCGACGACGAAACCGCCACCCTCAAGCCCTTCAAGGTGGTGCGGTCGGAGGGCGTGTGGGTGCTGCCGTCGCACGAGAACTATCCCGCCGATGCCCGCGACCAGCTCGCGGCGGCTGCCACCGAGCTCATCGATCGTCCCGTGCTCGACGTGGTGACCGATTCCCCCGGGGAGCACGAGACCTACGGCGTGATCGAACCCGATCCCGAGAAGGTGCAGGTTGGCATGACGGGCGTTGGCGAGCTCGTGGAGATTCGCGACGCCTCGGGCAACAAGCTTGCGAGGCTCATCATCGGCAAGGAAGACAAGCGACCGTCGAACGCCGGAGGCGCGGGCGGACGGAAGCTTCACTTCGTGCGGCGGGCCGGCCAGGACCGGGTCTACCGGGTCGAGCTCGACACGTCGAAGTTCACGACCACGTTCGATGACTGGATCGAAAAAGACCTCCTCAAGCTTTCGCCGTGGGATGTGCGGCGGGTGATGATCGACGACTCGTCCTGCTCGTTCGGCGTGGACGAGGCGAGCGGCCGGCCGATGATTTCGCTCGCTCGTCGCAGCCGTGCGGAACTCGCCTACGACGACAAGGATGCAACCTGGTCGCTCGTGAAACTCGAGGGTTTTGATGACAAGAACAAGGCGAAGGAGGAAAAACTTGCCGCCGGGGAGCAGCTGGCGAGCGACAAGCTCAACGACCTGCGAAACGCCCTCGGCGATCTCAAGATCATCGACGTGGCCCGCAAGCCCGCCGGGCTCAGTGCCGACCTGAAGGCGGAGGAGTCGTTCGCCGACAACCGGGAGGCCGTGACCTCGCTCGCCCAACTCGGCTTCTTCGCGATCCAGAAGGGCGACATCGTGTCGAGCAACGGCGAGACCGTCATCGGCATGAAGGATGGCGTCGAGTATCTGCTGCGATTTGGCAACGGCACGACTGTGGCGGCGGACTCGAAGGCCGACGAGCCGCCGGAGGACGGCGGCAAGGCCGCGACCGGCCGCTACCTTTTCGTGTCGGCGCGATTCAACGAAGGGCTCGTCGAGAAGCCCGTCCTCGAGCCGGTGCCGGACCTGCCGGAAGGGGCCGACGCGAACGAGGGGGCGGCCAAGGCCGATGAGACGAAGTCCGACGAGCCTAAGGCCAATGAGAAGAAGTCCGACGGGGCCACGACGGAGGGCGACGGCGCCGCCGGCGAACTTCAGAAGGCCGAAGAGGCGGAGGCCAAGGCGCAGGCCGCGCTCGAGGAGCGGCGTCGCGTGGAGGGGGAGAATCGCCGGCGACAGGAACGGTACGACGAGCAGGTGAAGGCAGCCCAGAAGCGGGTGCGGGACCTCAACGGCCGATTCGCCGACTGGTACTACGTCGTCTCCGACAAGGAGTATGAGCGAATCCATCTCGGCCGCGATGCGATGATCGAGAAGAAGGCCGAGGAGCCGGAGAAGAAGTAGAGGGCCGCTGCGGTTCGGCTTCCCGCATCGCCGCGGGAGCCGTACGATACGGGCTTCAAGCTTCCTCCGGCGTCACCCGATGTCCGACATCCTCACCTCTCCGCGGCCTTCACGGTTTGGCCGCGCCGTCGGATTTCGACTTGCGGGCATCGGGGCGGCGGTGCCGCCTCGCGTGGTGACCAACGCCGACCTGGCCCGTCTCGGATGCGACCCGGAATGGATCGTGGCCCGATCGGGCATCCACGAGCGTCGGCACGTCGATCCGGGCGTGGCCACGAGCGACCTCGCGGCCGCGGCGGGCGAGGCGGCGATCGCCCACGCCGGCAGGGACCGTGGCGACATCGATCTCGTGGTGCTCGGCACGTTCACCTCCGACATGTGCATCCCTTCAACGGCATGCCTCGTTCAGGAGAAGCTCGGCCTCGACGCCCCGGCGATGGACGTGACGGCCGCGTGCGCCGGCTTTGCCTATGCGCTCATGACGGCCAGTCAGTTCCTGGTGGCCGGCACGAGCCGCCTGCCGCTGGTGATCGGCGCCGACGCCAACTCCAGGCTGGTCGATCCTGAGGACGTCAAGACGTGGCCGCTCTTCGGTGACGGCGCAGGGGCGGTGCTGCTCGAGCCATGCGAACCCGACCGCACGGGCCGCGAGCATGGCTTGCTTGCGTTCGCGCTCGGCGCCGATGGCCGCGGAGCGGGGCTCCTGGCCTGCCCGATGAGCGGTTCACGGCAGCCACCGACGGTTGAGGGGATCGCCCGGCGCGAGCAGTTCATGCGCATGGATGGCCGAGCGGTGTTCAAGTGGGCGATCCGCCTGGCCGAAGACAACATCCGGCAGGTCGTCGACCGCTCCGGCGTGCCGCTCGAACACATCGATCTGTTCGTGCTTCACCAGGCCAATGCCCGCATCGTCGACGGTGTTCGCGACTCCCTCGGACTGCCCGCCGACAAGGTGTTCATGAACCTCGATCACTTTGGCAACACCTCGAGCGGATCGATTCCGCTCGCGCTCGAGGAGGCCTGGCGAAGTGGCCGTGTCGGCCCCGGAAGCACGATTGTGATCTGTGGGTTTGGCGGTGGGCTGGCATGGGGTACGGCGGTCTGGAGGCTGTAGGGGATGAGCGACGACGTCGTGAAGAAACTGCCCGCCCGCAAGGACGTGGCCATCGGCGACACCTGGGACCTTTCCACCCTTTGTCGTTCCGACGCGGAATGGGAGGAGGCCCTGGGGGTGTGGGAGGAGCGGATCGCGCAGTTCGCTCCCTACGCCGGCACGCTTGCTTCGTCGCCCGAACGGCTGGCCGAATGCCTCGCCCACGACCTGGCATTCGATCGTGAAGGCGACCGCCTCGGCACCTATGCCCACCTTCGGGCGAGCGAAGATCAGGGTGCGGCCGATGCCCAACGGATGGTGGGGCGCTTCCAGCATGTGGCCACGAGGGCTGGCGAGGCGACGAGCTTCATCCGCCCGGAAATCATGGCCATTCCGCCCGGCACGCTTGCCGCGTGGATGGTGCTGCCGGTGCTCGAGCCCTACCGACTGCTCATCGAGCGGCTCGTACGCACGCGGGCCCACACGCTCTCCGAGTCGGAAGAGCGGCTCTTGGCGATGCAGGGCACGTTTGCCGGCACGGCGGGCAAGGTCTTCCGTCAGCTGACCGACGCCGACATGAAGTTTGGCACCGTGGCCAATCACGCCGGCGAGCGGATCGAACTGTCCAACGCGACGTTCACGACGCTCCTGCACGATCCCTCGCCCGACGTCCGTCGCACGGTGTTCCACCAGTTCTACGAGCAGTATCAGGGCCACGCCAACACGCTTGCCGCCACGCTCTCGGGCTCCAACGAGCGCGACGTGTATGCCGCCCGGGTGCGAAACTACCCCAGTGCGGTCGAGGCGGCCCTGTTTTCCGACAATGTTCCGCTGGCGGTCTACGACCAGTTGATTGCGGCGGTGCGGGCCCATCTTCCGGCAGTGCACCGCTACTACGACCTTCGCAAGAGGGTTTTGGGCCTCGACACCATCCACCACTACGACTGCTATGTGCCGCTCGTGCCGGAGCTCGAGCAGCGGCACACCTGGGACCAGGCGGTCGACGTGGTGATCGAGTCGCTCGCTCCGCTCGGAGCCGACTATGGCCGACGGCTCGAGCAGGGGCTCCGAGGCCGATGGTGCGACCGCTATCCCAATGCGGGGAAGCGGTCGGGTGCATTCAGTTCGGGCACGTTCGACTCCGATCCCTACATCCTCATGAACTTCCAGGAAGACGTGATCGAGCATGTCTTCACCCTGACGCACGAGGCGGGGCATTCGATGCACACCCGCTCCTCGGCCGAGGCACAGCCCTACCAGTATTCGGGCTACACGATCTTCGTGGCCGAGGTGGCGAGCACCTTCAACGAGCAGCTGCT
>JAFMIU010000129.1 GCA_017853835.1 Pirellulales bacterium | reverse complement strand
GTCAGAACGAAACGAAGTCAGAACGAAACGAAGGGATCGGGGGCGCATGGCATCTGCGTTGATGGCCCGGTGTGTTCCGCCACGCGTGCGCCAAAGTCGCCCGACGGGAGACGGGGTCTGGCGGATGGTGTGGCGGGACTCCCCCCGGAAAATCCGGGCGCGGGGCATGGGGTGGCGAGCGCCACCGGCCACACACCGCATCGGGTTGGAGGGGTCCACGGGAAAACACGGGATGTCTCAGCAAATTCCTGAAAACAACGGCCAGCCAACCCCGATTCCCCCGTGCGTTTGCGCAAGTCCCCAACGGGGTCTTGGCGGCGCACAGGCGCATCAAAAGCCAGCAAACCGAAGTTCTGCTCGCGACCGGGTCACTGCGACCCAATCGCCAGCAGGACGGAGAAATGCAGTTCCTGTGCCAATTCTTTTTTTGACGTTGTTTTTGAACGAAAATGCCATTTTTCAAGGCGTTTTCGTCGTTGGCGGATGGTGGTGAGCAGAGCGGGAGGCCTCACCACCGGAGTGATGAGGGGAGGGAAGGCTTCACGAGATGGTGAGACGCAGGGGCAGCATGCTCACCGCCATGCTGTGGCGGCCGAAAATGGTCAAAAACGGCTGAGAAACGCGTTTTTTGGGGGTTGGGGCGGAGGTCCGTTGGCTCGGGCTCGGCCGAGGGGCTGAATGGGCCTCATCGGGGGGGCTGGCCACCTCGGGATTCGCAGCACACTGCCGCCTGGCTGTCGGCGCCGGCTACGGGGTGCTGGGTGGTGCCCGCTTCGGGGTGGCCCACACCCCGTCGCCGAACGCTCGCTGCGGGCATCCCTGCCCTCCGCTCACTCGGCATTGGCCGGCGCTTCGCCATCCTGGCTCCGCTGGCCAATGACGCCGGCTCCCGGGGCGTGGGCAACCCCTCGCTCGTCACACGGCGGGGCGCTGGTGAGGTGCCCGCTTCGGGGTGGCCCACACCCCGTCGCCGGACGTTCGCTGCGGGCATCCCTGCCCTCCGCTCACTCGGCATTGGCCGGCGCTTCGCCATCCTGGCTCCGCTGGCCAATGACGCCGGCTCCCGGGGCGTGGGCAACCCCTCGCTCGTCACACGGCGGGGCGCTCGTGTGGCTCCGTGGAAGCCCAACGGCGTGAGCCGTGGGACCGGCGTAGCGATACGCGTGGCGCGTTGGGCTCGATGAGCCGAGGGTGCCCAACGGTGTCTGGAGCGATGACGTGGCGTGTCCCAGGCGGGGCGATCGTGTCGCTCCGTGGAAGCCCAACGGCGTGAGCCGTGGGACCGGCGTAGCGACACGCGTGACGGGTTGGGCGTGAGGATGTTGGACGCTGCGAGCAGGCCGCGGGTCAGGGCAGCGTCACGGCAAACTCGCCGGCGGATGTGCTCGGCAGATTCGTCTGGCCCATCAGCCAGAGATCCACCGATCGGGCACACTCGCGGCCCTCGTGGATCGCCCACACGACGAGCGACTGGCCGCGCCGAATATCGCCCGCAGCAAACACGCCCTCGCGGCTCGTCTGGTAGTCAGCCCCGGCCTTCACGTTGCCCCGAGGATCGAGCTCCAGCCCGAGGTCGGCAATCGGACCGTGCCTCTCAGGCCCCACGAAGCCCATCGCCAGAAGCGCGAGCTGGCACGGCCACTCCTCTTCGGAACCCGCCACCTCGCGAAACTTCTGCTGGCCCGTCGACTCGTCGGCATACCACTCGATCCGCACCGTCTTCAGGCAACGGAGCTTGCCCTCGGCGTCGCCAAGAAACTCCTTGGTGAGAATGCCAAACTCGCGACGGCAGCCTTCTTCATGAGATGAACTCGTCCGCAGCATCAGCGGCCAGTTTGGCCACGGGGTGTGGGACGGGCGGTCGCCGCGACGGGGATACTTTCCGAGGTCCGGCGGCTGCGGCAGCAGCTCAAACTGGGTGAGGGTCTTGCAGCCGTGGCGATTGCTCGTGCCCGTGCAGTCGCTGCCGGTGTCGCCACCGCCGATCACGATCACGTCCTTGCCCTCGGCAAGAATCTGTCCCGGCACGTCGTCGCCGGCGTTTTTCCGGTTCTGCTGCGGCAAAAACTCCATGGCGTAATGCACGCCATCGAGATCACGGCCCGCGATCGGAAGGTCCCGGCCGAGCGTCGATCCGCCCGTGAGCACCACCGCGTCATATTCCTCGGCAAGCTGCTGGGTCGGGATGTCGAAGCCGATGTTCACACTGCAGCGAAACTCCACCCCCTCCTCCCGCATCTGCTCGACGCGGCGCCACACACGCCACTTCTCGAGCTTGAAGTCGGGGATGCCATACATGAGCAGGCCGCCTGGACGGTCGGCCCGCTCGAACACCGTGACAAGATGGCCCGCCCGGTTGAGCTGCTGGGCGCAGGCGAGGCCCGCAGGCCCGCTGCCCACCACCGCCACCCGCTTGCCGGAGCGCACGTTGGGCGCCTCAGGCACCACCCAGCCCTCGTCCCAGGCCCGGTCGGCGATCGTCATCTCGATCTGCTTGATCGCCACCGGATCCTCGTTGATCCCCAGCACGCAGGCCGCCTCGCACGGGGCGGGGCAGACGCGGCCGGTGAACTCGGGGAAGTTGTTGGTGGCGTGGAGTCGCTGGCTCGCCTCGTGCCACTGCTGGCGATACACGAGGTCGTTGAAGTCGGGGATGATGTTCCCGAGGGGACAGCCCGTGTGGCAGAAGGGAACGCCGCAGTCCATGCAGCGGGCGCCCTGGGTCGTCACCTCCTCCGGCGAGAGGATCGTGAGAAACTCGTTGTAGTGCTTGAGTCGATCGGCCACCGGCGCATAGCCGGAAACCTTTCGCTCATACTTCATGAATCCGCGTGGCTCACCCATTGATCTTCACCTCCGCCTGCTTCGCTGCCTCTTGGTCCTGTTCGGCGAGCTTTCGCAACTCCGCGATGGCTCGCTTGTAGTCGGTCGGCATGACCTTCACAAACTTCTTCTGTTCGGTCACCCAGTGGGCGAGGATCTCCTTACCGCGGGTGCTGCCGGTGTGTTCGACGTGCTTTTCGATCCGCCCCTTCAGGTAGTCGAGGTCGGATGGATCGAGTTCCTCGAACTCCACCATCTCTTTGTTGACCTTCGGCTTGAAGGTGCCGTGGGAATCCCAGACATAGGCGATGCCGCCGCTCATGCCGGCCGCGAAGTTTCGTCCGGTTTCACCCAGGATCACCGCCCGGCCGCCGGTCATGTATTCGCAGCCGTGGTCGCCCGTGCCCTCCACCACCGCCTCGGCGCCCGAGTTCCTCACGAGGAACCGCTCGCCGCAAATGCCGCGGATGAAGATCTCGCCCGCCGTGGCACCGTAGGCCACCACGTTGCCGGCGATCACGTTGTCTTCGGCGGTAAACGGGGCCGAGCGGTCGGGCTTCACGATCACGCGGCCACCGGAGAGGCCCTTGCCGCAGTAATCATTCACATCGCCCTCCACGGTCACCTGCACGCCCGGGGCGCCAAACGCCATCAGGCTCTGGCCTGCCGAGCCGCGGAAGTTGATCCGGATCGTGCCGTCGGGCAGGCCGGCGGCTCCGTAGCGTCGGGTCACCTCGCTGGAGAGGATCGTGCCCACGGTGCGGTTGATGTTGCGGATCGGAAGGTCGAGGTTCACCGCGTCGCCCCGTTCGAGCGCCGGCTTGCAGAGCCCCAGGAGCGTCGTCATGTCGAGTGATTCGGCGATGCCGTGGTCCTGCCGATCCTGGCAGAACGTCTTCACGTGGGCCGGCACCTCGGGCTTGTGGAGGATCGTCGAGAAGTCGAGCCCCTTCGCCTTCCAGTGGGCGATCGCCTGCCGCGTGTCGAGGCGGTCGACGCGGCCGACCATCTCGTTGATCGTGCGGAAGCCGAGCTTGGCCATCACCTCGCGGATCTCCTCGGCGAGCATGAAGAAGTAGTTGACGACATGCTCCGGCTGGCCCGTGAACTTCTTGCGAAGCGCCGGATCCTGCGTGGCGATGCCCACCGGGCAGGTGTTGAGATGGCACTTGCGCATCATGATGCAGCCCATCACCACGAGCGATGCCGTGGCGATTCCAAACTCCTCGGCACCGAGCAGCGTGGCCACCACCACGTCCTTCGCCGTGCGGATCATGCCGTCGGTCTGCACGACAATCCGGCCGCGGAGGTCGTTCATCACGAGAACCTGATGGGCCTCGGCGAGGCCGAGTTCCCACGGGAGTCCGGCGTGCATGATCGAGGTCTGGGGGCTGGCACCCGTGCCGCCGTCGTGTCCGGAGATGAGCACGACGTCGCTCTTGCCCTTGGAAACGCCTGCCGCGACCGTCCCCACGCCCACCTCGGCCACGAGCTTCACGCTGATGCGGGCATGGTGGTTGGCATTCTTCAGGTCGTGGATCAGCTGGGCGAGATCCTCGATGGAATAGATGTCGTGGTGGGGTGGGGGCGAAATGAGGCCGACGCCGGGAGTCGAGTGGCGGATCCGGGCGATCTCGCGATCGACCTTGTGGCCTGGCAGCTGGCCGCCCTCACCGGGCTTCGCACCCTGGGCCATCTTGATCTGCAGCTCCTGGGCGTTGACGAGATAGAGGCTCGTCACTCCGAAGCGGCCGCTGGCCACCTGCTTGATCTTCGAGTTCTTGCTGTCGCCCGAGGGCTCGAGCTGGTACCGGACCGGGTCCTCGCCCCCCTCGCCGGTGTTGCTCCAGCCGCCGAGCCGATTCATGGCGATGGCAAGCGTCTCGTGCGCCTCCTTCGAGATGGAGCCATACGACATCGCGCCGGTGGCGAATCGCTTCACGATCTCCTTGGCCGGCTCGACCTCGTCGAGCGGAATCGGGGTCGGGGCCCACTGGAAGTCGAGCAGGCCGCGGAGCGTGAGCAGCTTCGTCTGCTGCTCGTCGATCAGCCGCTGAAACTTCTTGAACTCCTCACGGCTGTTGATCTGCGTGGCCCGTTGGAGCGATGCGACCACCTCCGGAGCAAGCACATGGGCCTCACCCTTGCGACGCCAGGCGTAGCGGCCGCCGACGTCGAGTTCGAGCGTCTGCGGCACGTTCGTTTTGGGCCAGGCATGGTCGTGGCGGCGAAGGGTTTCGGCGGCCACGCCCTCGAGCCCGATGCCGCCGATGCGGCTCGGGGTGCGGGCGAAAAACTCGTCGACGAGCCGCTGATCGAGACCAACCGCCTCGAAGATCTGGGCGCCGCGATAGCTCTGCTGGGTCGAGATGCCCATCTTGCTCATCACCTTGAGCAGGCCCTTCGTCACCGCCTTGACGTAGTTCTTGTGGAGCTTCTCGCGGGCGTAGTCGCCGGCGATGATCTTCTCGGCCTGCATCTGGTCGATCGTGGCGAACGCGAGGTAGGGGTTCACGGCCCCGGCGCCGTAGCCGGTGAGCAGTGCAAACTGCTGCACTTCGCGGGCCTCGCCCGTTTCGACCACGATGCCGCACCGGGTGCGCGATCCTTCCCGCACGAGATGGTGATGCACGCCGCCCGTGGCCAGCAGCGACGGCACTGCCGCATGCTCGCGGCAGACGCCCCGGTCGGAGAGCACGAGGATCGTGGCGCCGTTCTTCACGGCCGCCGAGGCCTCGGCGCGAAGGTCATCCAGTCGCTTCCGAATCCCCGCGGCGCCGTCAGCGGCCGGAAAGAGGAGCGAGAGCGTCGTGGCCTTCAGGCCCGGTCGATCGAGCGACTTGATGCGGGCGCATTCGGCATTGGTGATCACCGGCGTGTCGAGCCGCAGCAGCCGAGCCTGCTCGGGCGTCGTGGCCAGCAGGTTTCCTTCGCACCCGATCGTGGTGATCATCGAGGTGATGATCTCCTCACGGATCGCGTCGAGCGGCGGATTGGTGACCTGGGCGAAGAGCTGCTTGAAGTAGTTGGCGAGGAGCTGCGGGCGGTCGGAGAGCACGGCCAGCGGCGTGTCGTTGCCCATCGAGCCGATCGGCTCGGCGCCGTCGGTGGCCATCGGCGCGAGGATCACCTTCAGGTCTTCGAGGGTGAAGCCGAAGGTGCGCTGGAGTTCCACCAGGCTTCCATGCTCGCCCGCGACGCCGGCAGCCCGCCACGGATCGACGGCGTGGGCGTGGGCGTCGGGCTTGCCCTTCACGAGCGTTTCCGAGGGCTCCACGGCGCGGTTCTTGGTGACATCGTCGACGTGCGCGGGATCGGGGATCGAGTCGAGCCGCACCTGGTGGGTCGACACCCACTCCCGCCAGGGCTGGGCCGTGGCGAGCGACTGTTTGATCTCGTCGTCCTCGACGATCCGGCCTGCCTTCGTGTCAACCAGAAACATCCGGCCCGGACGCAGCCGGCCCTTCCGCACCACGTCGCCGGCGGGAAGCTGGAGCACGCCGGCCTCGCTCGCCATCACGACGAGCCCGTCCTTCATCTGCCACCAGCGGCCCGGTCGAAGACCATTGCGGTCGAGGGTGGCGCCGATCCGCACGCCGTCGGTGAAGGCGAGGGCGGCGGGGCCATCCCACGGCTCCATGAGGCAGGCCTGGTATTCGTAGTAGGCCTTGAGGTCATCGGCCATGCTCTCGTGGCCGCTCCAGGGCTCGGGGATGAGCATGCTCACCGCCTCCTCGAGCGGCCGGCCGGCCAACACGAGAAGTTCGAGGACATTGTCGAAGGTGGCCGAGTCGCTGCCCCCCTCGCGGATCACCGGCTTGATCTTGT
>JAFMIU010000128.1 GCA_017853835.1 Pirellulales bacterium | reverse complement strand
ACGGCCTTTGGCGGCATAGCCCGGCGTGTCCCAGGCCTGACGGCCTTGGGCTTGGGCAGGCACGCATTGCATGCCGCTCTGTGGAAGCCCAACGGCGTAAGCCGTGGGACCGACGTGGTTCGCGATGTCGGCTTAAAAATCGCCGATGAGGTCGCCGGCCGACTTCGTGCCGACCGCCTTCCACACGGCGAGGTCGATGGCGTCGGCCACGAATCGTACGGCTCCATCACCCATCAGCGCCTGCACGCCGCCCGGATGCCGGCTGCGCGCCGCCTGCTCCGGATACCGCGTGGGATTGCCCCCCACCGGATTCTGGATGCAGGGCATGTTGAGTTCCGGTCGATTCGACAACGGACCGCATTCCTCCGGGTAGTCGAGCACGGTCGAGTTGGGGGTGGTGGTCGTATGCAGCGCCCAGTGCCCCGTCTTCTCGTTGAAGGCATCGCCCCGGGAGTCGACCGTGAGCGGCGTTGAGCCGTCGGTGGTGGGGATCAAGAGTTCCGACATCGCCAAGGTCTTGCTGAGCCCGTCGGTCACGTCCTTCGGCCCGAGCGGCTTCGGCACGATCTTCTTGCTCGACGTGTTGTGGGAATCAAACATGCCCCCGTAGGCCCCGCGGGCCATGGCATCGTCGAGTGGCTTCGGTGCCGAGGGAAACTTGCCGTCGAGGTCCAGTTTGGCGTTGGGGCCCTGGGCGGCGCTCACGAGGTAGTTGAGCCGTGAGCGATGCAGCGTGCCGATGCGGTAGATCCGCCCTTCCGCCGAGGAGGCATCGGACGGGCACGCATACATTGGCAAGGGCTGCTTGCAGAACTCGAGGTTGGGCCCCGGTTGGCCATTGTTGGTGCCATACCAGTCGAGCGAGAAGTCAAACTGCTGGTAGAAGCCGGCCTGCTCCACGTAGGGCCAGATGTTGATCACAAACGTGCGCCGGCGCGTGTTCTGCGAACCGAGCGGGAAGAAGCCCTTGGCGCTCAGGTGGTTGTGGATTCCCAGGCCCCACTGCTTCAGGTTGTTGCGGCACTGCGAGCCCCGGGCGGCCTCTCGGGCGCTCTGCACGGCGGGCAGCAGGAGGCCGATGAGCGTGGCGATGATTGCGATCACCACGAGCAGTTCCACGAGCGTGAACGCGAGTGGAGAAGCACGATTCGTCTCGTCGCGTCGCGACCGGCACAGTCGAGTCACTCGCATGTGCTCGATCCTCCCCGAGCCGCTTGGCGGCTCACGCCGCGTTACTTCTTCTTGCGAGGATCGGGCCCTTCAATCGAGAAGTCCTTGGTTACCGCCCCTCCCGTGACGGTCATCTTTTGCTGAGATGCCCTACCCCATTCAGGCGGCATAAGCTCCGCGTACAGTTTCGACTCCTCACCGTTGTCGTCTTTTTGGTTTCCGAGGAGGACGGGCGCCGTAAGTTGAACTGTTTTTTCCCCCGGCATGACCTCCACCACTTTGTACCGCCCATTCTCGATGAGTGCCCCCGAAGGAGCGCCCTTGCCATCCAATGGGAACAGATTGATCCCACCCGACTTCACGGGCTCTCCATTAAACGTCACGGATCCACTCACCGTAGCGGTTGTCTTCCCACAACCGGTGGCAGCGGCAACGAACGCGATCCATACGATGAAACTCGTCATGTGCGGTAACGGAGTGCCCAACGTGAGTTCCATCCAACGTGAATCGCTCATCGCATATACACCTTTCAAAAGTCACCTACAGTGTCGCCCTTTCTCGCAGTACCCAGGGCCCACCAAACCGACAAATCGACCGAATCCGAAACACTTCGAATCGACGAGTCTCCCATCATCACCGAGACAGTGCCCGGATGCTTGCTTCGAGCTGCGCTCATGGGACCACCGGGCGCTGCCGCGGCGGTGCATGGACGATCGGATGTTGATGCGCACTCCCCGTTCTCGCAGGCATCGAGCGCTGAGCTATTGGGTGACACCTTCGTATGGAATCCCCAGCGGCCATCTTTAGCATTAAACGCATCGCCGCGTGCATCTAACGTCAACGCTGAACCGCCAGGAGAAAGTGGCAGTAGCACCTCAGACATGGCCAGCGTCTTCGAAACGCCGTCTGAGACATCCTTTACGCGGAATGGACGACTCGTGTGCGGATACCGAGTTGTGTTGCTGTAATGATTTCGAAACATACCGCCGTATTTGAGCATTCTCTGCTGGTCAAGTTCCGGGTTCGCCAAACTCCCAAGTTTGGGTTCCTCGTTCGGATCCGGATCAAAGTTGCTGAGACCTTCAGGGAATCTTCCATCACAAACCATATAGTTGAGGCGGCAGCGAGTGTCACCCCCCGAGGCATTGGTGTACATCTTGCCGGGGCCAGAAGCATTCGGGTCGGATGGACAGTAGTACAAAGCGACGGCAGTAGAAACCAAAGGAAGATTGGCTGAATCGGAAAACGCGTTTTTGTAGTTGTAGCTGTCGGAAAGAGTTGACTGTTCAAGGTACGGCCACAACTCGATCACAAAAGTGTGGGTGTATCGTCCTTGGTACGTCGCTTGGGCACCGTGAGGGAAGTAGTTTTTGGCACTGTAGAACGTATGCATGCCAATACCCCATTGACGCATGTTGTTCTTGCAGGCTGATCCGCGGGCGGCCTCGCGGGCCGATTGCACGGCCGGCAGCAGCAGGCCGATGAGCGTGGCGATGATCGCGATCACCACGAGAAGCTCGACGAGCGTGAAGCCGCGACGGGCGGAGGACGGGGCGCTGTTCATGGAATCACCGAAATGAATGAGAATGATGGAAATGGGGGGACGAGATTTATTTTGTTGTACGAGGGTCGGGGCCCTCGATCGGAAAGTCTTTGGTGGTGCGGGGACCTGTGACCGTCATGGTGTTTTGCGAGGTGGGGCCCCAGGACGACGGAAGCAGATCACCCACCAATTCGATCTCAGTGCCGTCGGCTTCCTTCTTCGTGCCCATTGGATAGACCGCGTAAATCTGCACGGTCTTTTCACCGGGGGTAACGTCCTTGATCGAATAGCTGCCATTTTCGACGCTGCTCCCGGCCGCCTGGCCCTTGCCATCTTTGGGAATCAGCGTGATCGCGCCCCGATTCACCGCTTCGCCATTGAAGGTGATGCGGCCGCTGACGGTCGAGAGGCCATTGCCGCAGCCAGTGACGGCGAGCGAGGTCAGCACGATCGAGAGCATCCAGGGTCGCATCAGTAGTCCCCGATCGTGTCGCCGGCGCCGCTCGTGCCGAGCGCCTTCCAGGTGGTGGCATCGACGTTGTCGGTGACGCTTCGCACGGCGCCGTCCCCCATCAGCACTTGAACCGTGCCGGGATGACGGCTTCGGGCCGCGTGGTTGATGAACGTGCTCTGTGTGTTGGCGACACAGGGCATGTTGATTTCCGGGCGATTCGCCAGAGGGCCACAGCGCTCCGGACGGTCGACGGTCGATCCGTTGGGCGTGAACGACGTGTGGAAGGCCCAGTGACTGTCTTTCGTGTCGAAGGCATCCGCCCGGCTGTCGACAGTGAGCGGGGCTGAGCCGTTTTCGGTGGGAATCAAAACCTCCGCCATGCAGAGCGTCTTGCTCAGCCCGTCGGACACACTCGATGCCGAGAACGGCTTTGGGGAATACGGCTTGACCTTCGTGCTGTGCGACATGAACATGCCGGCATACATCGCCCGACGGGAGGTGTTGTCGCTGTACGTCGAGTTGAGCGGGGCCACGCCGCTCTCCGGCCACTGACCCTCATTGGCCACGTAGTTGCATCGGGCCCGTTCCACGTTGTCGATCAGAGCCACCTGCGCCGGCGTGGCGCCCGCCGGATCGGATGGGCAGTAGTACATCGGCACCGGTTGCTTCACGAGCGACTTGTTGGCCGTGCTGAGCTGCCAATCCACACCCATTTCGTAGGCATCGAAGAGCGACTTGTTCTCGAGGTAGGGCCAGCAGGCGATGATGAAGGTTCGGCGCGGGGAGGTGAGCGCGCCGAGCGGGAAATAGTTTTTCGCGCTCAGATGGTTGTGCATCCCCAGGCCCCACTGCTTGAGGTTGTTTTGGCACTGGGACCGTCGGGCCGCCTCACGGGCACTCTGCACGGCCGGCAGGAGCAGGCCGATGAGCGTGGCGATGATGGCGATCACCACGAGCAGTTCGACGAGGGTGAAGCCCCTTCGATGTGACGGCGAGTGGTGGCGACTGGACGACAGTGTCATGATCCCTCCCGGCTGCTCGATCGGCGGTAGTTGCGCGACCTTTCCGCATCCCTTTCGAGCCATTGAAATCCTACGATAAACCGATCAGATCGACACCGCAAAAAACTTGCGCAACTAGCGAACTGCTTTCGTTCGCAAGGGCCGCATCTCAGCGGGCCGGAAGCCACACGGTCATCTCCGTGTCGCCCCGGTTTCCCCAGGTGTAATAGGGCACAAATCGCAACTGGATCGGCCGTGGGGCGAGCGGAGTGGCCGTGCGGTAGAGTTCGCCCTCCTCCCATGCCGGGCGGCTCAAGGCCACCCCTGGGACGACGAGGGCCTCCACGTTCACCGGGCCAATCTTCTGGGGTGCGGTGGTGATCGACCCCATGTCGGCGAGCGTGACGGACACCTCGCTGATCCGCGTGTCGGGCGGAAGGTCGTTTGATTCCAGGCAGTAGACGAGCGGCCCCCGCCGCAAGGCCACCTGGCCAAATGCCTCCTCCACGGCGGGATGCGCCTCGACGAACGTCGGCTCCATTTCCAGGTCGATCTCGATGCGGTCGCCCGTCTCAAATCGCCTGGTGATTGTGGCGTAGGTTCCCGGCCGCGGCGCGTCGGCGAGCGGCTGCCCGGCCGCGCGGAGTGCCGCGCCGCCCGGGCGCACCCAGCCGGGCACTCGAAACCGCATCGTGATGGGCGCGGCCGGCGCCTCCTCCACCACGATCGCGATCGTGCCCGACCACGGGTAGTCGGTCTCCTGACGAAGCCGGAGGCGACCACTCCCTGGAATCGTCGTGTCGAGCGAGCTGGCGCCGTAGAGGTGCACCCAGAGCGTGTTCGGGGCGAGCGTGTAGGCGTAGTTGTGGGCTTCGGCGATCGTGCGGGCCACGTTGGGTGGGCAACAGAACGACGAGGGGATCGTCGGCATCCGCGTGCGCGACCATCGCATCGGCACCGTGAATGCGTGGAGCTTGCGCAGCGGGTTGACGTAGAAGTAGGACCGCCCGTCGAGGCTCACGCCCGGAAGGATGCCGTTGTAGAGCGTTTCCTCGAAGAGGTCGGCGTAGCGGGCCTCCCCTGTGAGCAGCAGCATTCGCCAGAGCCACATGCCATAGCCGATCGTCGCGCAGGTCTCGTTGTAGGCCGTGATGTTTGGGAGCTGGTATCCGCGGCCATAGGCCTGGTGTACCGTCTTGATCGATGGATGAAGTTTCGACGGTGCGCCGTCGGGAGAGGCACCGTCGTAGAGGGCGCCGGTCATGCCGGTCACATACCGCTTCCGCGAGGCGATGTCGCGATCGATCGCGAGCAGCGGTGCCAGGAGCGTGCGGTCGCCGTCTTCGGCAAACACGTCGGCCACGCCCGCGTAGAGATAGTTGGCCCGCACGGCGTGCCCCACCGCCTCCGTCGATTCGCGGAAGGGGATTCGATCCTGGTTGTGGTCGCTGCCAACGTCTGGCGGCACGAGCGATCGGATGTCGATCAGCCGGCGGGCGAGATCGCGATACCGAGGCTCACGGGTGAGGCGGAAGAGTTCCACCACACCCATGTAGTGGCTCGGGCAGATGGCGTTTTTCGCGAGCTCCTCGGGCTTCTCCCGGGACAGCCGGTCGAGGTAGTCGGCCGACCTCAGGGCGCATTCCAACAGCGACGTCTTGCCCGTCAGGCGATGGTGCACGCAGGCCGTCGTCATGAGGTGGCCCATGTTGTAGGTTTCGAAGTGCTCGCGATCGGCAAACTCCTTCGAGTCGTCGGTCTTTCGTCGCTGCCGGACGATCGTAGGCGTGTGGAGATAGCCGTCGTCCCGCTGGGCCTTCCTGATCACGTCGATGATCTCGTCCACACTCGGCGCGTGCACGGCAGCCATGCCCGCGATGGTCTGTTTCGGCGACACGGCCTCGGCCTGGATCAGGGCCTCAAGCCATTTGAGGAAGTCGCCATCGTTGAACGGCGGGCCGTGGGGCCGGTCGTCTCCCCTGCCCTCGCCGAGCCCGGCTGCCATGAGAAAGTTGTCCCACGCATGGCTCTCCTTCGGGTCCCGAAGCACCGTCCAGAGATACGGGATCATCGAATCACGACAGGCGTCGAATCGCTCGCCGAGCAGGCCGCCCTGCCAGTGAACGTCGGTCAGGCCCACCATCCGCATGGCGGCGTTGTGCGACTGCGACGTGTCGATCAGCGAGGTGTCGGCGGCGTGGGCCGACGCGGCGATCACAGCGAAGGCAACGGCTACGAAGCGAAGCGTGGTAACCATGAAAGACGGGTGCCGTCGCGCTGGCAAGCGCGACGGCACCCTCGAGATCCTGGTTGATGAAACGGAGCCGATGCCTACCGCATCCGACGGCGGATGGCGGCAACGGTCAGCCCTGCCCCGGCGAGCAGTGCCCACGAGGCAGGCTCTGGCACAGCGGCCACGCCACCGGCGATTTCGGCGGGCGGGTTGTAGGGGCCGATGTCGAAGAGGCCCGTGCCGAGGTAGAGGGCCACGTCGGTGATGTCGACGAGGCCGTCGTAGGTGT
>JAFMIU010000127.1 GCA_017853835.1 Pirellulales bacterium | reverse complement strand
TTCGATTCGGTGGGTCGTATGCCCGTGGAAGCCCAACGGCGTGAGCCGTGGGACCGGCGCGGCGAAACGCACGGCGTGTTTGGCGTCTTCGTGTCCGCTCGCTCAATGGTGTCTGGAGAGATAGCTCGGCGTGTCCCACCAGGCCTTAGGGCCTTGGGCTTGGACATGCACGCGGAGCATGCGGTTCCGTGGAAGCCCAACGGCGTGAGCCGTGGGACCGGTGTGGGGAATCGTAGGACGCGGACACGTTACCAGCCGAGCCAGGTGCGGCGGGCGAGTCTCAACAGGTCGCCGATGCTGCGGCGGGTTTCGGCGAAATCGGCTTTGCTCGATCCTGCCGCACGGTCGGTGAACGTGATCGGCACCTCCACGATGCGGGCGCCGGCCCGGTGAAGACGCCACAGGAGGTCTTCCTGAAAGGCATAGCCCTTTGATTGTGGTGGGTCGATCCGATCGAGCAGGGAAAGCCGGATCGCACGGAATCCGCCCGACGCGTCGTGGACCGGCACCCAGAGCACCCATCGAGTGAACCAGCACACCAGATGGCTGGCGATGTGCCGCGACAGCGGCCAGCCGATCGTGCGGCCGCCCGGAATCCGGCGCGAGCCGATCGCCAGGTCGGCGGGCTTCCCTCCAGGAGGATCCATCGCGGCCAACAGCCTCGGGATGTCGTCGGGGTCGTGGCTCATGTCGGCGTCCATGTAGACCGCGATCTCGAAGCCATGGGCTCTCGCCACGCGCAGGCCCTCCAGGATCGCGCTGCCAAGGCCGCGGCGGCCTCGGCGCACGAGCACATGGAGCCGTGGCTCGGCGGCTGCCCGATCGAGCACCATGCGGCCCGTGTCATCCGGTGAGTTGTCATCGACCACCAGCATGTGGAGATCGTCTCGGGCGGCGAGCACGCGATCGACCAACTCGCCGATGTTGTCGCGCTCGTTGTAGGTGGAGGCGTTGACGATCACGCGGCCCGAAACCCATGGTTCGGGGGATCGAAGGTCACCGTGGTCGGCAGGATCGCTCATGCTCAGATTGTGCTCGGCGACGGCCCGCCCGTCACCCCGCCACCTCGCCACGGCCGCGCCGCGGGTGATCGCGAAGGAGATTGCTCCTGGCCTCGATCTCGTCGATGGAACGCAGCCGCACCCGTTGGCCCGGGGGTAAAAGCTGGAAATGACGTGCGAAGGTGAGGGAATCGACCACGTGGTCACAAAAGGTCGGATGGGTGATCCACAGGGCGGGATCGAATCGCCGGAGATCGATCGCCACCGAGTAGGTGCGGAGCGTCTTTCGGCGGCCCTTGACGTATTGGGGAAAGAAAGAAAGGCTGAGTTCGCGGAGCGAGCGGTAGATCGGATCGCGATACCGGAGGAAGGGGCTGTTGCTCTTGGAAATCGCCCCCCATCGCCCATGGCGTCGAAACAACGCCACCACATGATCGACGTCGCCTCGTGCCGCTCCCATGTCCATCACGAGGGGAGGTTCGCCGGCGAGCCAGAGGCCGCAGGCTGCCACGAACGCCCCCTCGACGCAGTGGGCCTCCCCGTGTCGGATCGCCTCGACGGCCGACCGGGCCGTCTGTCCGTCCGATTCGTAGTTCCAGGCGAGGCTGTTGACGTAGTCCTGAATTCGCTCGGGGGTGCGGAGTGCCGCGAGCCTGGCGGCAATCGGGCGGGGCAGTCCGAGGGCCTGCCCGAGCGGAGTGCCCCGGAGGTGTGCAGGTGGCAGGTGATGCTGGAGAGGGCGTGCTGTCACGCCCCGCAAGGTACCACCTGGCACGTCCCCGCGAAACCGGCTGTCACCATCGTCCAAACCCTCGCCTTGAAGGTCCCTTGCGGCATACACTTTCCATCAGCCTTGTGGAGGGTGACCAGGATGCGTCACGTTCGTCTGGCGGTTGTGGCCGCGATGGTCTTCGCGGCCGTGCACGGCGGTGCGGTGTCGGCCCAGTGGTGCGGCCGCACGTTTGCGTATGGCAACGCCGGCTTCGCCTCCGGCTACAGCATGAGCGTCCAGCGCTTGGGCTGGTGCGGACCGGGCTTCGGCGGCTGGTGCCGGCCACGTGTTGGCGGCTGGTGCGGACCCGTGGCTTCCGGTCCATGGTGCGGTCCCCGATGGGGGGCTCGTGCATGGTGCGCCCCACCGCCGGTGGTGATGCCTGGGTGGTCGTTTGGCTGGCCCGCGTGGTATGGCACGGCCTGGGTTCCCGCGTGTGGTTCGGTCTGGATCGGATCGCCCTTCGGAGGATCCTTTTTCTCAGGCGGCCTTGTTCCATACCCTGCTGTTGGTGGCATCGGCTTCGTTCCCGGCTTCGCATCGACCACCGTGCCTCGGGCACACGCGGCGATGGTTGCCGCGAACGCGCCGACACCGATTCGACCAAGCAATGCCTCGGCACGCCTGCGGGCCGCGAGGCTCGTGGCGGTTGGCGATCGGCATCTTCATGCCGCCGGCGGTGACGCTTCGAATCTGCGTCGGGCGCTCGACGCGTATCGCCGTGCCGCGGTGGTGGCCGCCGATCAGCCCGACATCTTCATCCGACAGGCGATCGTGCTGGCGGCGCTCGGGCGTGGTCCTGATGTCGATGCGGCGCTCGATCGCGTCGCTGCGATCGATGGACGGCTCGCGGAGGATGATGGGCCGCGTGCGGCCGGACCGCCTGATCCGATCTTCGGAGATCGGGCCGTTGGCGAGCCGTCGCCACTCGCCGCCCGCGGGCAGGCGGTGCTCCGGCAGATTGCCGATGCCGAGCCGGGGCCGTCGCCGGTGATCGCGCGATTGGCCGGGCTGTGGTCCGACCGGTTTGCGGCCCAGGCGGCGGCGATGGCGGCCCGATGAGGGGTGCCGCGGCGGAAGGCGGGGTTTTCTCCCGATCATACGCCCGTGACTCCGTTCTGGCGGTCTGATGGCTATCCTGTGGAGGCCATGACACACGCCTCACCTCTCTGCGCCCGCATCGACCTGTCCGCCCCCGATGGCCGCGTGCGGCTCGACGCCCTCCGCGGCAAACTCGTCTCCCAAGGAGACGTCGTCAGTCCTGCCGGCCGGCAGAAAACGATCGACGTGTTTGGTGAGCCCCTTTCACCGCGTCGGGTGGTCGAACGCATCTGCGAAGATGTGCGACGCGACGGGCTCGCGGCGCTGCTCGACTACTCACGACGAATCGACGGTGCCGACACCATCGCCGACACCGTGATCGTGTCGCCGACGCGGATGGCCGAGGCCCACGCGGCCGCCGACCCGACGTTTCTCGCGACCATCCGTCGCATTCGTGACCGTGTGGAACGGTTTCAGCGAGCTGTCTTGTCACGCGACGTGGAGGTGACGCTGCCCGGTGGTGGCAGCCTGCGGCAGCGGTATGTTCCGCTCGATCGCGTCGGCGTGTGCGTGCCGGGGGGGGCCGCAGCCTACCCCTCGACGCTCCTCATGACCGTCGTGCCGGCCCGTGTCGCGGGCGTGCGAGAAATCGTGGTGGTCGCCCCGCCGACTCCGTTTGGCGCGGAAAACCCGCACGTGCTGGCAACCTGCCACGAGCTCGGCGTCACGACGGTGGTACGGGCCGGGGGCGCGCAGGCCGTGGCGGCACTGGCCTATGGCGTGGAAGGCCTGCCTCGGGTCGACAAGATCGTCGGGCCGGGCAACCTCTTCGTGGCCCTGGCGAAGGAATACGTGTTCGGCGACGTGTCGATCGACTCGATCGCGGGCCCGAGCGAAATCGTGATCGTGGCCGACGAAGCCGGACAGAGCGAATCGATCGCGGCCGACATGCTCGCCCAGGCCGAGCATTCACCTGGTTCTGCCATTCTGCTGACGTCGAGTGCGTCGCTGGCCGACGCCGTGGCCGCGGCGCTTGAGCGGCGGGTGGCCGTGCTCGAGCGATGTGACCTCACCCGCGACAGCCTCCAGCGATTCTGCGGCATCGTCGTGACACGCAGCGACGACGAATCGGCCGATCTCGCCCACCAGCTCGCCCCCGAGCATCTTTCGATCGACACCCGCGATCCTGAGTCCACGCTCGCTCGCATTCGGCATGTCGGCGCTGCGTTTCTCGGTCCGTGGAGTCCGGTGGCGGCGGGCGATTACGCGGCCGGGCCGTCCCACGTGCTGCCGACCGGCGGCACCGCGCGATTTGCGGCGGGCCTCTCGGCCAACGACTTCGTCCGCGGCGGGAGCGTGATCGCGCTGAGCAGGGCCGACCTCATCGAGATGGCCGACGACATTCGGTTGCTCGCCGATACCGAAGGCCTCACCGCCCATCGACGGAGCGTCGAGGCCCGGCTGGAACGGTCGTAGCGGTCGTGATGCCCGAAGCCGTCGCAGCCCGGTGAGGTAGACTTTCCCGGTTTCCCGTGCGCACGGATCACGTCATGACCACCCCTCCCACCGCCCGCCGCCCGCTCGTCCGCCCCGCGATCCTCGCGATCGATGGCTACGTGCCTGGGGAGCAGCCGCAGGGGGGCAAGTGGATCAAGCTCAACACCAACGAGAACCCCTACCCACCATCGCCGGCGGTGGGCCGCGCCCTCGCGGCCACCGCCTCGGGGCGAACCCTCGCCAAATATCCCGACCCGATGGCCACGGCATTTCGCCGGCGGGCCGCCGAGGTGCTGGGGGTCGATCCGGAGTGGATCCTCTGCGGCAATGGGAGTGACGACATCCTCACGATCCTCGTGCGGACGTTTGTGGGCGAGGGGGAATGCCTGCGGATGCCCTATCCGAGTTACATCCTCTACCGCACGCTGGCGGGCATCCAGGGCGCGCGGTGCGACGAGGTGGCCTACCGCCCCGACTGGACGCTCGGCGACGAGTTTGCGGCGGCCGCCGACGACCTCCGACTGGCGATCATCGCCAACCCGAACAGCCCGTCGGGCACCGTCCTGCCGCCGGAACGCCTGGCGGATCTCGCCGGCCGTCTCGACTGCGCCGTCGTCGTCGACGAGGCCTACGGCGACTTCGCCGAGACCAACTGCCTCTCGCTCGTGAAGGCGAATCCCCGCATCATCGTGACGCGGTCGTTTTCGAAGTCGTATGCCCTGGCCGGGCTGCGGTTTGGCTTCGCGGTGGCCCAGCCGGCCATCATCGAGCAGATGCTCAAGGTGAAGGATTCCTACAACTGCGACGCTCTCTCGATCGCGGCGGCGACGGCGGCCATCGACGACCAGGCGTGGCTGGCCGAGAATCGTTCGAAGATCATCGCCACCCGCACCCGCCTGACCGACGCCATGCGACGGCTCGGCTTCACCGTGCAGCCCAGCCAGGCCAACTTCGTCTGGTGCACGCACCCCGACCGCCCGCACCGGCCCTTCTACGAGGCGCTCAAGGCGCAGGGCATCCTCGTGCGGTTCATGAACTACGCCGGCTGGGGCGATGGCCTCCGCATCACCGTCGGCACCGACGAGGAGATCGACGCCTTCCTCACCGTGATGAAGACTCTCTGACGTTTCGCCCCATCCTCCACGCAGCCATGCCCATGTCCCGCACCGCCACGATCAGCCGGAAGACCGCCGAAACCGACATTCGCCTCACCATCGACCTCGATGGCACCGGCCGGGCCAACGTGGCCACCGGCCTCGGTTTCTTCGACCACATGCTCACGCTCCTGGCCGGCCATTCCCTCATCGATCTCACGGTGGCCTGCACGGGCGACCTGCATGTCGATGGCCACCACACCGTGGAAGACGTCGGGCGTGCCCTCGGCACGGCGATCGTCGAGTGCCTCGGCGATCGCAAGGGCATCCGCCGCTACGGCCATGCGATCGTGCCGATGGACGAGTCGCTGGCAACGGTGGCGGTGGACCTCGGCGGCCGCTCGGCCTGTGTGTTCGCGGTCGAGTTTCCGGTGCCGACGATCGGCACGTTCGACGCGGAGCTCGTGGAGGTGTTCTGGGAGAGCGTGGCCGCCACGGCGGGCATGAACTTCCATGCCATCCTCCACCACGGCCGCAACGGCCACCACATCGCCGAGGCGGTGTTCAAGGCGGCCGCGCGGGCGATCCGCGTGGCGGTGGAAGCCGATCCGCGTCAGCCGGGCATCCCGAGCACGAAGGGCACGCTCACGTCGAAGTGACGCGGGCCGCCATGCCTTCCCAGGCCCGCGTCACTCGTTGACGTAGGTTTCGAGGAAGCGGGCGAGCTTGTGGAAGTCGCTGCCCCGTTCCACGTAGCGCACCACCGTCACCAGCGTGTTCGGATCGACGAGCTCCTCGAATGGCACGTAGTTGAGGTCGAGCTGGCCCGACACGCTCACCATCACGCCGTTGAGCCCGCGCTCCGCGAGGGCACGGTAGCCGCCAACGCCAAGCTGGCTGCCGAGCATCACGTCGAACGCGTGGGGCTTGGCGCAGCGGGCTTCGTAGCCGAGCTGGAGGCCGACCACCTTGCGTGAACGGCCCGTCTGCTTCTTGAACTCATCGCCGACAAGCTTCGCGAACATGCGGCCGAGCTGCACGTGCGAGATCGAAATATGGCCGTGATCGTCGCGGGGAATGCCTTCGAGCGCCTTTGCGGGAAGATATTCGGCGAGGCCCTCGGCCATCACGATCACGCCATACTGCTTCCCCTCCTGCTCCTCGCGAACCCGCATCGTCTTCACGATGCGTCCCACGACCTCGTCGATGTTCATCACCGGCTTGATGCTCGTCTGCCCATCGGGGCCGGTCACCGTCTCCTCGCCACGGAACTTGCCGTGGATGTCTTCCAC
>JAFMIU010000050.1 GCA_017853835.1 Pirellulales bacterium | reverse complement strand
GCCCGGAGGGCCGGGTTCTCCCAAGGCTGATCGGGCCATGGGTGCCGCACCACCAACCAGCGCCAGGCCCGGAGGGCCGGGTTCTCCCAAGGCTGATCGGGCCATGGATGGCCGATCAGCCGTACAATGGAGCGGAGGAGGATCGAACTCCCAACCTCGGCATTGCGAACGCCGCGCTCTCCCAGTTGAGCTACCGCCCCGAGCGAAAAAGGGCCCACAAGCCGTTTTCCAGCCGGAAACTGGATCGTACGGCACGTGCCATGGGCTGTCCAGCGCTACAATACGACCGCCCTTCCCGTCCGTTTTTCCGCGACCGCCCCTTCCATGCACGTCCCGCCGATCGTCGTCCGCGGTGCCCGCGAACACAACCTGCGTGATGTCACGGTGGGTCTGCCGCGCGGCCGCCTCGTCTGCCTGTCGGGCGTGAGTGGATCGGGCAAGTCGAGCCTCGCGTTCGACACGCTCTATGCCGAAGGGCAGCGTCGCTATGTCGAGAGCCTGTCGACGTTCGCCCGTCAGTTTCTCGGCCAGCTGCCGAGGCCCGACGTCGACAGCGTGACCGGGCTGTCGCCCTCGATTTCGATCGCGCAGAAATCGGCCGGCACCAACCCGCGATCGACCGTCGCCACGATGACGGAGATTCACGACTTTCTCCGTGTGCTCTACGCGCGAGTGGGCACTGCCCACTGCCCGGAGTGCGACCGTGTGTTGGAGGCACAGCCCCGCGACCAGATTGTGGAACGGATCATCGCGGCCCGGGAGGGGCGTCGGGTGATGATCCTCGCACCCCTGGTGCGCGAGGCGAAGGGCGAGCACCGTGATCTCTTTATCGACCTGGTCCGCCAGGGATTCACGCGGGCCCGCGTCGACGGCACGGTCTGCCGGGTCGAGGATCCACCCGCGCTGGAAAAGCAGCTCAAGCACACGATCGACGTGATCATCGATCGCGTCGTGCCGGGCGAGTCCACCCGCAGTCGAATTGCGGAAGCGGTGGAGCTTGCGCTGAAAACGAGCGGCGGCCAGGTGATCGTGGCCGAGGAACCAGACAAGGCCGCCGCCGCCCGCTCGACCCCATCGGCGCCGCCCGGTTCGGATCTCGTGCTGTCGAGCCGTTACGCCTGTGCGGCCTGCGGGGTGAGCTACGCCACACCCGAGCCCCAGCTGTTCAGCTTCAACAGTCCTCAGGGCGCCTGCCCGTCGTGCGACGGTCTCGGCGACATCTACGGCATCGATCCCGACAAGCTCGTCACCGAGCCCGACAAAACGCTCCGCAAGGGTGCGATCGGCGTGCTCGGGTCGTTTCGCGACATGCCGCGGTGGCTCCGGCGCCTCCTCAACGGGGTGGCCGCGCACGTGGAGGCCAAGAAGAGGCTCGAACCGGGCACGCTCCTCGACACGCCGTGGAAAAACCTGACGCCGGCCCAGAAACGTCTCTGGCTCAATGGCACCGGCCTCGAGGAAATCCGGCTGTCGTGGCGGCGAGGCCGGGCGGAGCGCGGGGCGAAGACGAAGTTCGAGGGGCTCTGCGGCCTCCTGGCCAACCGGTGGCGAACCGCAAAAAGCGGGATCATCCGACGGATGCTCGAAAAACTGATGAGCGTCACACCCTGCCATGATTGCCAGGGCCGGCGGCTCTCTGCGCAGGCGCGGGCGGTGCGGATCACGACGGCCTCGAAGGCGTGGCGTGCGGCGGCCAAGAAAGACCCGGCGGGCCATCCAGCCGAGCTGTCGCTCGACGGCCTGTGCGGTCTCCCGATCGCCGACGCGAGGGAGTTTCTCTCGTCGCTCGTGCTCGACGACACGCAGCGGCTGATCGCGGTCGAGCTCATGAAGGAGATCTCGGGTCGGCTTTCGTTTCTGGATCAGGTCGGCCTCGGCTATCTCGCGCTCGACCGCAAGGCGCCAACCCTCTCCGGTGGTGAAAGCCAGCGAATCCGGCTCGCGGCCCAGATCGGCTCGGGGCTCTCGGGCGTGCTCTATGTGCTCGACGAGCCCTCGATCGGCCTTCACCCGCGCGACAACGTGAAGCTGCTCGGGGCGCTCGAGGCGCTCCGTGACAAGGGCAACACGGTGGTCGTCGTCGAACACGACGAAGACACGATCCGTGCGGCCGACTGGGTGATCGACTTCGGTCCGGGCCCGGGAAAACGCGGAGGCGAGGTGGTGGCGGCTGGCACGCCCGACGACGTGTCCAAGGCCGAACGCAGCATCACCGGCGCGTTTCTTGCGGGGCGCGACGCGATCCACATCCCCACGGCGCGGCGGAAGGCGACCGGCAACGTGCTTCGACTGGAAGGGGTGCGGCACAACAACCTCAAGGGCGTCGATGTCGACATCCCGCTGGGACTGCTCGTGTGCGTGACGGGGGTGTCCGGAAGCGGAAAGAGTTCGCTCGTGGGCGACGTGCTCGAGCCGGAGCTCCGTCGTCGGCTCGGCAGCGAGGTGGCCACTCCGGAGGCCTTCGATGCCATCCACGGCGCCGAGCATCTCGACAAGGTCATCGTGATCGACCAATCACCGATCGGCCGAACGCCACGGAGCAATCCGGCCACCTACGTGAAGGTGTGGGACGACATCCGCAGCCTGTTCACGATGCTTCCCGAGGCGAAGAAACGCGGCTGGAAGGCGGGGCGTTTCAGCTTCAACGTGTCGGGGGGTCGATGCGAAGCCTGCGAGGGCAACGGTTCCATCCGCCTCGACATGGACTTTCTCGCCGATGTCTGGGTGACGTGCGACATCTGCGGCGGCAGCCGATTCGCGAAGGACACGCTCGAAGTGCGGTGGAAGGGAAAGAGCGTCGCCGACCTGCTCACCATGGAGGTGGGCGAGGCCCTGGAGCTTTTCCAAGACGCCCCCGACATCGCCCGCAAGCTTCAAACGCTCTGCGACGTGGGTCTCGACTACCTGCACCTCGGGCAGGCCTCGCCCACGCTCTCGGGCGGGGAGGCCCAGCGGGTGAAGCTCTCCCGCGAACTGTCGAAGCGATCCACCGGCAAGACGCTCTACGTGCTCGATGAACCGACGACGGGCCTCCATATGGCCGACGTGCGCCAGCTCCTCACGGTGCTCGAGCGGCTGGTCGACGCGGGCAACACGGTGCTCGTGGTGGAACACAACCTCGACGTGGTGAAGCGGGCCGACTGGGTGATCGACCTCGGCCCCGAGGGAGGGGCCGGCGGTGGCCGCGTCGTCGTGGAGGGCACTCCCGAAAAGGTCGCCCGCGCCAAGGGGTCGCACACCGGCAAAGCCCTGGCGCCGATGCTCGCGGCCGCCAGCGCCGAGCCGAAGCCCCGTCGTTCGAGTGCGGTCCGCCGCAAGAAGGTCGAGCAGCCCGAGGCGGCGGTCGAGGCGATGCTCGCCACGGTTGGAAAGACATCGCGGGATCCCGGCCCGCCGGCGATCACCGTTCGCGGCGCAGCCCTCCACAACCTCAAGCAGGTCGATGCCGACATTCCTCGCGGCCAGCTCACCGTCTGCTGCGGCCCGAGCGGGTCAGGAAAAACATCCCTCGCGTTCGACACTCTCTATGCGGAAGGGCAGCGCCGGTACGTCGAGAGCCTCTCCCCCTATGCCCGTCAGTTCGTCGGCCAGGTGCCGAAACCGATCTTCGAGCGGATCGAAGGGCTTTCCCCGGCGGTCGCCATCGAGCAGCGGAGCACCGGCAGCACGCCACGATCGACCGTCGGCACGCTGACCGAGATGTATGACCACTTTCGTGTGCTGGCGGCGCGGCTCGGGCGAATGCACTGCCCCGATTGTCGCACACCGGTGGGCGCGCAGAGCGTCGACCAGACGGTCGAACGAGTCCTGTCGCATCCCGCGGGCACAAAACTCCTGATCCTTGCGCCCGTCGAGCTCAAGGTGGGCCAGTCGCCGGAGGCGCTCTTCGCCGCGCTGCAGGCGGCTGGCCACGTGCGAATCCGCATCGACGGCCGCACGGTGCGGCTCGACGACAAGCCGAAGCTCGACCGCAAGCGGAAGAGCCGGCTCGAGATCGTGATCGATCGCGTGACGGCCGATCACTCCGCCCGTAGCCGGCTCGCCCAGAGCGTCGAGGCGGCCTTCGAGGCGGGTGCCGGCACGATGCTCGTGGCCAGCGCCATCGACGGCCACGATGGCAAGCCGCTCGACGAGCCCGATTGGCCTGTGGAGGTGTTGAGCCGCCGCCTTGCCTGCCCCGACTGCGGCCGCGGCTTCAAGCCGCTCGAGCCCAGGCAGTTTTCTTTCAACAGCCCGATTGGCTGGTGTCCGAGCTGCGATGGCCTCGGCACCCGCACGGGCATCGATCGGGCGGCGCTCGTCCGCGATGCGTCGCGAACGCTCCGAGACGGCGCCCTCGACCTCTGGCCGATGCTCGAAGGCCCGGGCGGAAAGCGGCTTGGCAGGGCGATGCTCGAGGCCCTCGGTGCGGCCACGGGCCTTCCACTCGATATGCCGCTCGCTGATCTCTCCGGCATTCAGCAGCGGGTGCTGTTTGAGGGGACCGGCGAGCAGTGGATCGACGTGCCTCGTCCCAAAACGGCCCCGGGCAAGGGGCCCTGGTTCTCGTTTCAGTTCAAGGGCCTCGAAAACGCCTGCGAGGAGGCGGCGAGGCTCGTGGTCAGCCTGCGGGCGAAGGTCGACGCGGTGATGGACGAGGTGCCGTGCAGTGAGTGCGGCGGCAGTCGGCTGGCCGATGTTGCAAGCGCGGTCACACTCTGGGGCCGTTCGCTCGACGTGTGGGGCCGCATGCCCCTCGGCCGCCTCCAGCAGGAGCTGGCTGCCGTCGCGCTCGACGATGCCGATCGTCGCATTGCCGGCGATCTGCTCCGCGAACTCAACGCCAGGGTGTCGTTTCTCGTCGATGTCGGCCTTGACTACCTCGACATGGCCCGGCCCGCCGGCAGCCTGTCTGGGGGCGAGCTGCAGCGGATTCGGCTGGCGGCCCAGGTGGGCAGCGGCCTCACGGGCGTGCTCTATGTTCTCGACGAGCCGACGATCGGCCTCCATCCGCGGGACACGCACCGGCTGATCGGGGCCCTTGGAAAGCTCCGAGACCTCGGCAACACGGTGGTGGTGGTCGAGCACGACCGTGACGTGGTGGCTACCGCCGACCACGCGCTCGACTTCGGCCCGGGCAGCGGCCGGGAGGGAGGCCGCATCGTGGCCCACGCCGCGCCCGACCGGCTGCCCCGGATCGAAGAGAGCGTGACGGGCCCCTACCTCACGAAGCGGCGTGCCTGCGATGCGGTGCTCGAGCGGAAGGCCGTGCATGGTCGCCGCGAACCGGCCGGATGGCTCGAACTCCGCGGAGTCCGCCACCGCACGCTCAAGGGGATCGACGCCCGGATCCCGCTCGGGGTGTTGGCGGCGGTCACCGGGCCGAGCGGAAGCGGCAAAACCTCGCTCGTGCTCGAGGTGCTCTGGCGGGCACTGGCCAGGCGGCTGCACGCCGCCCGCGAACAGCCCGGTCACTACGATGCGATCAAGGGGCTCGACCAGGTCGATAAGGTGATCCTCGTCGACCAGGAGTCGATCGGCTCCACGCCGGGATCGACGCCGGCCACCTACACGGGCGTCTTCGATCACATACGCCTGCTGTTTTCAAAGGTGCCCGAATCCCGCACCCGCGGGTTCACCCCGCGAACGTTTTCCTTCAACGTGGCTGGCGGCCGGTGCGAGGCCTGCGAGGGGCTTGGCCAGCGACGGGTGGAGATGCACTTCCTGCCCGATGTGTGGGTGGAGTGCGAGCACTGCCGAGGCCGGAGGTATTCGGCCGAGACGCTCCACGCGAAGTGGCATGGCAAGAACATCGCCGACATCTTGGAGATGAGCGTGGCCGACGCCGCGGCCTTTTTCGACACGGTGCCGCAGGTGTCGCGAATCCTGCAGACGCTCGTCGACGTCGGCCTCGGCTACATCACGCTCGGCCAGCCGGCGCCGCAGCTCTCAGGCGGCGAGGCGCAGCGGGTCAAACTCTCCCGCGAACTCGCCAAGCCGGGCACCGGGAGCACGCTCTACATCCTCGATGAGCCGACGACGGGCCTCCACTTCGCCGACATCGAAAAGCTCCTCCACGTGCTCGAGCGGCTGGTCGACGCCGGCAACACCGTGCTCGTGGTGGAGCACAACCTGGAGGTGATTTCGGCGGCCGACTGGGTACTCGATCTCGGCCCCGAGGCCGGGGCCGGCGGCGGGCTGATCGTGGCCGAGGGCCCGCCGGAAGACATCGTGATCCACGCCCGCCGCTGGCAGCAGCGGGCGGCCCAGAAGCGACCGGCCAAAGCCTCGGGCGACGAACCCCTCCTCCGAAGCCACACGGGCGAAGCCCTCGACGCCTTCGGCGCGATCGATCGGTCGGGAGCGCCGACGGCCTGAGCCGTCGGGCCTACCACCTCGCCTCGATGCCCGTGGTCACCCCGTGGAGCAGCACACTGCCGTTGGTGTTGATCGAGGCAGTGCCGTCGCCGTAGTTGTTGAGCGGAATCTGATCCGTCGCCACAGCGACGCCGCCAGCCCAAAACACGCTGTAACCCACGCGCCAGGCGAGCCAGTTCGTCGCCCACCATGTCGCATTCAGCCCTGCTTCACCGAAAAACGACGTTTGGTCGGCCGTGGCACTTGTTGAACCGATCGGCACCGTGGATCCGTCTTGGAGCGTAAGGCCTGCCGATGACCGCTGGTAGGCGACGGAGTTGTAGAAGATGCCGGCCTTTCCGACACCATTGACCCGCCACCGACCTCCGGCATTCCAAAACAGCATGTCGGCCCCAAACTGGCCACCGTAGAGGTTGTTGCCGGCATCGGTCGCGATGTCACCGCCTCCCGTGCTGGAGAAGAGGTAGTCGACCTTGGACTGTGAATCGAGTTCGACCCAGCGAAAACCTACGAGCCAGGTAATTGGCGACCATGATTCCTGCTTGCGCCAGTTGATTTCGGCGCTCTGAATCGATCCACCCGTCGTCACAGCGGCGGTCGCGATGTCACCCCATGGGGGAAGGTCGCCGGCATTGACCAGTTCGAACGGCTCTCCCGTGGCAGGAGTGCGGATCATGGCGTCGAAGGGACGTGCTTGAAAATAGTTCCCCTCGATCGCGTGCGTCTCACCCACCTGACGAATGGCCCCGATGCGGACACCCGCTCCCGTTTGAGTCTGCAGATCCTGCGCATCGAGCGCCACACCACCCGACGAGTTCAGAAACAGTGGCAGTGATTGGCCATTGCCTTGCCAAAGCATCAGGGCGTCCACGGCCACGTCCCAGGTCGAATCGACCGGTCCCAGCGTGATCGCGCGAGCGGGCAGCGCAACGCTGTCGCCCCCAGCCCGACCTTTGCTCAGACACTGACGACCATCGACCTCGAGTTCAACGTGCCCGTAACAGGCGTGACGGTCGACGCGTTGCGGCTGTTCTACGAGGGCGTTCAGGTATCGCTTGCCGGGGCCACTGTCAGCGGCAGTGGCGCTTCCTACGTTCTTACGCTTCCTCGTTCTGCCACAAACCTGAAGGGGAGCTACAAACTCGCTGTGGGTGGGGCCAACATGAGCATCACGAGCGGAGGTGTCGCCATGTCGCCGCGGACGAATCTGTTCTGGCAGCGGGTCTGACACGGACTGGCCGTCCAGCATCGCTCAACGTGACGCCGCCTCCGCCTTCGGCACACATCGCTCACGTGATGCGCGGCTGCCCGCGGACGAACCACGCCCCATCGAGCCACGTGAGCCGCATCGCAAGTCCCACAGCTCGCGCCGTTTGGCTTGGACTGGAGCGACAACGCCGTGGCCCGGGGGGTACGGCCCAATCAGGCCGGCGCCGCCCCAATGAACTCAAGGAGGCAACGGAGGCAAACCCTGCCGGCGGCGCGGGCGTTCACGGGTTTTCCCAGTTTGCGGAGAACACCGGTTTTCTGACCGTACAGGTTCCCAGGTTTCACTGACAGGAACTCCGTCGACGGGCGTGACGCCGACTCTTCGGCACAACCGATTCCACCGGCAGGACTGCCACGCCTGCACGGAAGGGGAATCTGATGAGACTCGATGGCCGTTTGAACTGGGCCGATTGCACAATCACCTCGCTGGCAACCGCCGTCGTGCTGATGGGAAGCTGGGCCTTCCCGGTCGGTGCCGAGCCTTTTGCCACCTCGCCGACGATTCCTTCCGTGCTCGCGTCGACCGTCGACGGCGACACCGTGGTCATCCCGCAGGAACCACTCGTGACGACCGATCCATCCGCAAGGTCGGTGTGGGACGGCATGGTGGGAGGCCCCGTATCCGTGTCCGGCCCCTCGGCTCCCGAGGCGGTGTTCGTCGACTCGGCACCATCCGCCGTCATGGATCCTGAAGGTATCCCCGTGGCGGATGCCGGCGGAATTCCATGCTACGCCTGCGAAAACCAAGGCTCGGTCTGTCACTCGGGTGGATGCGGCGACCCACCAGGACTGCTGCAGTATTGCCAACAGTGGCATGACAAGGGCAACGCCTGCTGGATCGGTCGGGCCGACGCGCTCCTCTTGTTTCGTGACGCGCCCCCGAACCGTCCGCTCGTGGAACAGGGCACCGGTGCGCTTCCCGTGCTCAACGCCAACACGATGAACAGCCCCCTGGCGGCAGGGCCAAGAGTGTCGCTGTTTCGGTTCAATCGCTGTAACGACACAGGGATCGAAGTCACCTACCTGCGGGCCGCCAACTGGCGGAGCATGCGGCCCCTGGCGGCACAGCCTGGGGGCTACCTGCTCTCAGCGCCCGGCATGTATGGAAACACGATCAACTTTGACGCCGGCTCCGCCAACCTCGGTGCCGCCGTTCAGAGCCTGGAATGGAATCGCCACTGGCTGAAGGGGCAAAACCTGCGATTCCTGGCCGGGTTTCGCTGGGTCGAGTGGAAGGAGTCGTATTCCCTCGCCACGTCCTACGGCGACCAGGCGCCCGTCCAGGATTTCTTCAATACCAACTGCATCAACAGCCTGTATGGCGGGCAGATCGGCCTCGACGCCCTGCTCTTGACAACGTCGTGGTTCCGAATCGATTCGGTGATCAAGGGCGGTGCCTACTACAACAACGCCGTGCAGACATCGCTCTATCAGTCGAATGCGACTGGGCCGCTCGTGTCGGAAAGCATTCGCGTCAACGAATCCCCGCTCAACTGCAGCTTTGTCGGAGAACTGGGCGTCACGGGAGTCGTGCCGATCACCAACCGTGTTGATCTCAGGGTTGGCTATTTCGGCATGTGGCTCTCAGGCATCGCCCAGCCCACCCAGCAACTGAGCGGCCAGGTGCTCACCCAGCCAAACGGCGGCCGCGAACCGGCAAGCGGTACCATCAATGCCAATGGCACCACACTGGTGCAGGGTGTGAGTCTTGGACTGGAAGGCCGGTGGTAACGTCGTTTTGTTGTTTTGAATTTATTCGAATTCAACTAAGTACTTTGTTTGATAAAACTCTCTACCGATTCAAACGAAAAAAGCTCGGCGGGTCGCCTAACCCGCAGAGTCAACTACGTCGCACCCCCCGCCGGTGTTCGATCGGGTAAATCGGATGTCGAGCGTGCGGAGGTGGGTGTGCAGGCCGGCGTCCTGAATCGGCAGGATGTGGGCAGGGTGCCCCGACTCGTTGTGGTGGGAGTGCCAGAGCCCCGGCGGCGTGACAAACACGCCGTGGGGATGCCAGTCGTATCGCTTGCCGTCGGCCACGTGGCCATCCTTGTCGAGCGACCGGCCCACCATCGTGTAGCAGCCTGGCTTACAGTCGACGACGAGATCGACCGCCACCGACTGGTGACGGTGCGGGGCCTGCACCGCCCCCACGGGCAGGAGGCCAAACATCGCCCAGAGCACGTGCGTGATCGTCATCGTCTGGGGAAACTGCCGGTTGCCGAGCAGCACGCTCAGGCGGTTGGCCGACGCGCTCGATGGGTCGTGGACGACGGCCTCGAGAGCCTCCAGGATCGCCCCCCGGCGGTAGACGGTCGGCTGGAACCTCGGCTGCCGCGGGGCTGCCCCGAGGTAGCGGAGGAGCGGCTCGTCGTGCACCCAGTAGAGGGCGGCGTCGTCGGCCGCTGCATGGGTCGCCGGTCCACCGGATGGCAGCGTGAACAGGTCGCCTGCCTGCCAGGCAAACCCCTCGCCATTGGCCAGCCTGGTCAGGCCGCTGCCGCGCATCACGAAGAAAAGCTGGCTCGTGGCCTGGGCCTCCGTGGCATGAGCCTCACCCGGGCAGATGTGCACAAAGTTGGCACACAGGCCCGGGGTCGTGGCCGGGCCAACCACCCCCAGCGAGAGGCTCGAATCGAGCGGCACGGTCCGCGTCGGGCCACGTTCGTGCAGGTCCGCCCCCCACGCCACACCTGGCACGCCCCCGAGGGTGCCGTCGGCAATTGGATTGGAGGCGTAGCGGTAGTCGTGATAGCGGGCCCACTCGGTGTAGCGGTCGTCGGGGGAGGCACTCATGCTCAATGCTCCGGGGTGGCGGTCGGTCACTTCAGATCGGAAGGCTTCACGCCCTGACGAAACCCATTCATCTTGAAGGGGGATGGCTCGAAGCCGCCCACGATTGCCACATCAGCCTTCGAAGGGATCACCGCCTCGAGGCCGCAGGCCCAATAGCAGGCATTCACGAGCAGCCGCCGAAACCCCGCCGACGGCAGATCGTTCGAGGCTCCCATCGTCGTGGTGAACACCCGGCCCGAAGGGCCACCCGCCATCGCATAGGTTTTTGTCCAGGCGATCGGCATCAGGGGCTCATTCTTTTCGCCCTCCACCGGCGGTGTGTCGGGCGTGAGCCCTGCGAGCACCTGCCCCAGAAGGAGCGGCTGTGAATCGCCGGGAAGTGGAAGCCGCACACGATAGACATCGGTGGGTCCATACACGTCGCCATCCACGATGCCACGCAGGATCGGATGCCCCTCGGCGCCCGGGGCGATCACGCCGCGGGTGCCTTCGGTGCCGTGCTTGCCGTGATGGGCGATCCATGTCTCGCCGAGCACCTGGCGGCCAAAACCCTCCAGAAACTCCTCGCCACCGTGCTTCCAGTGGTAGTGGCGATAGGTGCCCCCCTTTGGAAAGTCGAAGGCATGGGTCGCCGTGCGCAGACCCACCACCGGGCCGCCCCGGCGCAGGTAGTCGTCGACCTCCTTCATCTGCTGGTCCGGCAGCGTCCGAAACCGCGTCGCGATCACCATCAGATCGGCATCGCGGAGATGCTCGAGCCCTGGAATGTTGGTGCGATTGGCCGGGTCGATGACGCCCGTGTCGGGATCGATCGCAAAGAGCACCGTGCAGTCGAAGCCGTGATGGGCCGCCAGGATTTTCGCAAGCTGCGGCAAGGCCTCTTCGCTGCGGTATTCCTCGTCGCCGCTGACGAGCACCACCCGCTTGCCCTTGCCCGGCCCTTCGCCGCCGGGGACCGTGAGCCAGGCATCGTCGGCCCTGACCACCCCCATGCCGACACCGAGCAGGACGAGCAAACAGACCAGGCGCACCAGAAACGGCATCGCATCATCTCCACAGGTTTGGCGGCCGGCCGAGGAGCTCCGTCGCAGCCGCCCGAATGAGCATCCTACTCAGGTGAGGAGCCCCCTGACCACGTGCCCGTGAACATCGGTGAGCCGGAAGTCACGCCCCTGAAACCGATAGGTCAGCCGTTCGTGATCGAGTCCGAGGCAGTGGAGGATCGTGGCCTGAAGGTCGTGGACGTGCACTTCGTCGCGGGCCACGTGGAACCCGAGTTCGTCGGTTTCGCCGTAGGTCACCCCCCCGCGGATACCGCCGCCGGCCATCCACATCGTGAAGGCGTTGGGGTGATGGTCGCGGCCCTTCGACCGGCCCAGCACGGCACTCGCCTCCACCATCGGCGTCCTCCCAAACTCGCCCCCCCAGACCACGAGCGTGGAGTCGAGGAGGCCACGCCGCTTGAGATCGGCCACGAGCGCCGCCGACCCCTGATCGGTGGCTTTGCAGTTTTTTTTCACGTTGCCCTTCACGTCGGAATGGCCGTCCCAGCCCTCGTGATAGATCGTGACAAACCGCACACCCCGCTCCACGAGCCGACGGGCGATGAGGCAGGCCCTGGCGAAGCTCGCCTTGTCGGGTTCGCAGCCGTAGAGTTCGAGCGTCTCCTTCGACTCCTGCGCGAGGTTCATGAGTTCGGGGGCGCTCGTCTGGAGGCGATGTGCCATCTCGTAGGCGGCGATCCGCGTCGCGATCTCGGGATCGGCGTCGAACGCGAGCCGGTGCCGGTTGAGCGACGACACGGCGTCGAGCGTGTCGGCGGCCAGCTGCCCGTCGGCCCCCTCGGGCGACCGAACATTGAGAATGGGCGAATCGGCGTTCCGAAACCGCGTGCCGGTGTAGACGCTCGGCAGAAATCCACTCGACCAACACGCGCTGCCGCCGCTCAGGCCCGTGCCCGTGCTCATCACCACGAAGGCGGGCAGGTCGCGGCTCTCGCTGCCGAGACCATAGGTCGCCCACGACCCCATGCTCGGCCGTCCTGGCTGGGCAAAGCCGCAGTTCATGAAGATCTGGGCCGGGGCGTGGTTGAACTGATCGGTTCGGCAGCTCTTCACGATCGCGATCTCGTCGACGACCGTCGCCAGATGCGGCAGCATCTCGGAAAGCTGCGCCCCGCACTCGCCATGTCGGGCAAACCGATACTGTGGCCCGAGCACCGCCGCATCGGGCCGAATGAACGCATACCGCTGCCCGCCGATCACCTCCGGCGGGATCGGCTTGCCCTCCATGGCCGCGAGCTTCGGCTTGTGGTCGAACATGTCGAGCTGGCTGGGAGCGCCCGCCATGAAGAGCTGGATCACCGCCGTTGCCCGGCCCTGAACATGGGGCGGCCGCGGTGCCAGCGGATCGAGGCTCGCGGCAGCCGCCCGACGGCCCGCCGTATCGGCGAGCAGCCCCGCGAGTGCCATCTTGCCGACACCGATGCCGCAGTCGCGGAAAAAATGCCGTCGCGTGACATTGATCGGGTAGTGCATCGTTGGTCTCGTCGCTGGTCTCATCGTTTCACGATCGCCTCATCGAGGTTCATCACCACCCTGGCCACGAGGGTCCACGCCGCGCGGTCGGCTGCGTTCTCCTCGTCGTCGGTGCCGGCGAGTTTGGCAGCGTCGAGTTCCCTGGCGGCAAGCCGCCGTCGCTGCTCGATGAGATAGGCCTCGAGCGTCCGCCGCTCATCGGCATCAAACTCCCGCGAGAGGAGTCGTCGCCCCAGATCACGCAGCCGCGTCGCATCATCATCGCCGGCCGCCACGACCGCCGCGCCGAGCGCCTGGGCCATTTCCAGAAACATCTCGTCGTTGAGCAGCGTCAGCGCCTGGAGCGGCGAGTTGGACACGTCCCGCCGTGCAACGCAGGCTTCGCCCGTCGGTCCGTCGAAGGTCACGGCCATCGCGAAAGGGGCCGTCCTTTTCTGGAGCGTGTAGATGCTGCGGCGGTGACGATCCTCGCCGGTGCTCGGCTTCCACGTGGGATTGCCATAGGCCACCTCCGTCACGCCCGCAGGCTGCGGCGGTCGCACGCCCGGGCCGTACATTTTCGACGACAAGAGGCCCGAAGCCGAGAGGAGGGAGTCGCGAATCACCTCGGCGTCGAGCCGCACCCGAGGTCCTCGGGCCAGCAGAACATTTCCAGGATCCCGCTCGGCCAGGGCCGGAGCGACCGCCGATGCCTGGCGGTAGACCGCGCTCATCACGATGAGCCGATGGAGTTTTTTGGTCGACCAGCCGAGGTCGTCCATGAAGATCACCGCCAACCAATCGAGCAGATCCGGGTGGCTTGGCGGATCGCCCTGGAATCCGAAGTCGTCGAGCGTTGTGACGATCCCGCGGCCGAAAAACGCCTGCCAGTGGCGGTTGACCACCACGCGGGCGGTGAGCGGGTTGTCGCGAGCCACGAGCCACCGTGCCAGTGCGAGCCGGTCGGCCGGCGCCCCGGCCGGCAGGGGTGGCAGGAACGCGGGCGTGGCCGGGCGCACCTCCTCCTTCGGCTGCGTGAACTCCCCCCGGTGGTGTCGGTGCGTGATGCGATGGTGGGCTGGAGGTCGCTCCTTCATCACGAGGGTCGTGGTGCCGCCACGCACCTCGTCTTCAAGGCCGCGGATCCGCTTCACCTCGGCGGCCAGCGGCGGAGCCGACGCGAGGAACCGTCGCTCCACGAGCTGCTGCTCGCGCGGTGTCCGCGACGAGGCTGGTGTGGCGAGCGCCTGCTCCTCGGCCGCGGTATGGCCCCGTGCCTCCGCATCGGGATCAGCCGTGACCGACAATCGAAAGCAGCCGAGGGGACAGGCGTAGTGTCGTTCGAACCGAAGCGTGATCTCCAACGGCGATCCCGCGGGAACAGGCTCCTCCAGCTGAAACACCGCGGCGTTGGGCCGGCCCTGCTGGCCGTTGATGCTCCACCCGCTCGACAGGTCGCCGTCGATCGCGGCGGCCGCGGAGCTTTCGTCTTTGCTGCTCGACGGCTTTCCAGCAAACGACTGAGTCGCGGCGGCCAGCGCCAGCCGCCTGCCGCCCGCCGCCACTTCGAACTCCGAGAGGAAAAAATCCCCCGTGTTGCCCTCGTACCAGATCATGCCCGGGCCGTGGTCCGGCAGGCTCTCATCGGGAAGCGCCTCGAGGCGGATCGCACGAGTCTCCCGGGCTGCCGGTGCGAGCATGATCGTGTAGTCCGTCGACTTGGTAACGTCGCCTGCTGCCAGCACCGACCCATCGTCGCGCGTCGTGAGCGAAGGGAGGCTCGAGCTGACGGCGGCAGGCCGGGCGACGTGCCAGGCCACCGCTCGTTCGGCTTCCACCTGCTCCCATGCCTCCAGGCATGCCACGAGCGATTGGTCCTGATCGGTGGGCCAGGCCGCCGGCAACGCCTGCCAGGCCGCGTCGATGCGTTCGACCAGTTGGGCGCGATGCCGCAGGAGCTCGGCCGACGGGATCGTCCACTCCGGCTCGTCCACGTTGTCCAAGAGCGCCATCGTCGCAAAGAAGTCGGTGTGCGTGATCGGGTCGAACTTGTGCGTGTGGCACTGGGCACATGCCATCGTGAGGCCGAGCCAGGTCGCCCCGGTCGTGCCCACGCGATCGACCATCGCGAGGTAGCGGTATTCGAGCGGATCGATGCCCCCCTCCTCGTTGATCATCGTGTTGCGATGGAAGCCGGTGGCCACGATGTCGTCGACGCTGGCGTCGGGCAGGAGGTCGCCGGCGATCTGGCGGATCGTGAAGGCGTCGAACGGCATGTCGTCGTTGATCGCCCGGATCACCCAGTCGCGCCACGGCCAGATCGAACGGTCGCGATCCTTTTCATAGCCGTTGGTGTCGGCGTAGCGGGCGAGATCGAGCCACCGCCGCGCCCAGCGCTCGCCATACCGTGGGCTTGCCAAGAGCCGATCGACGAGCCGCTCGTAGGCGTCGGCCGCGTTGTCGGCCAGAAAGGCGTCGAGGTCGGCTGGGCTCGGCGGCAGACCGATCAGATCGAGGGACACGCGGCGGCAGAGGGTTGCCCGATCGGCCTCGGGCGAAGGCACAAGCCCCTCTTCGGCCAGCCGTCGCCGCACGATCCGATCGATGTCGGTGCGTGACCAGCCGTCGTTTTCCTCCTGGGCAACGGCCGGCCGCTCCGGCGCCACAAACGCCCAGTGCGGCCGGTAGTCGGCCCCCGACGCCACCCACCGGGCCAGCAGCTGCTTCTCGTCGTCGCGAAGGGGCGTCTTGGCGTCGGGCGGCGGCATGACAAGATCGGGGTCGGTGCTGAGCACCCTCGCCACGAGGGCGCTGTCGTCGGGGCGGCCGGGCACGATGGCCCGTGCGCCACTGTCGAGCGGTGCCAGGGCCGCCTCGCGGCGGTCGAGTCGGAGCCCGGCCTCCTGGTGAGACTCATCGGGACCGTGACACTTGAAGCAGCGGTTCGAAAGGATCGGCCGCACGTCCCGCGAGAAGTCGGGGCCCGAAGCCACTGCGATCCCGCCGACGACCACGAGGGCGATCCCGCCAACGAGCCACCCGGCGGCACGCGCACGGAAACACACGGCAGAGGGGCAGGCGGTCGGCATGACCCCATTTTTCCACACAACCATCCCCTCTGCCATCACCCATGGCCGCCGATTCGACTCGGGGTGATGGCGAGGGTACACCTGAGAGATTCATCGGGCCTCGATTTCACATCCCTTTCGATCGGCGTGGCATGGCAGAGTTTCCCCGACCTTTCAGCGGCTCCCGCGGCCAGCCAGGTGGCTTCGACGTTCGCGGCCTCGCCGCCCTCGGCATCGTGGCGATGGTGATCGCCGGGCTGGCCCGGGGCGTTTACACCGTCGGCCCGGAGAGCGTGGGCGTGGTGCAGCGATTTGGAAAGTATGTCGGCACGGCCGGGCCGGGGCTTCGTTTCAAGATTCCGTTTGGCATCGACACGGTGACGATCCTGCCGGTGAAGCGTCAGCTCAAGATGGAGTTTGGTTTCGGCTCCGCGGGCGCCACCAACCTCGACCAGGTGTCGGGGGAGCAGGCCAAGGAAAGCGACATGGTCACCGGCGATCTCAACGCGGCCCACGTGGAGTGGGTGGTGCAGTATGAGATTGCCGATCCCGAGGCCTTCCTCTTCAACATGCGTGAACCTGGCCCGACGCTCCGCGACCTGGCCGAGAGCGTGATGCGCGAGGTGGTGGGCGACCGCACGGTCGACGAGGTGCTCACGATCGGCCGCCAGGGGATCGAGACCGACGCCATCGGGCGTCTCACCGCCCTCGTGCAGGATCTGAAGATGGGCCTCAAGGTTCAGCAGGTGCAGCTGAAAAACGTGCATCCGCCGACCCCGGTGCAACGCTCCTTCGACGAGGTGAACCGCGCCCAGCAGGAGCGGGAGCAGATGATCAACCAGGCCAACGGCGAATACAACAAGGTGGTGCCACGGGCCAGCGGTGAGGCGGAGCGGAAACTTCGCGACGCCGAGGGCTATGCCCTCAAGCGGGTCAACGAGGCCCAGGGTGACGTCGCCCGATTCACCGCGCTGCTCGAGCAGTATGAGAAGGCGGCCGAGGTCACGCGACGACGGCTCTATCTCGAGACCATGGCCGAAATCCTGCCGAATCTCGGCGGCAAGATCATCCTCGACGAAGACGCCAGCCAGTTCCTGCCCCTGATGAATCTGCCGGCTCCTCGGGCCGCCGCCGGAAGGAGCGCCCCATGACGCCGTTGCCCATCAACCATCCGCTCGTGCAGTGGCCCCGTCGGCTGGCCGACTGGCTCTTTTCCCCGCTGGGCCTGGTGGCGGCCGCCGCGCTCGGAATCGTCGTGTTTGGCTGCGCCTACACCGTCGATCAAACGGAGCAGGTCGTGCTCACGCAGTTTGGCCGTCCGGTCGGGGAGGCGATCAACTCCAACGCCGGAGGCAAAGCCGGCCCGGGCCTCCACTTCAAGGTGCCCTTCGTGCAGCAGGCCAACCGCTTCGAGAAGCGGATTCTCGAATGGGACGGCTTCCCGAGTGAAATGACCACCCGCGACAAGCTCTACGTGGTGGTCGACACCTTCGCGCGGTGGCGGATCGTCGATCCGCTCGTCTACTTCCAGAGTCTTCGCGACGAGCGAAGCGCCTTCTCCCGGATCGACGACATCATCGGCAGCGAGACGCGAAACGTGGTGGCCCGCCACGACCTTATCGAGCTCGTCCGCTCCGACAAAGCCCGGAAGCCCGAGCAGGACGCGACGCTTGCGGAGGCTTCGGCCACCGTCGGCACCCTGCCGCCGATTCAGTTTGGACGCAAGGAACTCGAACGGGAGATCCTCGCGGCCGCCGCGCCGAAGATGGGCATCTGGGGCATCGAACTGCTCGACGTGCGGGTGAAGCGGGTGAACTACAAGGAGGGAGTGATCGAGAAGATCTACGACCGCATGATCTCGGAGCGGATGCAGATCGCCGAGCGGTTCCGGTCGGAGGGAGCGGGCGAGGCGGCGAAGATCGAGGGCCGTCGCGACAAGGATCTCCAGCGCATCCAATCCGACGCCTACCGCAAGGTGCAGGAGATCAAGGGAGCCGCCGACGCCCAGGCCTCCGAGGTCTACGCCAAGGCCTACGCCTCGAGCCCGGCAGCCGCCGACTTTTATGCCTTCATCCAGACGCTCGACACCTACAAGAAAACGCTCGGCAGCGACTCGACCGTCGTGCTGACGACCGACAGCGACTTCTTTCGTCTGCTCAAGCGGATCGATCCCCCGGCCAAGCCGCAGCCCTGAGCGGGGCGGCCCATGCGGCGCGTGGTGCGGCCCCGCGAGCCGCGAGTACCATAAGGCGTCCCGGACGCTGGCGGACCGGCGATCGGATGATCCGAGGGGCTGAAGCATGACGGTTCGATGCTGGCTGTGTGCAGCAGCAGCCATGGTCGCGGCAACGGTGGCATCAGGGGGTGATTGGCCGCAGTGGGGCGGAGCCGCCCGCCGCAACCTGGCCTCGGCGGAACTGGGCCTACCGACCGTGTTTCACCCCGGCAAGCGCCGCCGCGACCACCTCGGACTCGATCCCGCGACCACGAAGAACGTCCGCTGGGTCGCCCGACTCGGCGGCGAAAACTACTCGAGCCCCGTCGTCGCCAACGGCCGCGTGTACGTCGGCACCAACGACGAAGAGATCGACGACCCGCGGTTCGAGACCACCGAGGGGGGCGTGCTCCTGTGCTTCGACGAACCGACCGGCGGGCTCGTCTGGCGACTTGTGGTGCCGAAGCTGGAAATCGACCGCTCGAAAGTGAGCGAGGATTTCGATGCCATGAAACTCGGCATCTGCTCGACGGCCACGGTCGAGGGCGACCGCGTGTATCTGGTCACCAACCGCTGCGAGGCGATCTGTCTGGATGCCGACGGCATGGCCGACGGCAACGACGGCCCCTTCACCGACGAGTCGTCCTTCATGGTGCCATCGACGGTGCGGCCGATCGCACTCGGGCCCACCGACGCCGACATCGTCTGGCGGTTCGACATGCTCCGTAACCTGCCGGTGTTTCCCCACGATGCCACCAACTGCTCGATCCTGCTCGCCGGCGACTGCGCCTACGTGGGCACGGGCAACGGTGTGTACGACGGCACGATGGTGCTGCCGACGGCGGCATCGCTCGTGGCGCTCGACAAGCACACCGGCCGGCTGCTCGCCCGAGACGATGGCGCGATCAGTGCCGGCACGTTCCACGGCCAATGGTCGTCGCCCACGCTCGCCTCGGCGGGTGGCCGCGAACTGGTCGTGTATGGCGGCGGCGACGGCGTGTGCTACGGCTTCGAGCTGGCCGCGCGGGGCGGAGGCGGGGCGGAGGCCCTGCGGGCCGCCTGGAAGTGCGACTGCAATCCCCCCGGCTACCGGCAGCGGGGCGGTGAGCCGATCGACTACTGGGCGCTGGTCCGCGGCGGCCCGCGCACGCTCGACGGAGACGGCATGCTCGTGAGCCCCAGCGAGATCATCGGGTCACCCGTCTTCCACGACGGGCTGGTCTACGTGACGATCGGCCAGGACCCGCTGCATGGGTCGGGCCGTGGGGCGATCACATGCCTCCGGCCCGACGGCTCGGGCGACGTCAGCCACACGGGGGTGGTCTGGAGGTATCTCGGCATCGGCCGCTCGCTCTCCACCGTGGCCGTGGCCGACGGCCTGGTCTACGCCGTGGAACACGAGGGCAAGGTGCATTGCCTCGACGCCCGAACCGGGGAGCTCGTCTGGGCGTATGACACCCGTGAGGAGATCTGGTCGTCCACGCTCGTCGCCGACGGCAAGGTGTTCGTGGGCACGCGGCGGGGCCTGACGGTGCTTCGCGCCGGCCGCGACCGCGAGCATCTGGCCGACGTGCGGCTCGGCTCCGCGGTCTGGTCGGTGCCGACGGCGGCAAATGGTACGCTTTTCGTGGCCTCGCAGAAGCACCTGTTCGCCGTCGAAGACAGGGGCGAAACGCCCTAGAAAGGTTTCCCGAGATGCGCACCGGCAACCCGGCCCTGAATGCCAACACGTTCGAGAACTTCGGCGCCTACCGCCAGGATTCCACCACCGCGCCGACCGGCGCGATGACGATTCTCGGCACGGTCCACAAGACGCTCTTTCTGCTCGCCCTCACCGTCGCCTCGGCCTGCTTCACGTGGTCGCGGACCGTGGCGTTGGCCGAAGCCGTGCCGGGCAACGCCGTGGGTACGGTGGCGGGCTGGGTGGTCGGTGGCGGGATCGTGGCCCTGATTGCGGGCTTCGTGATCTGCTTCAAGCACACCTGGGCGCCCGCGCTGGCCCCGGTCTACGCGATCGCGGAAGGCCTGCTGCTCGGTGGCATTTCAGCCGGATTCGAGGCCCGGTATCCGGGAATCGTGATTCAGGCGGTGGGCTGCACGTTTGGCACGCTTTTGTGCCTCCTGGTCGCCTACCAGTCGGGCATGATCAGGGCCACCGAGAATCTCAAACTCGGAATCGTGGCGGCAACGGGCGGCATCGTGATTGTCTACCTCGTGACGATCATCGGCGGGATCTTTGGCTTGCCGCTCTTCTCGTCGCTCTTTGGCAGCGGGCTGATCGGGGTGGGATTCAGCGTGGTGGTGGTCACCATTGCGGCGCTGAATCTCGTACTCGACTTCGACTTCATCGAGCAGGCGGCCGATCGTGGGGCGCCGAAGTATCTCGAGTGGTATGGCGCCTTCGCCCTGATGGTCACGCTCGTTTGGTTGTATATCGAGATTCTGCGGCTGCTGTCGAAGCTGAACGACCGACGGTAGCAGGCCGGGGATTGGCGTCGTACAACGGTAGCGTTTTCGGGCCCGTAGCTCAGCGGTGAGAGCAGGGGACTCATAATCCCTTGGTCGTGTGTTCGAATCACACCGGGCCTACTTCGATTTCGTTCCGTGTTTTCCAGCACAGGACGCGTCTCCGGGGGTGCGGTCTCACCACCCCCGGAAGTGGCACTGTTAGCAAAACTGTTAGCAAACGGCCCCCCGAACACCCGCTGGACGGCCTCGAAAGCCGCCCACGCCGCCTCCGCCGTCCGCTGCGCGTCGGTGCCCACATAGAACCGCAGGGTCGTCTCGATCGACTCGTGCCGCATGAGCTCCATCAGCTGGGCGGGCATGAGCCGCGCCGCCCACCGCACGCCGAACGCGCGGCGAAAGTCGTGGGCCGAGGCGTACTTCACCTTCTCAGGGTCCTTCGGGTTCACGTACACCCGCACGCCCGCCGCCTTCCCGATCTTCGAGACGATCTTCGACACCTCCCAGTCGCGGTACCGCCCCTGGCGTCCTTCGAGCTGGAACACCGGCCCGGTCCTTGCCCCCTCGGGCGTCTCCAGGAGGAACAGAGCGAACTCCGGCGCGATCGGCAGCAGCCGGTCGGCGTTGCCTTTCTCCAACTCCCCGGGCACCTGGAGCATGGGGCGACCGTCCCGCGGAAACACTGGGAAGATCTTCTCCGGCCGATCCCACCAGAGGTCGAGCGACTCGCCGAGCCGCAGCCCGCTCGACCACAGCCCGCGTAGGTAGTGCCGCCACGGCGAGGCCGCCGCCTCGCCTACCACGCCCGACACGGCGGCCACCATCCGCTCGAACTCCTCGGCGGTGATCGCCCTGCCCTTCATCGGCCGGCCCTTGCTCTTCTTGAGCCGGTGAATCTTCGGGAACGCCGGCCGAACCACGAGCAGCTTCTGGCGCACCGCCCAGTTCAGGGCGGCCTTCAGGTGGGCGAGGTACGCCGCGATCGTCGTCTCCGCCACCTCGTCCTCTCGGAGCCGGACGACCAGGTGGGACAGCCTCGCCTCCGTCACGTCGCGAAGCCGGGTCGGGTTCAGCTCTTTCTCCACACGGTCGAAGACGACGCGGATCTTCACGCCGGTCTGCTTCGCCAAGCCTGGCACAACCTCCCGTTCATACCGCTCGCGAAACTCCGCCCAGGCGAGTCGCGACGGAAGGCCGCCGGCTCCGGCCTGTAACTGGGACTCCAGTTCGGCAGCCAGCCGCTCCACCTGTTTACGCTCACGCGCGAGGCCCGTGCGCTTGATGTTCGTGGTCTTCGTTCGCTTCCGCTGCGTGATCGGGTCGCTCCACTGGAGTTGGTAGTACGCCCTGTCGCCGAACTCGATCACGTACACCTTGATCTCGCCGTCGTCAGCCATGAACAACGTCTCCTTGCCGCCCGTGTCGGCGGCGCTGAAAGGACCGATCGCCATCTTACGAACCGCCCCAGTCCGCACCGAGGTGTCTTGGTTTCGCGCGCCGCCGCCGGCCACTATGCCGGCGCGACACTTGGTTCCGCGGTATCGGTGACGATCGTCACCTCCGCACACCGCCCGCGGCCGCCGCGGTGGACCTGCACCAGCCCGGCGGCCTCGAGCGCGTGGACACCGCGGCGGGCCTGGTCGTGCGTCAGCCCCATCGACCGGCGGAGCGACGAATCCACCCGGATGGGAGCGTTTTTGCCGCCCTGTAAGCCCCGTTTGAACCAGAGGGCGGTGCCGGTGGCCAACGCCGCCTTGCCGGCCGTGTGGGCCCGCGAAAGCCACGCCATCGGGGGCTTGCCGCCGAGGTAGTGCTGCCGGGGGCTACGCCGCCGCGGGCTGGCTGGCACCACCACCGGCAGGGCCCCAGTCAGCCGCAGGCTGTCCGGATCCAAGTCCATGCCCCCTACCCCCTACTATTAGAAAAAGAATTACTGAAAGAAATAGAGATAGATAGAACCGGTTCGGCACTCATGCCGACCCACATCGGCACCAGTGCCGAACCACATCAGCACTCTTGCCGACCCTCCAGCGGCCCGGCTAGCCGCGTGACCGTGTTCCAGAAGGCCTCGCCCGCCTCGTCCATGTAGCGGTCGGGGTATTTCACGACGTCGGCGTCGGTGCCGATCTCGAACCCGCCGAGCACGATCCGCGACGCCTCGGCCATGATCGCCTGGGCCCGCTCCACCTCGGCATCGATCGTAGCCAGGGGGGCCTCGACGAGCACGGCGTCGTGAACGGGGGCACACAGCCCGATTCCCGCCTCGACGAGCATGCAGCAGGCGAGCCTCAACATCTCGGCGCCGTGGGCCTGACAGGGGAAGTTCGCAAGGCTCCGGGCGTTGGCACCCTTCACGGGATCGACGGATGGTCCCACGTGGATCGGCCAGCCGAACACAGTCTCCAGCCGCCCGAGGAGCATGGCCCTATCGACCGCGGCCTGCGACCATCGCCAGAACGCCGGATAGGTCTCCCGGTGCAGCCGGAGCAGACGCTTGGCCGTGTCGACCGGCTGACCGATCCGATCCGCCAGCGCCTCCTCGCCCATGCCGTATTGCACCGCGAGTACGCAAGCTTTGAACAGCGCCCGCTCGCCCGCGTGAGTCTTTTTCGTGCCCTCCGGCGGGATCGCGCCCGCCTGTTTGCCGAAGGCGAGATACGGGTCGCCGGAGCGGTAGGCCTCGGCCATGGCCCCGTCGCCCGCGAGCGCCGCCGCGATGCCAAACTCCTGCTGGCCGTAGTCGAGGTATGCGATGGCCATGCCCGGCCCCGGCTTGATCAGGCCGCGCAGCCACCGCGACGGCCCGAAAATGAACTTCGCATTGCTGGGTTGGTTCCGACCGGTCCGCGCGCTGAACGGCATGATCGCGGTCCGGTTGCGGCCGTCGGGGCCGATGGCGAGGTCGTCGAAGAGCCGCATCTGGCCGAGCGACGACCGCAGCTCCCGCAACTCCGCAACGGCCGGATACGCCTTGGCCATGGAGCGAAAAACTTTGTCGTTGAGTTCAAGTTGCCCACTCTCCAGCCGCGGCCATGGGATGTTGTTGGTGATCAACCAGTCGGCGAACTTCTTCCGCTTGAAGGTCGTACCCTCGAAAACGCCATAGCGGGCACCGACCTCCGCCACCAGCGCCGCTTGGATGTCCTTCCAGCGGGTTCGCAGGTGCTCGCACATCGGCACGTCGATCGGGATGCCACGGTGCTCCATCGCCGCCACCGCCCACCCGTACCGCCCGCGGAGCAGCGCCCGCGGCAGGTCAATCCGCGGCAGCATCCTCGGTAGCAGACGTTCGAGGGCGTACACGTCCTCGGCGCAGTAGTCGAGCAGCGCCTGCCGCTCCTCGGCGGTGAACGGGCCGCCGCGGATGGCGAGGTCGCGCATCGCCGTCTTCTCGGTGCCCTCCATCGCCGGCAAGCCGTGGTAGACGAGCGCCCCGAGCAAGCCGGCCCCGCTCGGCGTCTTCAAGCCGTTGGTCATCGCCCGAAACTCGACGAACAGGTCGAGGATTCTCGCGGGCGCTGGCCACCCCAGAGCGTGAAAAACGCTGAACTCGGCCGACGCGGCGTACGACACGAAGAGCACCCGCTCGTCGATCCGGAAGGGCGGCGCCGCCGCCGCGGCCAGTTCGTCCTCCCACATCCGCAGTTCGCGGCCGGTAAAGGCTTCTTTTGCGACTAGGCAGATGGGCACCGGCCGGCATCCCGGCTGCGCGGAATACTCGGCATCGACGAGCCAAACCTCGTCGAAGGCCTCGAGGCCGGCGAGGTTGGTTCTCGCCGCAGTGATCATGTAACACCCCCGAGCATCAGTGGGTGATCTCGACGTCGAATGATTTGGCCTCGAAACGCGGCCTGTAGGAGTGGGAGAAAATCGGTGACCGACCAATCGGGCTCGACAAGATGACCCACATCATCCGTGTGAACAACTCGATACTGTCGGCTCTTGTTGTCGACCAACACACGAGTCCATTGGTATTCGGCTAGGTTCGCGATGTGTCGACCAGATTCCGACCACATGTCTGACGCCCCCCCCGGATACGGCATCGGTATCGGCCAGAGAAAGAGTTGCCCGTTGTGGTTGATACAAGCGCGAGGACAAATCCAGTTGAGCCCCCGTCCGTCCGGTGGCCATGCTTGCCCCATCACAATAAAGAGAGCGCCGGTGTCTGGATGTCGAACGGTCGGTGTACTTAGGTCACGCTCGATGCCCGGCTTTACACGAAACAGTTCGCTCGGCATCGGAGGTCGACAAGGAATCAATGGCTCGATGGGCCTCATGCGCCACCCCGCAGTTCGCGAATGACGGGGTGGTCGAGGCTGTCGATCATGCGGCCGCGGAAGGCGAGCTTGACGATTTCCCTGAACGACAGCTCGGGCCACTTCGGGTCGGGAAGGTCGGCGGTCGGTTCGTAATGCGTGTAGATGCCGTTCGCAGCGTCCGAGACCATCCGGCACCATGTCGTCTCCGCTGCCTTGGCAATCTGCAACGCCGAATCGGTCCACGTGTTCGAGCGGCCATCGGATCCGGGCAGTTTGACCCGCCAGATGAACAGGTCATTCGCCCGGTTCACGCAGGTCAGCAGAAGCGCCGGCGTGACCTCACCCGACAGTTCAGTTCGCAGCGATGGCGCCACCAGATACGTCAGCCGCTCGACGCCTTTCTCCAGTTCGAGCACCGCCGTCTGAAGTTGCCACCCCTCACCCGGACGAACCCGGAACCACTCGGACTTATTCGGCTTGCGGTTGGGCACCGTCGTGATGACCTTGCGAACGCCGAGGCCCTCCGAGTAGTCAGCGTCAAGCCGCAGGCTGGCCGGGTCGAACGGGTCCGGCGGCTCTGGACGTGCCGGCGGTGTGGCCGGCGCGGCGGGTGGCGCCGGGGTGATCTGTTCCAGCGCGGGTGTTGGAGTTGTGGTGGCCTCGGGCACCGCTGCGCCATCGGGCGGGGTTGGAACGGAATCGCTCGTCGACATTGGTGGCTTTTCCTTGGGGTTCACGGGTTTGGTCTTCGCACCCGTCGGGGGTTCACGGTCGTCATCAGGGGCAGGAGCAATCGCGGCAGCCATGTGCGGCCTCCGGGGGTTAACGGTCCTGGGAAATCAGCCATCTGCGGCGGCCGATCCGCCGCGGGGGTCTCGAGAGTCGGTCGGCCGACGATCGGCCTTCCCAGCTCCCGAAAAACGTCGTGGTCCGGGGGGTTTCACCGGATGCGGCCGCGGGAGGCAGCGATCACCAAAGCCTCCGGTGCCCACGCGCTGTCGTGCGGCACGAGCACCCTTGTCACCTCTGGCAGGCGGAGCGCCGGGAACATGAGGTTGCCCACGCCGTCGCGAACCTCAGTCACCTTCACGCCGTCGATACGCCGCAGGCGGTCGAGGATCTCGTCGACAGAATCGACGTCAGCGCCAAACACCTTGTCAGTGATGGTGTAGACGATGCCGTAGCAGCAAAAGATCGTCGCCCTGTCGCCATTCGTGCGACGCATCCGTCGCTTCACCTGACTCTTCATGGAATCGCTCCTGTAGGTAGATGGGGAACTGTTGATGGGCCGAGGGTTCGAGGTCACTGACTGCGGGTGCGCTGCAC
>JAFMIU010000049.1 GCA_017853835.1 Pirellulales bacterium | reverse complement strand
AGAACGGCGCCTCGTCGCACTCCTCCATCTGCCGCTTCACGTTCATGTCGATCTGATCCATCGGAACGTGCCCAGGGCCTTCCACCATCACCTGGCAGCCCTTCTTCCACGCCCGGCGGGTGAGTTCGCCCAGCACGTGCAGTTCCGCAAACTGCGCCTCGTCGCTGGCATCGGCGATGGCCCCCGGACGGAGGCCGTCGCCCAGGCTCCAGGTCACGTCGTAGGCGCGAAAGATGTCGCAGAGATCCTCGAAGTGGGTGTAGAGCGGGTTCTGCTGCTTGTGGGTCATCATCCAGCGGGCGATCAGCGAGCCGCCACGACTCACGATCCCGGTGATCCGCTTCATCGTGAGATGGAGATGCTCCTGGAGCAGTCCGGCGTGCACGGTCATGTAGTCAACGCCCTGCTTCGCCTGCTTCTCGCACATGTCGAGGAAGTGCTGCGGCTTCATGTCGTCGATGTCGCCGCCGAGTTCCTCGAGCATCTGGTAGATCGGCACCGTGCCGATCGGCACGGGCGAGGCATCGATGATGGCCTGCCGAATGGTGTCGATGTCCTTGCCGGTGGAGAGGTCCATCACGGTGTCGGCGCCGTAGTGGACGGCGAGGTGGAGCTTGTCGAGTTCCGTCTGCTGGTCGCTGGTGACGGCGGAGTTGCCGATGTTGGCGTTGATCTTCGTGAGGGCGGCGATCCCGATCGCCATCGGCTCGAGTCGCTTCGTAAGGTGCACGGTGTTGGCCGGGATCACCATGCGGCCACGGGCCACCTCGCTTTTGATCAGCTCCTCAGGGAGATCCTCGCGCTGGGCGACGAACTTCATCTCGGGGGTGATCTGGTCGGCACGGGCGGCTTCGAGCTGGGTCATCAGGGTTCTCCGAAACGGTGGGCCGCGACCTGGCCGCGGGCCCGGCAATCGTAGCAAATCCCCGGCAGTTTCATCACGGCCTGCGCCGGGCGATGCAAAGAATTACCTCCTCTCCCCAACCACTGTTTGCGACGACACCCACTCGCCCTCACTGGCCGAACAAAAAGGAGCCCAATTCGGCTTTCTGGACGCCACCACCAACGCCACCGCCAAAATGGCGGATCATCTTGGCCGCATACACGTGAAATGGCCGGCTCTTGGATCGCACCACAACACTGCTGTGCATCACCGCAACCGTCGCATCGTCATCGCGATCATTCCCCACCGCCGCGTTGCACATCTCTACAAACTCGGCCTCCTCGCCCTCAAGCCACTCGATGTCTGCCATCGGATACACTCGCGTTGCAGCCGCGCGAACGCGAAGCTGCTCTGGCTCAAGGTCAGCATCGAACGATTCCATGAACGCTAGAATGTCGCTGTGAACTACTGTGGTTTGCGACACGGCGAACATTTCGCCAGACACAAATCTAATGACGCCTGGACCTCCCGTTGTCTCCCAGGAGTCTGGATAAATCGTGGATTCAATCGCATCAATCAAAGATGTCGCATCCTCTGCGCTTACCGAGATTGGCAAGGGATACATCACGACGTCGAGTTGTTCTTGGGCCCTTTCCGCGATCGTCACCACCAGCCCCCCCTCATCAATTCGGTAGGCAAGATCGAGATCGGCGAGCGTCCGACGTAGCGCCGTTTTCAGAGACACACCCGAACACTTTTTCGTAATCGGAGTATCAAGATCGATCCCTGCGTCCTCGAGGGCCCGTGCGTCCAGTTCGACTGGGATTTCATGTGACTCGCCGATGGTCACAACCAATGTTTTCAATGGCTTTCCCTGAAAGTCCCACTCTTTCACCGACGAATCCAATGCTTCAATGACGGCTTGCGGCGGTTTCCCTTGAACATACCGGACCGAATCACGATACCGCGTCGTAGCGTGAGTCGCCGTCACCGGCTCACCCCCCTTTTTTTGTGTACCGCGAGTCTCTTCTGCAAAGCCCTTCTCTTCTGCAGCAGCCTTCCGCACGCCCATCTGCGAAAGCGCGTCATCCGCAAACAGCATGAGACTGCCCATCACAATCACGCGTGAGCACACACGAACTGCGGTATTCATAAACGCCCCGTTCAAAAAACAAGAAACGCTCGATCCCATGTGGGGAATCCTACCCTCAGTCGGAGTGGCTCGCCTGCCGATCGGCGTCCCCGGCCACTGCGGGGCGGTCAGAGCGTCTTGAGGTATTCGAGCACCACGGCCTTTTCGGCTTCGGTGAGGGCGTCGACGAAGTCGTGGCCCGTCGCCGCCTTGCCGGGGCGGCGGGTGTCGAAGTGGGCCCGACGAACCGATGGCAGCAGCCTTCCGGCGGGCAGCTCGGCGAGTTCCTCCACCTCCAGGCCCACCCGGATGTCGTCGTACCCGGTGGCCGAGCGACGCCAGACCACGGGCCGCTCCGACGGATGGAGCACATGCCAGAGGGTGGGCACGGAGCCGTTGTGGAAATAGGGCGCAGAGGCCCACACGCCGTCCAGCGGCGGCGCTGCATACCCGATGGGCGATTCCCGGTCGCGCATCCCTTCCGCATCGGCGCCAAAGTGACCAAACCAGCTGTCGTTCAGATCGCCCCGCTCCTTGGCCGTGAGGGCGTCGAATCGCAAGCGATCGGTGCCCACGTCGTCGATCGCCACGATGCGATCAGGATAGACGCCCGCCGGACCATAGGTGCCATGGCAGCTGGCGCAGTGGTCGACAAACACGGCCTCCCCCTTCACGGCGGCCGCTCGATCGACGTCGCCTGTCCAGCGGGGCGGCTCGAGCGATTCAATCCATGCCTCGATCGCGCGGAAATCGTCCTCCCACTCGTGGAATCGCTCGGGGCCGTTTTCCTTCACGAGCAGAAACTGCATGAGCATGCGATGGCCCTTCGGAGCAAAGCCATCGGCGTAGAGGGATTTCCGGCGGCGGTAGTGCCACCACGCCGGCGCGTCCATGTCGTGGTGCACGAGATCGAACCGCGGTGGCCGATTCACGATCGTGAGGTCGGGATCGCGATGCCGCATGAGCGCCACCCCAAACATCACGGCGTTGGTCGTGCCGTTCGTCGTGCCAAGCGGCAGCATGAGCGACCCCACGTCCATGTGGCTGAACGCCTTCCGCTGGTTCACTTTGACGAGCCGCACTTCTTCGGTGAGGGTCTCGAGGGCGTACGAGGCGTTCGCCACGCCTGGAATCGGCACGCCGCGCACCTGCCCCTGATGGCAGGCCAGGCAGCTCATCACCCATCGTCCTTCGGAATCAACCACATACTGAAGCGACCGGGAGGGATCCCGTGGATGCGGCACGAAGCCATAGCGTTCCATCGCCATCCGGCGCCGCTCCTCAACGGTCGCCTGCTCGGCGACCGTCCGCAACGGCTCCTCCCAGACGGTCCAGAGGGCTTCGAATACCTCCTGGTCGAAGTCGGCGGGCAGATAGGGCTTCGACAGAAGCAGTTCAAGCCCGCGGGCGTCGTCAGCCCGCATCGGCCTGATGGGGGCGAACACGCCGATGATGGCAAGAAGGCATGCCAGTCCTCCGCCGCACCGATTTCGTGAACCCGGCCCGCGCTCGATTCCGATCCTATTCATGGCATACTTGCCTTGGCCGAATCCGCTCGTTTTCCGCAGTATAGGCGGCTCCCGCCATCCGGCCGCCCCCATGACCATGCCCGCCGCCAACCCCATCCTGATTCCGGAACTGCGGGTGATGCTCGCCGAGGGGGACACGGCAGGCCTCTGCGAGGTGGCCAAGGAACTCCATCCGGCCACGGTGGCGGAGTTTTCCGAGGGCCTCGACGACGGCGAACTCTGGCGGTTTCTCGCGGCCATGCCGGTCGGAATCCAGGCCGAGGTGTTTCCCTACTACCCCATGCAGCGGCAGGTGGAGCTTTTCTCCGCCGCCGACCGGGCGCACCTCGGCCCGCTCCTCGAGAGCATGGCTCCCGACAGCCGAGACGACCTCCTCCGTGAACTGAATCCTGAATTTGTGGAAGAGATCCTGCCGCTCGTCGCCAAGGCCGAGCGGCACGACATCCGCATGCTGCTCTCCTGCCCCGAGGGCTCCGTCGGCTCGCTGATGACGACGGAATATGCGTCGCTCCCGGCCGAGATCTCGGCCGGAGAGGCGATCGCGAGGCTTCGGTCCCAGGCGCCCGACAGCGAATCGATCTACTACATCTACGTGATCGACGCCGAGCGTCGGCTCCTCGGCTTCGTGTCGCTCCGCGACCTGATCCTCGCCAAGCCCACGAGCATCGTCGCCGACCTCATGCAGAAGGATGTGATCGCCGTCCGGGTCGATGATCCGCAAGACCGCGTGGTGGACCTGCTCGCCCGATTCGACTTCATCGCGATCCCAGTGGTCGACGACCGCAACCGGCTCGTGGGCATCGTGACGCACGACGACGTGCTCGATGCGGTCCGCCAGGAGGCCACCGACGAGGCCCAGATGAGCGCCGCCATCGCTCCCCTTGGCGAGGGCTACCTGGAAGCGGCCCTCGTGTCGCTCACCTGGAAGCGAGGCATCTGGCTGGCGATCCTCTTTGCCACAGCGGCCGTCACCGCGATGGTGCTCGCCCGCTGGAAATCGCCCCATGCCTGGCTGGTGGCCTTCATTCCGCTCGTGATCGCTAGCGGCGGCAACTCGGGCAACCAATCGGCCACCCTCGTGATCACGGCCCTGTCGGCGGGCGACTGCCGGCTGAGCGACTGGAAGCGGATTCTCCGGCGAGAGTTCGTGGTAAGCCTGATGCTCGGCATGCTGCTGGCGATCCCGGGTTTCCTGCTCGGCCTCGCCTACGCTCCCGACCCGACGCACGCGCTCGTGATTCCCGCCACGATCCTCTCCGTGGTGATGGTCGGGTCGCTCGTGGGCTGCGTCCTGCCGCTCATCTTCCGGTCGCTCGGCCTCGATCCGGCGCTCATGAGCAATCCCTTCGTGTCGGCGATCGTCGACGTCGTCGGCATCGTGATCTACATGGGCATCGCGCTTGCGATCCTGGGCTAGGCCCCCAAACGCATGACCGCTGCCACTCGCACCCGACACGACGTTGCCCAGAAGCGATCCGGCTGACCTTCGAACGAACAGCCCGGCGGCGGTGTTTTTCAAAACCCTGGTGGAAGCGGGTCGCCACGCTTGGCGACGGCGGCACGGGTGGTGATCAGCACCCACTCCTCGCCATCCCGCTGCTGCACGATGTAGACGAGTTTTCCCTCGGGATTCGACTTCGCGAGGATCACGCGAAGGATCGCATCGGCCGGCTTGTCGTCTTCGTCGAGGCCAAACGACTGGTTCTTCGTGATGCCCTCGAGCTGCAGGTCGGGGCCGAGGATCTCCATCGGCACTCCGGTTTCCTCGGAGATCATCTGGATCGATCGCTCGAGATTGTCCTTGGCAAACCGCAGCGACATCGGCTTCGAAAGTTTCTCCAGGGCGGTTGTGGGCTGGGCCGTCGGGGAAGCGGCGGCGGCCTTGGCCGACCCGCCTGCACCCCCGGCAGCCGCCTGGGCCAGGGCGAGTTCGGTGGCGAGCGCGATGTTGTGAAGGCCGGTTGGTGGAAGGTAGGCGTTGACCACGATGCCCCGGCCTTCAGCACCGCCACGGAGCTGGGCGGCGAGCACCCGCAGCATCGCCGGCAGCCGCAGCACCACCACGCGGCCGTAGGGAGTGGGATCGAGCCTCGCGCATGCCTCTTCGGCCATGTCGGCCAGGCTGGCAACCTGTCCCACAAGCGTGGTGGCCACCGACGACGGCCCCTGACCGCGGTCGACGATGCCGTCGAGTTCCACATACGCCTGCGTTCCGAGATGCAGCGACAGCGCCGCTGCCTGAATGGAATCCCCGAGGAGACGATCGAGCGGCTCGGCCAGCGGCGCCAGGGGGCCAACCATGAGCGGGACGCCGCTGTGGAGCAGAAAATGGGCCGCGCCGAGAATCGTGATGTGTCGCTTTGCATCGAGCATCTCGGTGAGGGATTCGAGATCACCCGGCAGCACGGTCTTCAGCCCGGCGTCGCTGGCGACGAGCGGCTTGGTCTCCCGAATGATCTTTGCGATGAATGGCTCCTCGGCGGCCGCACCATGGCCACCGTCCGTCGCCACCATCGCCTTCGGCGCGATCACGAGCACGGTGCCTTCTTCGGACGCGGGAATCCAGAACGACAGCACTCCCGAGTCGTGCACCGTTTCTCCGTCGATGGTGGCCGTCACCGTGTCGCCCCAGGCGGCGGCCCGCGTGGCGTCGTCGGGGGCGTGGTGCCCTTCGGCAAACCGCACGACCACGGCCATCTCGAGCCCATCGGGCCCGCCGGCTTGCCAGGCCACCTGCACGAGTTCGATCGCCGACGCATCGCCACCGCAGAGGGTGGTGAGACGACCAAGAGCCTCGGCTGCAGACGGTCCGAGCGCCCTCAACAGTCGCTGCCCTTCGGCATCGGACATGAGCTCGGCCAGTCGGACGACGAGCACGAGCTGGGAACCGGGAGGCACGTAGGCCAGGTTCGGCGGGGACCCATCGGTGGGAGAGGCCCACGGGAGTTTTGGATCGTCAACGAGACGCTGCCGCGGGGTGTTGACCGCCCCCGTGTCGGTCGCGTGATCGTCCGCCGTCGCGAGCTCTGCTGCCGCCGATGGGTCGACGGCCACCGCGGGCTGCGGCGGGGGATGCTCGTTTCCCCGCGGCGACGATGGCTTTTGAGTCACGATCACATACCCGCCGATCGCCATGGCGGCGGCCACGGCCAGCCCGGCACCGATCCACTGCACGCGTCGCCGTTTGGCCTTCACGGCAGCCCGGGCAGCGGCTCGCCCGCCCGTGGCCCCAGATTCCTGGGACGGGGGCTCGGTGCGGATAACGATCGCCTCGATCTCCGGGTCGTTCGCTCGAGAAGGCGAATCGTCACTCGTCAAAGGCTGGTGGGCGTGATTCACGTCCAGCGACTCGCCGACATCAGGAAACGATCCGACTTTTCCAAACGCAGCGGCGAGTGCCTGCCCCGGCACGCCATCGCACACCACGATCGACCGTCCCTTCTCGTTCGCGAGGGTCACGGTGTGTTCCCGCAGGGGATCGGCGAGAGCGGCGGCGGCCTCAACCCGACGGGTTATGGCGTCGGGAAAGCCGGGAGATGGGTTTCGCTTGGTGTCGATCACGAGCATCGTCACCTCGCGATCGCAGGGATCCCGCCGCGCCGTGAAGAGGAGCCCTCCGTCGGCAAACTCATGGCGTTCGAGCAGACGATACGGGCCGACAAAAAATGGCCCGGCATCACCGCTCAGGAGACGCTTGGCCTGCCAGCGGGTGAGCGTGCCGCGGCTGATGAGCCAGGTCGCAATCGCCTTCGCGGAGCCATCGCCGGCAGCGGTCGCTGGAAGCCCGGCATACTCCGCTTGGAGCGCCGTCACAGCGGCGGCATCGACGAGCCGGCCCGCGATCAGTCGTTTCCACAGGTCATCGGAAGAGGGCATCGGCGGGCTCATGGGAAACCCTGATCCTACCGTCCTGCGAGCACGACGCCCCTCCGAAGGCATCGCGTGGCATGAAGGCCGCTCGCGGGTTCATGGAGCAGGGCGAAAAGCCGGTCATGGGCGCGGTACCAGCGGCCGCGGCCGCCCCACGGCATCGAGCACCACGGCCCGCGTCTCGACACTCACAGGCTCGCCTTTGGTGACCGTGAGCTTCACGACCCAGCCCGTCCATTGGGGAGGATCGCAGGGATAGTAATCAAACACGAAGTTGCCGAGGCTGTAGACGATCGGCGCCCCCCGATGAACGTCGACGGTCTGCGTGACATGCGGATGGCCGCCGATCACGGCTGCCGAACCGGCGTCGATCATCATGCGTGCCAACTCCCGGTCCGCCGCCAATGGTTCGGCGACGAGTTCATCCCCCCAATGCACGAACGGAACGACGACATCGGCATCCTTACGAGCGCTGGCGATGTCGGCGAGCAGGTCGCTTTCGGCCAGCGGAGCCACACCCGGCGATGTCGCCGTGGCGGCGTAGTCATGGGGCCGAAATCCATTGGCCGCGATGATCGCCACCCGAAGCCCGTCCTTTTCCAGCACCACGGGCGCGCGGGCTTCAGCCAGCGTCCGACCGGCGCCGCAGTGACCGATGCGCTCCTGATCGAGGATGGCCAGACACTCCACGAGACCCTCGGGGCCGAAGTCGAACGCGTGATTGTTGCCGAGGGACACCGCCGTGAAGTATCGGGCCAGGAGCCTCGGAGAATCGGCTGCCGCGCGAAAGACGTAGGCCTTGTGCGATAGCCTGCCGGCATGTCCGAGCACGCACTCGAGGTTGCCGACCGTGAAGTCGGCATCCAAGAGCAGATCAGCGCAGCCCTCGAAGGGATCGCCCCCCGAGGCGATGTCGTGACCGGGACCGTTGTCGAGCATCACGTCTCCAACGAAGACGATCGACATCGTGCCGGGAGGCGACGACCGTCGCCCGGAAGCCCGCTCATGAACCGGCCCCGACGCCTCGTCGGCGCGCGCGAGCATCGACGCGGTCAGTGCGACGACGATCATCGCCCCCCGCACACCGAGATGAATCATGGTCGCCCCCTCGGCACGGCGGGCCGATACCATTCGCCCCGCAGCCAGTCGGCCACGAGTTCGATCTGCTTCCGCGACAGCGGCGGCACCGCCCCCTCGGCGGCCATGCCGAACGACGGCATGCGGTCGTTGCGATCGCCGTAAAACCGTTCGTGCGACGGATCGGTGATGATCGCCACGAGCCAGTCGCGGCCGCCCCAGCCCGTCAGGTCGGGCGCCGTTCCCAACGCCACGCCGTTGTCACGAAACGTGTGGCATCCGCCGCAACGCTCCTCGGCCGCCACGAGCCCTCGTCCGTGTTCCACGCGCGGCGCGATCGACGACGGCACCGGCTGCCCCGACTCGGCCACGAGCGCCGCGACCACCGCGTCGATGTCGGCCTTCGGCCAAGTGGCCTCATCGACAAGGTCGTTCTGCACGAACGACACCATGTCGCCCTCCCTGTGAGCCGTGTTGCCATAGTAGGCCGGGCCGGCCACCTCGGCGGGCGTGAGCAGCCCCCGCACCCACCCCTCCCCACCAAACCCATGCAGATTCGGCGCCGACGAGGCCGCAATCTCCGCCTCGGCATCGGCCGCCAGCGGATCGACGTGGGCGTGGCAGCTTCCGCAGTGCTGGGCGAAGATGCGGGGGCCCTGCGAGAGCGGATCCTGCCGCACGAGATCGAGCATGCCCGCCGGCGGAATCCGCTCCGGCCGGCCGGCGAGCTCCACCGCGCGAGCCGCGTCGGTCTTCGCCTGCTTCACGGCAGTCAGAAACGCCTCCGACCGCCGCAGCTTCTCCACCGTCGTCCATTGCCGCTCGATCGCCGACGCCTTCGCACGATCGCCACCGAGGGCCACGAGGAGTTTTTCCGCATCGCCGCCCGTCTGGTCGAAGAGGGTCTCGGCCTCGGCGAGCCCCGCCCGATTCACCCAGAGCGCGTAGTAGTCTTCGTTCAGGGCCATGGCGGTCAGCAGCCCGGCGCCAGCGAGCACCGCCAGCGTGAACGCCACGTTGAAGCGATGGCCGAGCCGCCAGCCGCCCACGATCGGCATCAGGACCATCACCGTCATGATCAGCCCGGGCATGACGATCGCGCCGACAAACTCGCCCGTTGCCCCCCAGCCCTCGAAGACCTTCAGAAACTGGAACAGAAACAGGAAATACCACTCCGGCCGCGCCGCGGCGTAGGGGAGCGAGGGATCGGCCGGCGCGCCGAGTTCGGCGCCGAGCTCCCCCGGCACCACCACCTCGCCGGCGAGCATCGCCCGCAGCGCCGGCACGAGAATCACCCCGAGCACCACCGCCATCACCGCGAGCATCGCGACCGCGTCACGGAGCAGCTGGTCGGGCCAAAACATGCCGTCGGGCTTCGTGATCGGCTGCTTTGCGTGGAGGCCATGACGGCGGAACACGGCCAGGTGCACCACGAGAAAGACGATGAGGGCCGCCGGCAGAAACCCCGCGTGGATCGCGAAGAACCGCGTGAGCGTGTGGTGGCCGTATTCCGATCCACCGATCACCAGCTGCTGCAGCGACGGCCCCACGAAGGGCACGATCCCGGCGAGGTTCGTCGCCACGATCGTCGCCCAGTAGCCCTTCTGGTCCCACGGCAGGAGGTAGCCCGTGAGCGCCATGCCCAGCACGAGCATCATGAGCACGAGCCCGAGCCAGAAGTTGACCTCACGGGGCGCCTTGTAGGCGCCGTCGATCACCACCTGCAGCAGATGAAGGGCCAGAAGCACCACCATCGCCTGCGCCATGAAGTGATGGATGCCGCGAAGCAGCCACCCTCCCGCCATCTCATGCTGGATGAAATACACGCTCTCCCAGGCCGTCTGTGCGCTCGGCGAATAGCTTGCCCACAGGAAGAGCCCCGTGATCACCTGCGTCATGAAGGCAAACACGAGTGTGCTTCCCCACACATAGCGCCAGCGAGCCCCGCCGGGCACCCGCTCGTAGAGCGCCTCGTGGAGCAGCGACCGATAGCCGGTGCGATCGTCGAGAAAGTCGGCGAGCCTGGCAAACGGGCCTTGTCGCGACGGCGTCATCCTTGCACCACTTTGTCGGCCACACCGGCCCGGAACCGCTGCCACTTCACCTCCACCTCGCCCCGAGCGCCGACACGGCACTCGAGCGCGTCCATCGCCCGCGGGCTCGGGCTCGGATCCACGATCCCGCCGTCGAGCGTGAACGTGCTGTTGTGGCAGGGGCAGCGGAAGCAGTGGCTTCCCTTATCGAGATCGACGAAGCAGCCGGCATGCGGGCAGGTTGCCGAGAGCGCCTCCACCTCGCGCGATCCCTTCTCGCGGCGCAGGTAGACGGCGCCGATCGGCTCGGCGGCGAAGCCCGTCCAGGCATCGACCCGGTCGGCGATCACGGAAAACTGCCGTGGCAAGCCGTCGTCAGGAATCGCGGCGAGGTCGGCCACCGGCCGGAAGGTGGATGCCTCACCTCGCCGACGCAGCGGATCGAGAAAGGCGAAGAGGCCGGCCCCACATGGCACGGCCGTCGCGAGACCGCCGCAGGCGATCGCGAGCACCTTCGCGAAGAATCCTCGCCGCGACGCGTCCGGGCCGGGTCGTGTCATCGGGGGCGTCTCCGTCGTGGTTGAGTCGTCAGGTGGTCGCCGCATGAATCGCGAGCCAGGCTTCGTCCACCGCCCCCACCACCTTCTCGAAGGCCGGCTCGAAGGGGCCGTCGAGGATGGTGCCGGCCGCCGCCTTGTGGCCGCCGCCACCGAAGCGTGCCGCCAGGGCGTTGCAATCGAGCTTGCCGCGGCTGCGGAAGCTCACCTTGATCCGTCCGTCGGGCTGCTCGATCAGGATCACCGCCACCTCGGTGCCCTTCACCGCCAGCGTGAGATTCACGAGGTCTTCGGTGTCGGCGGGCTGGGCATGCACTTCCTTGATGTCCTTCTGACGGACCGTGGAAACGATCACCCGCCCGTCGTGCCGGGTGGCCGCGCCGGCGAGCGTGCGGCCCACGAGGTGGAGCCGGGCGAGCGTGTCCTGCTCGAACAGCTCGCGGTAGATCGCGGTCGGATTGGCACCGGCATCGACCAGCCGGCCGGCGATCCGAAACGTCTCGCCACTCACGCTCGGAAACCGGAAGCCGCCGGTGTCGGTGGAAAGCCCGGCGTAGAGCGGCGTGGCGATCGCCTCGGTGAGCGGCACCCGCAGCCGCAGTCCAATCTCGTAGACGATCCGAGCGGTCGCCTCCGCGGCCGTGTCCTTGAACCAGCGGTCGGAGAGATCGTCTTCGCTGACATGGTGATCGACGACGAGCACCCGTTCCCGCATCGACTTCGCCACGTCGCCCATGGCGCCCAGCTGAGCCCAGGCGCTCGTGTCGAGCACGATGAAGAGGTCGCGATCGGCGAGGTCGGCAGGCCGTACCTTCTCGGCCAGCGACTCGATGCGGCCCTGCGGGTCGATCCACTTGAGGTTGGCGGGGGTCGCCTGGGCGTTGACGATCCGCACGTCCTTCCCGAGCGCGTCGAGAATGCCGGCCATTCCCAGTTCGCTTCCCAGGGCGTCGCAGTCGGGCCGCACGTGGCTGGTGAGCACCACCTTCGAACAGTTGCGGAGCACCTCCAGCAGCGCGGACCAGTCGAGTCGCATCATGTCGTTCCGAGGGGATGAAGCGCGGCAATCCTCGCGGCGGATGCCACGTCGTCGGCCAGCCGGGCCTTGAGTTCATCGACCGACGAGAAGCGTCGAGTGTCGCGCAGCCGCTCGAGGAAGTCAACGTCGAGCACGCGGCCGTAGCAATCGCCCTCGAAGCCGATGAGGTGCGCCTCCACGCTCACCGCGGTGGCCCCGAACGTGGCGTTCGGCCCGATGTGAACCGCGGCCGCATACGGCTCGCCGTCAACCTGCGCCCTCGCCGCATACACCCCCCCGCCCGGCACGAGCGTGGCCATCTCGCCGAGATTGGCGGTGGGAAACCCGAGGCCCGCGCCGCGGTGGGCTCCGTGCACCACGGTGCCCGAAAGGCGATAGGCCGCCGTCGAGAGTGCGTTGGCCTCGGCCACTCGCCCCGACTCGATGAGCCCGCGAATCCTCGAACTCGACACGGCGGATCCATCGACCGTCACCGGCGACACCACATCCAGGTCGATCTGGTCTCGGTCGCAGATCCTCGCGAGCAGCGCCACGTCGCCGGCCCGCCGGGCGCCGAACCGAAAGTCTTCCCCTTCCACCAGCGCCACGCCGCCGAGCCGGCCACGAAGCACGTCGGCGTAAAACGCCTCGGCCTCCACCTTCATGAGGGCGGCCGTGGTCGGCTGCACCCACACCAGATCGAGCCCAAGGGCGAGGAGGAGGTCGGCCCGCCGGGCCGGCGTCGTCAGCGGCACCGGAGCCTGGTCGGGACGAAGGATCGTCGCGGGATGCGGATCGAACGTCACCACCACGGCCGGCACCCCATGCCGGGCCGCCGACTCCCGCAACCGCGCGACGATGGCCGCGTGCCCCGCATGCACGCCGTCGAAGTTGCCCACGGCCACCGCACACCGCTGCGGCCGCGGGGCACCGGTCGGAAACACGATCGGGTCGGGAATGGTCTGCACGGCTGGGGACGACACCATCTCGTCTCGGCGGGGGGCGGTGGGGCCGTAGTGTACCGTGGCGACGGTATGATGGGGGCACACCCCGTGAAGGCCGCACCGCGTGTCCGATCAGACGACCACCATCGACGATCGCCAGATCTACCTGTCGGCCGACATGGCCTGCCGGCTCGCCGCGATCGACATCGGCTCCAACTCCGTCCGCCTGCTCGTCGCGGAGGGACTCAGGGGCGGCGCCTACCGCATCCTCGACGAGGAACGCGAGCCCACCCGCCTCGGCCGCAGTGTGTCGACGGCCAACCGGCTCGACGATGAGTCGATGGACAGCACGATCGCCGCCCTCAAGACCTTCAAGGAGATCGCCACCGGCTACCAGGTGACTCGTCTGCGGACGATCGCGACCTGCGCCGTTCGCGAAGCCCGCAACGGCCCGGAGTTCTGCCGCCGCGTCCGAGAGGACGTGGGCTTGGAGGTGGAGGTGATCTCGGGCGAACGGGAGGCACGGCTCGCCTTCACGAGCGTGCAACACGCCTTCGATCTCACCGGCCGCAACACGATCGTGGCCGACATCGGCGGCGGCAGCACCGAGATCGTCTTCGCCACGGGCGGCCTCATCGAGGCGATCTTCTCCACGCCCCTTGGCGCCGTCCGGCTCACGGAGCAGTTCGCGCTGGGCGATTGCTGCGATGCCGCGGAGTCGGCAAGAGCCCTCGAACGGCTGGACGACGAGATCGCCGAGACGCTCAAGAAGCAGACCACGAAGCCGCTCTTCGCCCCGCATCTTCTCGTCGGGTGCGGCGGCACCTTCACGACGCTGGCCGAACTCGTGAAGGCCACGAAGAAGCAGGGCGACGTTCCGGTGGCGGGCTATCAGGTGTCGCACGCCGAGGTCCGGCACCTGCTCGACCGCCTGCGGAAGATGTCGCTGCGGGCCCGTCGCAGCCTGCCCGGAATGGCGGCCGACCGCGCCGACATCATCATCGCCGGCCTGTCGATCATCGACGCCATGATGCGGCGATTCAACGTCAACACCCTGGCGATCCACACCCGTGGCGTGCGGGACGGCCTGCTTCGGGAAATGATCGACGACGTCGCCGTCGATGCGGCGGGTGATGACACGTCGCACCGCGATGAGGCGATCGAACGGCTCGCGGCGGCCTGCTCCGGCGAACTCGAACACGGCCGGGTCGTGGCGTCGCTCGCAGGCCGAATGCATGAACAGCTCTGCACACCGCTCAGCCTCGTTCCCGGCGACCGCACGCTCCTCGAATGCGCCGCCCGGCTGCAGGACGTGGGGTACGTGATCAACTACGACCAGCATCACAAGCACAGCTACCACCTCATTCGCAACAGCCGCCTCCCGGGACTCCGACCCCACGACCTCGAACTGATCGCCAACGTGGCCCGCTACCATCGCGGCGCGATGCCGAAACGGAAGCACGAGAACTACGCGAGGCTCTCGCCCGACGACCAGCGTCGCGTGCGTCAGATGGCGGCGATCCTCCGGCTGGCCGGCGGGCTCGACCGCAGCCGCACGCAGCAGGTGCGCGACGTGATCGCCTGCGTCGATGGGGGCCAGGTGGTGATCGATGCGGTGGCCGACCAGGATCCCCAGGTCGACATCTGGGGCGCCGAACGGCGTACCGACCTCTTTGAAAAAGCCTTCGACATGAAGGTGGCCATCCGCTGGGCCGGTGCCACGGAAGCTTCCGCCTGACAGGGTCGCTCCATTCCACGCAATCGTCACGACCGGCGGGGGACAGCGAGAATGCCGACCGGTTCGCCGATCATGAGACGTACGGCCGATCCCATGCCCCGCGTTGGAAGCCTCATGCGCCGCCTCACGCTCGTCGTCATCCTGCTCGCGTCGGCCGCCGCCCTCCCAGCGCCGGCGGCCCAGCGGAAGTGGTTCTCCGGACCGCGATCGGCGATGTCGCTCGGCACACCCCAGAAGCAGGCTCCCTACGCACCCGGGGCCTCGCCCTATATCACCGGCCACGGAACGCGACCGAAGTATTTCGTGCCGCCGACAAATCCTCGAACGCCGACCTGGAAGATGTATGGCACGCCACCGGGCGTCACGCCCGGCGACTGGCCCACCTACGCACCGCTCGGCTTCGGCGGCTACCGTTTCCCGGCGGTGGGGAGCCAGGCCTACCGCTAGCCGTGGTGCGGAGGCAGCCATGAAGGTGATCATCGTTGGCGCGGGCATTGGCGGAGCGAGCGCCGGCATCGCCCTGTCTCGCCTGGGTCACGAGGTCGTGATCCACGACCAGATGCTGGAAAACAAGCCGGTGGGGGCCGCCCTCTCGCTGTGGTCCAACGGCGTGAAGGTGCTCAACTGGCTTGGTCTCGGCAACGAGGTGGCCGCGATCGGCGGTCGCATGGACCAGATGGCCTACCTCGACGGCCGCTCTGGCGAGACCCTCTGTCGCTTCAGCCTCGAGCCCGTCACGCTGCAGACGGGCCAGCGGCCCTATGTTGTCGCCCGTGCCGATCTCCAGGCCCTGCTCATGGAACGGTTTGGGATGGATCGCATCCGCCTCGGCTCGCGGCTCGTGGCGATCGCCGATGACGGCCACGTCGTGACCGCGACGTTTGCAGACGGCTCGACCGACACCGCCGACCTGCTGATCGGCGCCGACGGCGCGAGGTCGGTGGCCCGCGACCATGTGACACGAGCCGACGAGGGGGGCATCCGGATCGAGCGAACCCACGCGGGCTACACCAACTTCAACGGGCTGATCCCAATCGACGAGGCGATCGGGCCGGCCGACACGTGGACGACCTACGTGGCCGAGGGAAAGCGATGCGCCGTGATGCCCGTCGCGGGCGACCGCTTCTACTTTTTCGTCGACATCCCCCAGCCACCGGGGCTTCCCTACGATCGCGCCGAGGGTAAGCGGCCGCTGGAGGAGGCGTTTGGCCACTGGGCCGCCGGCGCCCGTCGTCTCGTCGATGTGATCGATCCATCGGCATCGCTCAACCGCGTCGAGATCTACGACGTCGACCCCTTCCACACCTGGGTGCGCGGCCGGGTGGCGATCCTCGGCGACGCGGCCCACAACACCTCGCCCGATATCGGACAGGGCGCCTGCTCCGCCCTCGAAGACTCATTCGCCCTGGCGATCACACTCGCCTCATCCTCGCTCAGCGTGGAGGACAGCCTGCTTCGCTACCAACAGATCCGTTCACCGAGGGCGGCCGACCTCGTGCTCCGGGCTCGGAAGCGTTGCCGCGAAACCCATGGCTTCGACCCCGCCGTGACCGAGGCGTGGTACGAGAGCCTCCGCCAGGAAGATGGCACCGGCATCATCAAGGGCATCGTCGGCAACATCGTCGACAGCCCGATCAACCTCGGCGTCGGAACGCTGGAGCATGTGTTGGCCATGCGGCGGGTGTAGGCTGCTGGCGGATTCCGACCGCCCTCCTGATGCCGCCCTGCCCTGATGCCAACTGATTGGGAAGCACGCTACCGCAACGCCGACGCGCCCTGGGACAAAGGGGCCCCGCACCCTGCCCTGCTTCGGTGGCTTGCCATGCATCCCGGCCGAATGACCGAACGCGTGCTCGTGCCTGGCTGCGGTCTCGGCCACGACGTGCGGGCGATCGCCACCGCCGAGCCGACCTCGGACGTGCTCGGTCTCGACATCGCCCCGTCGGCGATTGCCGCGGCATCCCGTCTCGACCATCCAGCCAATGCCGCGTTCGTCGTGGGCGATCTCTTCGACCTTGCACCGGAGCACCGCGGCCGATTCGCCTGGGTGTGGGAGCACACCTGCTTCTGCGCGATCGATCCCGACGGCCGCGACGACTACGTTCGCGCCGTGGCACGATCGCTTCTGCCCGGTGGGCATCTCCTGGGCGTCTTTTATCTCGACCCGTATCGTGGCGACCATCGCCCCGGCGGCGGCCCACCCCACGGATGCTCGCTCGAGGAACTCGCCATGCGATTCGTTCAGAGCGGACTGTTTGCGATCGTGGAATCGGGTGTTCCTTCGATCACCTACCCGGAACGCGACGGCCGTGAGCGGCTGATGCTGATGCAACGGTCACGGGCGATGATCACCGACCCACCCACTCGCTGAGCCCGTCGCCATGCCGGCCATCACCGACGCCGACCTGCTCCGCGTGACCGACTCCGGGCTCTACTGCGAACGCGGAGACTTCTACGTCGATCCCTGGCGTCGCGTGCCCCGAGCCGTCATCACCCATGCCCATGCCGACCATGCCCGAACGGGCTGCGACCGGTATCTCTGTGCCACGGAGGGCAAGCTCGTCCTGCGCACGCGGCTCGGTGGCTCGGCGCCGATCGACACGCTCCGCCGCGGCGAACGGCTCTCGATCAACGGCGTGACCGTGTCGCTTCATCCGGCCGGCCACCTCCTCGGGTCGGCACAGGTGCGGATCGAGCATGGTGGGACCACCTGGGTCGTCACCGGCGACTACAAGCTCCATGCCGACCCGACCTGCGCGTCTTTCGAGCCCGTGCCCTGCGATGTGTTCGTGACCGAATCGACGTTCGGCCTGCCGATCTACCGCTGGCAGAGCCCCGACACGATCGCCGGCGAGATCAACGCGTGGTGGCGGGCCAACCGCGACGCCGGCCGCACAAGCGTGCTGCTCGCCTACGCGTTGGGAAAAGCGCAACGGCTTGCGGCGATGGTCGATCCGTCGATCGGCCCGATCGTGGGACACGGCGCGGTGATGAAGCTCGTCGAGGCCTACCGATCGAGCGGAGTGCGGCTACCGCCGATCGACCGCGTGCCGCCGCGGGCCCGACGCGTGGGCGACGGCCGGGCGCTCGTGATCGCGCCGCCAAGCGTGCTCGGCACGTCGTGGCTCAACCTCTTTGGTGAATCGAGCGTGGCGATGGCATCGGGCTGGATGACGCTTCGAGGCGTGCGACGACGCCGCGGTTTTGAAAAGGGCTTCGCCGTGTCCGACCATGCCGATTTCCCCGGCCTGCTCACGGCGATCGAGGCGACGGGCGCGCGCCGCGTGCTCGCCACGCATGGCTTCAGCGATGCGCTCGCCCGCTACCTCCGCGAGACGAAGGGGCTCGATGCCGAGGTGTTGCCGACACGGTTTTCCGGCGAAGCGACCCCCGACGCCGCCGTCGCCGAGGCTTCCGACGACGAGGCTGCCGAGGAAGTTCCATCGGAGGCCGACGCATGAAGGCCTTCACCAATCTCTACTGGGCCCTCGACGGCACCACGAGCACCACCGACAAGGTGGCTGCTCTTCGCGAGTATTTCGCCGTGGCGGCACCGCACGACGCGGCCTGCGCCCTCGAGGTGCTCTCCGGCGGGCGGCAGCTCCGCAGCGTCTCCACCGGCCAGCTCCGGGCATGGGCATCGGAGGTGACCGGGTTTCCGGAGTGGCTCGTGGAGGAGTGCTATGCCCATGTTGGCGACCTCGCCGAAACGCTGGCGCTCGTGTTGCCGGAGGCTGACGCGCCGACCGCCCCGAGCGAGGCCCCGGGGCTCGCCGAGACGATGCAGCAGACCATCCATGATCTTCGTGGTGCCGACGACGACCGAAAGCGGGAGGTGGTGACGGCCGTGTGGCGTCGGCTCGCCCCCCGGGAGCGGATCGTGTGGCACAAGCTGCTCACCGGCGGCCTTCGCGTGGGCGTGTCGCGCACGCTCGTGGCACGGGCCCTCGCCGAACTCGCCGGCATCGACCAGGCCGAGATGGCCCATCGGCTCATGGGAGACCCACCCGCCGACGGCGAGGCCTTCTCTCGCCTGCTGGCGGCGGAAGCGGCCGTCGACAACCGGCGTCCGTATCCCTTTCTCCTCGCCTCGCCGCTCGACCGCCCAGCCCCGGAACACGTCGCGGAAGACCTCGGCGATGTGACCGCATGGCAGGCGGAATGGAAGTGGGACGGCATGCGGGCCCAGATCGTGCGGCGGGGTGACGACGCGGCCGTGTGGAGTCGCGGTGAGGAGCTGATCAACGAGGCATTTCCCGACATCGTGGCCGCAGCCGCCACCTTGCCGCCGGGAACGGTGCTCGACGGCGAAATCCTGGCGGTGCGGGATGGTCGGCTGCTCGGCTTCACGACGGTTTCCAAGCGTGCCGGTCGCAAGCGGGTGACGAAGCATGTGCTTGCCGACATGCCGTGCGTGTTCGTGGCGTATGACCTCCTCGAGGCCGACGGCGTCGACCTTCGCAGCCGCCCCCTCATTGACCGCCGACAGCGGCTCGAGGCGATGGTGCCGACCGGATTCGACGAGGTTCTCGATGGCCGCGTCATGATCGAGGCCGGACGTCTCATGCGATCACCGATCGTCGCCGGCACCAGCTGGCCCGATCTCGCGGCGGCGCGGCAGGAATCGCGAGCGCGGGGCGTGGAAGGGCTGATGCTCAAGCGGCGATCGAGCGGGTATGCGAGCGGACGCACGCGGGGCGACTGGTGGAAGTGGAAAGTCGAGCCGCTTGAGATCGACGCGGTGCTGCTCTACGCCCAGGCGGGGCACGGTCGGCGTGCCGGCCTTCACAGCGACTACACGCTGGGCGTCTGGGATGGTGATCGCCTCGTGACCATTGCCAAGGCCTACTCTGGCCTCACCGACGCGGAGATCGTCGAAATCGACCGGATCGTGCGTGCCACGACGCTCGAGAAACATGGCCCGGTGCGGATCTGCACGCCGACGGTCGTGATGCAGCTCGCCTTCGAGGGCGTGTCACGATCGACTCGGCACAAATCGGGAGTGGCCGTCCGATTTCCTCGGATCGTTCGCTGGCGACGCGACAAGCATCCGTCTGAGGCGGGCACGCTCGCCGACCTCACCCGGATGATTCCGTCCGAAGGCTGACGCTGGGAGTGTCGCGAAACACACCAAACCCTGGTGCGAAACGCACCAACACCTGGTGCGAAACGCACCAGCACCTGGTGCGAAACGCACCAGCACCAAAAGAACTCGTGCTGCGCGGCAGCCTCGACTGTGATTCCAAAAACCGCTTTTTGAGTGGAAAAACAGGTTTTCCACTCAACGATCACCATGACGAGCCTTTTTCTTCCTCCGTGGCATGCGAATTGCAAGTCCCGTGACACATCCCGAGCGCCACCGGGCGCACGTCGAGCCAAATGCTTCCTGCCCACCATGCACGATCACCCCTACGACGATGTGCACTCGTTCGTGGCGAAATCCCCCGCCCCGAAGCCGCTTCTCGTGCCCCCCTCACCCCACTCGCGTGTCCGGCTCTTCGCTGTCGTCGCACTTGTGCTCGCCCTTGCCCCCATGGCGAAGGCCCAAACCACCTACACGTGGAACGATTCCACCACCGACTGGCTCACTGCCAGCGGCTGGACCACGAGCGGCCCTGACTGGACCAGCACCAGCCAGCTGACCGACGCCATCGCCGCCTTCGCGAGCGAGAGCGCCATCAGCAACCAGCCGACCATCGGGTCCTCGACCATCTACGCCAGCAAGATCACCTTCGACAACGCTGGCTCAGCGTGGAATGTCAGCGGGTCTGGAACGATCAACGTGGGCTCCGGCGGAATCGTGTTTGACGCCACGAGCACGTCGAAGTTTTCAACGATCGCGCCCACCATTGCGTTGAACCGCAACCAGACTTGGGACATCGGCTCAAACAACGTCGTATCAGCAAGCGGCGTGGTGAGCGGAAGCAATGGTTTGACGAAGGCCGGTGGTGGAACACTGACGTTGTCGGGAACGAATACCTACAGCGGCGGCACGATGCTCAACGCCGGCACATTGGTCGTGCGTTCGGATTCGAATCTCGGTGCCGTGCCGTCCTCGGCGGCGACGAACATCACCTTCGATGGCGGCACGCTTCAGCCCGAGTCCTTGTCGAGATTGACGCTCAATGCCAACCGTTCGATCACGCTCAACGTCGGGGGCGGGACAGTGAACACTGGGTTAAGTTATTTTACTTCCAGCGATATCACGATCGCCGGCGCCATCGGCGGCTCGGGCGGGTTGGCTATCACTGGCATAGGGACGGCGGTGCTGTCCGGAATCAACACGTACGGCGGCGGCACGACGATCAGCGGATTCAACACGCTGCAGATCAGCTCCGACGCCAACCTTGGGACTGTGCCGTCCACGCCGACAACGAACTTGACGTTCGACAGAGGCAGGCTGCAACTCGGTTCCGCCTTCAATCTGGGCTCCAATCGAAGCATGGTGCTCAACAGCGGGGGCGGTGAGATCGACACCAACGGCTACGACAGCACCTACGGCGGCGTGATCAGCGGCAGCGGAGCGCTTCGCAAATATGGAACGGGCACGCTAACGCTAACGGGCACCAGCACCTACAGTGGCGGCACAAGGATCTCCGGCACTCTCGAGGTCAGTTCGCTGGCTGACGGGGGCGCAGCCAGCAGCCTTGGGGCTTCTGGCAGCGACGCGGCCAACCTGGAGCTGGCTGGCGGCACACTGCGCTACACTGGGCCTGGAGGCAGCACCGACCGACTGTTCCGGCTGTCGATCTTTGGCGACACGATCGACGCCTCGGGCAGCGGGGCGATTCGCTTTACCAACGCCGGCGCCATGGGCTTCAGCAATGGAGGGACGAGAACGTTGACCCTCTCGGGAACCAACACGGGAGCGAACACCTTGGCAGCAGCGATCGGCGACAACTTCGGTGCCACGTCGTTGATCAAGTCGGGTGCTGGCACGTGGGTCTTGAGCGGCACCAATACCTACACGGGGCCGACAACCATCAATGCCGGAACGCTGCGCGTCAGCATCGAGTCAAACCTGGGTGCGACTCCATCGGCGGCGGCCGAGAACGTTATCTTCGGGAGCGGCACGCTGCAGTTTGGGGCCAGCTTCAACCCAAGTTCCAACCGAAGCATGACGCTGAACAGTGGCGGCGGAACCATCGATACCAACGGTTTTGATTGCACCTACGGCGGCGTGATCAGCGGCAGCGGAGGGTTGACCAAATACGGATCGGGCACGTTGACCCTCTCCGGAACGAACACCTACTCCGGCGGCACGACCATCAATGCCGGCACGCTCCAGATTGGTGCGGGAGGGACGACAGGGTCGATTGTCGGCAATGTGACCAATAACGCCGCCCTCGTCTTCAACCAGTCAAACGCTTCGGCATATGGCGGCGTCATCAGCGGCACTGGGCATTTGACGAAGGCCGGTGGTGGAACACTGACGTTGTCGGGAACGAATACCTACAGCGGCGGCACGATGCTCAACGCCGGCACATTGGTCGTGCGTTCGGATTCGAATCTCGGTGCCGTGCCGTCCTCGGCGGCGACGAACATCACCTTCGATGGCGGCACGCTTCAGCCCGAGTCCTTGTCGAGATTGACGCTCAATGCCAACCGTTCGATCACGCTCAACGTCGGGGGCGGGACAGTGAACACTGGGTTAAGTTATTTTACTTCCAGCGATATCACGATCGCCGGCGCCATCGGCGGCTCGGGCGGGTTGGCTATCACTGGCATAGGGACGGCGGTGCTGTCCGGAATCAACACGTACGGCGGCGGCACGACGATCAGCGGATTCAACACGCTGCAGATCAGCTCCGACGCCAACCTTGGGACTGTGCCGTCCACGCCGACAACGAACTTGACGTTCGACAGAGGCAGGCTGCAACTCGGTTCCGCCTTCAATCTGGGCTCCAATCGAAGCATGGTGCTCAACAGCGGGGGCGGTGAGATCGACACCAACGGCTACGACAGCACCTACGGCGGCGTGATCAGCGGCAGCGGAGCGCTTCGCAAATATGGAACGGGCACGCTAACGCTAACGGGCACCAGCACCTACAGTGGCGGCACAAGGATCTCCGGCACTCTCGAGGTCAGTTCGCTGGCTGACGGGGGCGCAGCCAGCAGCCTTGGGGCTTCTGGCAGCGACGCGGCCAACCTGGAGCTGGCTGGCGGCACACTGCGCTACACTGGGCCTGGAGGCAGCACCGACCGACTGTTCCGGCTGTCGATCTTTGGCGACACGATCGACGCCTCGGGCAGCGGGGCGATTCGCTTTACCAACGCCGGCGCCATGGGCTTCATCAACAACGGTACGCGAACGTTGACCCTCTCGGGAACCAACACCGGAGCGAACACCTTGGCAGCAGCGATCGGCGACAACGTCGGTGCCACGTCGTTGATTAAGTCGGGGGCTGGCACGTGGGTACTGAGCGGAAACAGCACCTACACGGGGCCGACAACCATCAATGCCGGAACGCTCGTGGCGAGTGGCAGTCTCGCCACGTCGGCAGTATCGGTGTGGGATGGGCTGTTCGACGCTCAGGGAGCAAACCTCCTGCCCGATACGTCGACGCTCATGATCAATGGCGGCCGCTATCAGCTCGGTGGCAGTGACCTTGTCGCTGCATTCACCATCAACGGGGGCGAACTCGCCGGTACCGGGAACACACTTACGGCCGCCACCTACAGCCTCAACGGCGGCACGGTGTCGGCCAATCTCGGTGCTGGCACGTACACGATCGGCGGTGACGTCACGATCACAGGGGCTGTCGCGCCGACTGGCACCACGACAGTGCCGAACGGCAGCACGCTCGCGGTTGATAGTTCATTCACCGGAGATGTCAGCGTAGCGACCGGCGCTATTCTGGGCGGGACCGGTACGATCATGGGGAACGTGACCTTTGGTTCGGGTGCTCAGTTCACCTTCAATGCCTCAAGCCCTCTCGCCGTCTCGGGTGGGAGCGTCAGCTTCACAAGCCCCGGCGACTTCGGTGTGGACGACATCGTTGGGCTGTCGAGCCTCACTCCCATCGGCACCTACACATTGATTGCAGGAACGGTCGACACCTCGAATCTTGCTAATTTTGGTCTTTCAAATGCCTACGACCTCGGGGGTGGCAAGAGCGCCTACTTCCAGCAGGGCAGCCTGCAAGTGACGGTGGTGCCCGAGCCATCTTCACTGATGGTGATGGGCCTCATGGGCGTTGTCGGGGCCAGCATGCTTCGCCGTCGCCAGCATCGCTGAAGAATCGATCGGATGACCTGCCCCCAACGATGCCTGCCGACCGAGCCACGTGCCGATCGTGATGACGATCGCCCGGCCAGTGGCACCTCGGCATCGGTCCTTCGGACCTGCCCCCCTTAAACGTTGCTGAAGGCGTGCGCAGCTCAACTTCTAAGCCCGGCGAAGCGGCGTCAGGCGGTCGAGCATGTGCGTGACATGCTCGGCCGCGATGAGGTGACCGAACGCCGGGCATGTCGAGTGCTGGGGCAGGCCAGGAACACTCAGTGCCGCAAGACGAGCGTTGCAGGCGACGAGCCACGGCTCGTGAAGCGGATCGTCTGGATGGCCAGCGAATACGGGCGGTACGGCTACCGCCGTCCTTTCCGAGATCAGTGACGACTGGGAAACAGAACGTGCCCACCTGAACATGGAAGCCAGATGATCCACCTCTGAAAACCCGGATTTACAGAAGGGGTGTTGCTTTATCGTAGCGCCGGAGCATGGGCGCCTGGCCTTCGACGGCCGCGGCTCAGGCGAGGCGGCGCACGAGTTCACGGAAGGCGGGCCGGACAGCCTTGTGAAGGTGCCTCGCATACGAGCCATCAAGTCTGTGGATCGAGATGAGTTCCACCACATCGGCGAAATCGCGATGCATTCGCCGGGGGTCGCCTTCGCCACATGCGAGTTTCGACTCGATCAGGGCAGCCAGTGACAGCACCGGCAGGCCTTCGATGACGATGGCGATCCGCTCGTCGGCAGGGCTTGGAAGAATGACCTCGCTTCCCTTGCCCGCCCGATCGCCGGCAGCGACGAAGTGGATCGGAATACCCGCATCGGTGCGAAACTCGCGAAGCGATTCGTCCCAGGTGAAATCCGCTTGGAGCAGCGCGGACTTGATCTCTGCCATGTCTATCGGCCGCACCAGCATGTCGATGTCGATCGTGTTGCGTCGATATCCATGGAGGCAGACCGCTACCCCGCCGAGTACCACATGGGGCACTCCTGCCGTTGCGAGAATCCCGTGGCACGCCGCCGCAGCCTGCCAAATCGGCTCACTGCCGAGCATGACGTAGGTTTCCTGGGCGGTGGAGGACATGCAACAACTTCCTGTTCTTCAATCAAAGGGTACGCGCGTACACGTGCCGTGTCAATGAAATCTATCGTTCCAGTCGAGGTGCCCTCCTGGCCCTTCCTGACCCCGCCATCCTTGGAGTGACCAACCATCCCGGAGTGGCTTCAACCCATCCCCAGCGCTTGACCCGCTCCTCAACTCGTGAGCCAGGTCTTGTCAGAGAATTCTCACGCCCCGGTTGGGGCTGGAAACGGTTCTTAAATGAAGAAGCGACGCAGTGCGGAGCAGATCGTGGGCTTGCTCCGGCAGGCTGATGGGAACCTTGGGAAGGGTGCGATCGTGCCTGCCCCCTGTCGACGCCTATTGAGGCTTGAATAACCCATTCATCGCCTGCCGTCGCAACGCGACGTGGATTTGGCGTTGCTGCTCGTGAATCTACTTTTCATCGATCAATAGGTATCAGCCAGCAGACGTACTCCCTTGGCGAACGAAGTTCTGCGCGATGGATCCGAAGATGGCCAAGCAGCTTCGAGAGATTCAGAAGGAGAACGTGAGGCGGAAGAAGCTGGTTGCGGACTATGACTCGGAAATGCCGATCCTCAAGAGGGCCGGCCACCCAAACTGACGTGCCCCGAGCGTCGGTGAAGGAGGGGGAAATCCGTCCTGCGGCCCACGGCGACAAATCGACAGACCGTGACGCGGCGACTTTCGCCGTCGCCGAGCGGCGATCCACACTCCCCAGATGCGATCTCCATGACGGTCATCACGGAAGGAACGTCGTCTCACCCAGGTTGATGCTGCTCGCGGCCTGCCAGGCTGCGAGATCGATATCGTCGTTCACGAATCGTACCGAGCCATCGCAGAAGGAGACCGTCACGCCGCCGACATGCCTGCTGCGGGACACCAACGTATACGTAGCCTCCACCGGGCTGACGTGGGTGCAGGGCAGTGCGATCTCGGGCCGATCCACGCAGGTGGAAACATCGTCTGCTTTCGAGTTTGGCGTCTCTTTCGTGAAGACCTGATAGGTGCCGCCGCTCGGATTCCAAATCCTCGCCCGTCGATCCACGACCTGGCCCGATTCGGATGGCGCCTGGATCAGCTCCATGAGCAGGAGCGTCTTGCTCGTGCCATCGGTGATCTCAGCGAGCTTGGCGCCGTATTGTCCCGCGAACGGGGCCTTTCCCTTCGCATCGACAAACGGCGTCGCGGTGACATTCTGCCCCCAGTTCAGTCCGTAGCTTCCCTTGCGATCACCGCCCGCCCCCAGGGCCACTTCCATCACCCGGGGCGTGTCGCTCGGACACTGATAGGCCGGAATAACCTGCCCGACGACGGCGAGCTGCTTGTCCCAGCTCA
>JAFMIU010000126.1 GCA_017853835.1 Pirellulales bacterium | reverse complement strand
TTGCCCTCCCTCGGTTGCGGCCACCCAGGATTCTCGCTCCCGGAGTGGCCTCGTTAAAGGGGGGCAGGTCAGCTCCTCCTGGCGGTGCAACAAGTGCCAACATCGGCAATGGCAATAACGGCAGCGGCCATACTGCTGACACGATGGCGACTACCGGCGAGGCATTCGATGCCGCGATCGACTATCTGACGAATGTCGGTGCCTATGCCTCCGCCACGAGTTATTACGGCCTCTTTGACGTCGAAGGACTCCTCTACAACTGGACCGAGGCGACGCGCACCACATATGGCTACGAAATGCCGATCTACCGTGGCGGCTCGTGGCGGTATGGGGATGGTTCCGATGGAGCCGCCTATCGCAACATCTATTCCGGCGCGGCCACGGCGTCGTATGCATGGTACGGCCTTCGGATCGCCAGCCTGCCGACCGCCCCGCCGGGAACGACCGTGAACGTAGCCAGCGGCACGCAGACGCAGGCACAGGCGGGCTATGCCTTGTTCAGCGGCACCGCGCCGCTCACAAAAACGGGGGCTGGTACGTTGGTGGTGGATCAGGCCAATACGCTCAGCGGCAGCACGATCATCGAGGAGGGCGTTCTCCAGATTGCCACCACGCAGGCCCTCGAGTTCAGCACCGTGGCGCCGGCTGCAGGCGGCACGATGGCCCTCGCCCCCTACCAAACCACCGTGGTCGGTGGACTTGACCCGAATGCCGGCGGCCTTACAGACGTCGGGAGCGGCCTGGTGACGGTGTCGAACGGACTCTCTGCCACCGACCTGGTCGGGGCGATCACCATGGGCATGGGTGATGGATCGTGGAACGGCACGGCAGGCATCACCTCGAGTGCCGCTGCGGCTGATGCCTCCCTCGGCATTTCGCGTTCCGTCGGCTGGCTCGACAATGGCGACGGTTCCGTCGCCTTCGCCTACGCCGCGCCGGGCGACACCAACCTTGACTGGTCGATCGACTTGCTCGACATCAGCACGTACCTCGCCGGTGGCAAGTACGACACGGGTGAGCCGTCGAGTTGGTCTGAGGGCGACTACACATACGACGGCCTCGTCGACATCACAGACGTGGCTCTCTACCTTGGTACGGGTCTCTTCGACATCGGTGCCTACAATCCGCCCTCCGGGTCGGCCGGGGTTGCCGCCGTTCCGGAGCCTGGCTCAGTGGCGACGATGACGCTTGTCATGGGCGTGGCAGCGATAGCCGCCCGAGGGAAGCGTCGTCGTCCCTTCGGCATGGGAGCCCAGCCGGGTTCGGCGCCACATCACGCCGCGGAGTTCAAAAACGTCTCGGGGAAAGGTATCCTCTGACCCGCAGGAGTCTCCCTGCAAACCTCCCAAGGATGGCCCTTCCCATGAAAGACCCCACCGTTCGCGGCACCGTCCACCTCATCGAGGAGACGAAAACCTTCGGCCAAAAGGGGTTTCGCAAGCGGCTCGTGGTGCTGCAGCAGGAGAAGGGCACGTTCACGAACTACATCCCGATCGAGTTTGTGAAGGACGGCTGCGACGCCGTGGACGATCTGGGCGTGGGGGATGAGATCGAGGTGACCTACCGCCTCAGCGGCCGTCGCTGGCAACGTGACGAGGCGAGTGAGGCGAAATACTTCCTGACCGCCGAGGGCCTCTCCTTTCGGCAGATGGCCGGTGGCGGACGACCCGACGCCGGGTCGCGAGGCTCCGTCGATCCCAACGACGCGTTTGCCGAGGCGGCGGACGACGACGTGCCGTTTTAAGGCAGCTCGACACGGCCGACCGGAACCGCGTCACCGCAGCCGGCGGTGCTCGTGGATGGTTCGACGCCGCCGGAGCACGGCCCCTCCCAGGGAGAGCCCGCCGGCCCTCTGCACATTTGCCTCGAAGGCGATCTGCGTGCGTTGGATGCGCTAGAGCGCGTCTGAGATACGTGTATCGCCGGCTCGGGGGCGGCAAAAGTCTCGTCGCCGGGGCGAGGATACGCCCAAGGCTCCTCGAGCGTTCGCCGACCCCCTCGCCTACCCGCTCAGGATTATCAACTCGTCGCTACACGTAGCGGAGATGCGCTCTAGTGGTTCGACCGCGACATCACCACCGACTGGGGGCGATCCTGTGGGTCGCTTCCGAAGGAAGTGTTCGGCTCCGGTCCCATCACGAAGGTCAGTGTGCCCCCCGCGGTGATGTCGGGGTGGGTGATGTATGACTTGCGATAGGGCTTGCCGTTGAGCTGCACCGACTGGATATAGATGTTTTCTGGAGCGTTGTGCTCTGCGACGATCGTGAACGACTTGCCGCCGGGCAGCGCGATCGTCGCCTCGTCGACGACGGGGCTGCCGAAGACATAGACGCCGGCCGCCGGATTGACCGGATACATGCCGAGCGCCGAGAAGACGTACCAGGCCGACATTTGGCCGCAGTCTTCGTTGCCCGAGAGGCCGTCCGGTTTGTCGGAGTAGAGCGTGGAGAGGATTTGCCGCACGAGCCTGGCGGTCTTCCACTGCTGTCCGACGAAGGCATACAGGTAGGTTGTGTGGTGTCCCGGCTCGTTGCCGTGGGCGTATTGCCCGATCAGCCCCGAGATGTCGGCCGAGGCGCCCTCGCTCTTGACCGATTCCACGGTGAAGAGTTGGTCGAGCTTTTCACCGAACGCCGCGTCTCCGCCGAGCAGTTCGATCAGCCCCTCGGGGTCCTGCGGCACGAGCCACAGGTATTGCCAGCCATTGCCCTCGCAGTAGTCGTCACGCCGGTGGGACGATGCGACCGGGTCGAACGGCTCGCGCCAGGTGCCGTCGGACATTTTTCCCCGCATGAACTTCGTCTCGGGATCGAAGTATTCACGGTAGGCTGCGGCTCGTTTGGAGAAATACTCGTAGTCATCCCGCTTTTCGAGCGCCTTCGCCATCTGGGCGATGCACCAGTCGTCGATGGCATACTCCATGGCCTTGGCGACCGATTCGACCTCCCGTTCGGCGGGGATGTAGCCCAGTGCCTTGACCGAGTCGAGGCCTCGTTCATCGCGCATCGCCGAGTTCTTGATCGCCTCGTAGGCACGCTCTGGATCGGCGTTGAGCAGGCCCTTGAAGTAGGCGTCGACCACCACCGGGACAGCGTGATAGCCGACCATCGTGTCGGTCTCGTTGCCCATCAGGTGCCACACCGGCAGTTTCCCCTGCTGATCGCGGATCGCGAGCATCGTCTGAATGAACTGCCCGACGCGATCCGGCTGCGTGAGGGTGAAGAGCGGATGCGCCGCTCGGTAGGTGTCCCACAGCGAGAAGATCGTGTAGTTGTCGAAGTCGGCCGACTGGTGGGTTTTGCCATCGGCGCCCCGATAGTCGCCGTTGTGATCGTTGAACAACGCCGGCGCGATCATGGTGTGGTAGAGGGCGGTGGAGAAGATGCGGCTCGTCCGCTCATCGGCCTTGATCTGGATCCGGCCGAGTTGCTCGTTCCAGGCGGCCTTGGCCGCCGCGGCGACGGCATCGAAATCCGCAGATCCGGCTTCCTGTTCGAGATTGGCCAGCGCATTGTCCTCGCTGACCGGCGAGATGCCGACCCGCACCAGCACTTCACCCGGCGAGCCCTCATAGGTGCCGACGGCCCGCAGCCCGCGCCCCTCGGCCGAGTCTCCTTCGACCTCGCGGTCGCCGAGGAAGATGCGGAACGTGGCAAATGCGGTGGACGACCTGAGCGCGAAGAAGACCCGCTGATCCTTGGCCCACCCGGCGGATCGGCGAGAGCCGACGACCGTGTGCTCATCGATCCGCCGCAGTCGCGACTCGACGACCTTGCCACCACCGTTCTCAAACTGCAGGTCGATGCCGAGGTGAGCCTGCGTGCCGGCCGGGTAGCGGTAGCGGTGCAGACCGACCCGCTCGGTCGCGGTCAGTTCCACGTGCACGTCGTGGTCGAGGAGGGTGACCGAGTAGAAACCGGGGCGTGCCGTTTCCTGGTCATGGGTGTAGCGGCTCGCCCATCCGGCGTCGGGGTTCTTGCGGGAGCCGCGGTTGGCGGTCAGTTTGCCGGTGTACGGCATCACCAGGATGTCGCCCAGGTCGGAGATGCCGGTGCCGCCGAGGTGCAAGTGCGAAAACCCGGCGAGCACGTCGTCCGAGTAGTGGTAGCCCGAGCACCAGTCCCAGCCCTGGTGGAAGTTCGCCGGGCCGACCTGCATGGCCCCGAAGGGCACGCTGGCACCCACAAACACATGGCCATGCCCGCCGGATCCGATGAAGGGATCGACGTGACGGGTGAAGTCTTCCCCACCGATGGAAGCCACCGGAGGGATCAGCGCGACCGCGAGACAGACGGCGACTCGAAAATGATGCATGAAAGGAACCCCGATGGAATGTCGTGAGGAGGAGTGTCAGAGTCGGTTGATCGCGAACGCGTAGGCGCCGATGCCCACCGCCATGGAGGTGCCAAGCGTGGAGATGCCCACACCGACCCGTTTGCGGGGTTCGGTGACGACGGTGCGGCACGAGCCGGGCACCGCGATGACGCGCGACTGGTCGCGGAGAAACTCCTGCCGCTGAGCGGGATTCCCCAGGTCGTAGGCGGCTTGCACAAGCCGGTTGGTCGTTGCACCGCCGTAGGTGGCGATCGTGCCGTTGAGTTCGGCCATCACGCGGGGAAGGAACAGCGGGGCTGCGCCGGCAAGGCCTCCGCCGATGACCGCGAGGCCATCCACGAGCGTCAGCACGTTGGCCAGCACGTCGCCGACCACCTCGCCGAGTGTTTCAAACGCCCGACGGGCGGCCTGCTGATCACCGGGGGCCGCGCCGGTGGCGATGTCGCCGATGTCCTTGGGGGAGAGGCCCTCGGCGGCAGCGCCGACGGCCTCGGCGTAGGCCGATCGGACGGCGCGGATGCTGGCCCCCTCCTCGGCGAAGCACTCGCTTCGCACCCGGTTCCGCAACAGCCAGAACTCGCCGCCTGCCGAGTTGTCGCCGCCGAGCAGACGGCCGTCGATGACGATGCCGCCCCCCAGTCCCGTGCCGAGCGTGAGTCCGATCAGGTTGCGATACCGCTTGGGGCTGCCGGCAGCCTCGAGTTCGCGATTGATCTCCGGCAGCAGGCCGGCGAGCGCCTCGCCGTAGGCAAACAGGTCGCCGTCGTTGTTGAGGAAGACGGGCACCCCGAACCGCTCCTCCAGCATCGGCCCAACCGCAACGCCTCCGCGGTAGGCGGGCAGGTTGCCGACGTTGAAGATCACGCCGTTCGGGTAGTCGGCCGGGCCGGGAAACGCGAAGCTGATGGCGTCGGGTGCCCGGCCGATCTGATCGACGAGGGCCTGGAAGCCGGCGATCATGTTTCGCAGGCTCGCATCGAGGTCGTTCGGCTCCGCAGGCAGCGTCAACGAGTCGCCGATCGTGCGACCGCCGCGAATGGCCGAAAACGAAAAGTTCGTCCCGCCGGCGTCGAGCGTGAGCACCACCCGCGGATCGTGGGCGAGTTCGCGGCCCGCGATCATGCGTTGGCTCCCTTGGCCGCGATCCGGCGGTGGCTCCACCAGCCATAGAAGGCGATGTAGAGGTAGCAGGGAATCGGGATGAGAAACGCCTGCCGGATGCCGACCACATCGCCGACGGCCCCCATCAACAGCGGCAGCAGGGCCCCGCCGACGATCATCATCACCAGCAACGACGAGCCTTGCGATGTCTGCTCGCCGAGGTCGTCGATCGCCAGCGTGAAGATGTTTGACCACATGATCGAGTTGAACAACCCGGTGCCGAGCGCCACCCAGAGGGCGATCTTGCCGGTCGCACAGGCGGCGATGAGCAGCAGCAGGCACAGGGCGAGCGAAAACAGCGAGAGCACCGCCGAAGGCTTGCCGCGGGCAACGGCAAAGGTGCCGAGGCAGATCGCAATCATGAGCGCGAATGGCCAGAGATCGACCACCGGCAGGAAGCTGGTCACGAGTCGGCCGCCCTCGAAACGCAAGGCGGTCACGACGTAGACGAGCCCCAAGAGCGCGGCTGCCGTCACGATCATCAGCGCCGGCTTGCGCGCCGGGTTCGTCGTGTGAGCCATGGCGATCGCGCCGCACAGCCGGCCGATCATCGCCCCGCCCCAGTAGAAGGCGAGGTAGAGACTGGCGATTCCCTCTTCCCAGCCCATGACGGCCGGGTCTCCCATGAAGCTCACCAGATAACTGCCGATCGCCACCTCGGAACCGACATACATGAAGATCGCCACCATCCCGAGCGTCAACTGGGGAAAGGCAAGCGCACTGGCCGCCCCGTGGCTCGGCGCCGAGCCCGCCGGCTGGATCCGCGGAAGGTGGATGAAGGCCATCACCACGGCGAGGGCGAGAAACATCCCGCCGTAGATCAGGTAGGGCACCTGGATCGCGTCGAGCGTTACCGCGCCGTCCTTGGCGAACACCTTGTAGAGCAGGAGCCCGCCGGCGATGGGGGCGATGGTCGTGCCCAGCGAGTTGAGCCCCTGGGCAAGGTTGAGCCTCGACGAGGCGTTCTCGGGCCTGCCCAGGATCGCCGCGTAGGGGTTCGCCGCGATCTGAAGGAGCGTCACGCCCGTTGCGAGCAGGAACAGGGCCCCCAGGAAGAAGACATACGACTTCGAGGCCGCCGCCGGTGAAAACAGTCCGCAGCCGGCCGCGCAGATGACGAGCGCGGTGACGATGGTTCGTTGGTAGCCGACGCGATTGATCGGGTCGCCGCCGCTCACCGAGAGGGTGAAGTAGATCAGCGAGATCACGAAGAACGCCCCGAAGAACGCAAACTGCACGAGCCCGGCCTGGAAGTAGTTGAGTTCGAAACTCGACTTGAGGAAGGGGATCAGCACGTCGTTCATGACGGTGATGAATCCCCAGAAGAAGAACAGCACCGTTACCGCGGCAAAGGGGCCTGCGGTGCCGCCGCGCGAGGGCGGATCACCAGCGCCTTTCGGAGGCGTCTTGGTGCCGTGCGAACCTGATCCCGAGGCGGTGCCCACCATGAA
>JAFMIU010000048.1 GCA_017853835.1 Pirellulales bacterium | reverse complement strand
TCGGATCCATGCCCCCGAACTTCGTTCGCCACCGGTAGTACGTCTGCTGGCTGATACCCAGCCGTCGGCAGACATCGGGCACCGTCGCACCCTTCCCAAGGTCCACATCAGCCTGCCGGAGCAAGCCCACGATCTGCTCTGCACTGCGTCGCTTCTTCATCAGAGAACCCTTTCCAGCCCCTCTCGAGGCACGAGGATTCTCTCACAAGACCTGGCTCAGGATTTGGGGAGGGGGTCAGGGGCACCGCTCGGCAAGCACCGGGTCATCGCCATGACCGGAGGTGACATCGACTCCGAAGGCAATGAGGTCACACCCCGCAAGGTCGCCTTCCAGGGTGAGTTCGAGGTGAAGGGCGGCGAGAACACGATCGACATCGAGTTGCCGTAGGCGTCCAAGCCCAAGGCCGTCAGGCCGTGCCAGGCTCCATGCCGAAGAAGGCGGCGGCATTGCGGTAGCAGATGTCGCGAACCATCTCGCTCAGGAGGGGCATGTCGGCCGGAATCATGCCCCGCTCCGCCTCCTCCCCCAGGATCCGGCAGACGAGCCGTCGGAAGTATTCGTGCCGCGGATACGAGAGGAAACTCCGGGAGTCGGTGAGCATGCCCACGAAGTTGGCCAGCAGCCCGAGGTGCGACAGCGCGTTGATCTGCCAGGTCATGCCTTCGAGCTGATCGAGGAACCACCAGCCGCTGCCAAACTGCACCTTGCCCCGCACGCCCGCCGCGTGGAAGTTGCCGCAAAGCGTGGCGAGGGCGTAGTTGTCGGCCGGATTCAGGTTGTAGAGCACCATCTTCGGAAGGCTGCCGCGGCTCTCCAACTCGTCGAGATAGCGGGCGAGCTTTTCAATCTGGTGCCAATCGCCGATCGAGTCATAGCCGGTGTCGAGGCCGAGCGTGCGGTGCTGCCGCGAATTGACGTTGCGAAGCGCCCCGACATGGAGCTGCTTCACCCAGCCGCGCGATGCATCGAGCTCACCGAAGTGGAGCATGAGAAACGCACGATACGACTCCAGGGCGTCGACGCCGACCGGCTTGCCCTCAAGGGCTGCCCGGTAGACGGCTTCCGCCTCAGCCTTGGTGCCGGCCGGTGCCGAGGCGTGGTTGAGGCCGTGGTCGGAGAGCCGACTGCCGCGATCGTGGAAGAAGGCGTGCCGTTGGGCGATCGCCTCGAGGAGCCCGTCGAACGAGCCGCAGTCGACACCGCTGGCTTCCTCGAGCCGCTGCACCCAGGGCCGAAACACAGCGGGCTGGTGGGCGGCGAGGGCCTTGTCGGGGCGAAACGACGGATAGACCCGCGTTGAGCTTCCCGCCTCGCGAATTCGATCATGGTGTTCGAGTGAGTCACATGGATCATCGGTCGTGCCGACCACTCGCACGTGAAACTGCGCGAGGAGCGTCGAGGCCGAGATGCTCTTCAGCCGCTCGTTGGCCTGATCCCAGATCCTGGGCGCGGTCGATTCATCGAGCGTCTCCTGGATGCCAAACACGCGATCGAGTTCGAGGTGCGTCCAGTGCCAAAGGGGGTTCCTGAGCAGCCTCGGCATCGTCGCGGCATAGGCCAGAAACTTTTCATAGGGCTTGGCCGTGCCCGTGACGTACTCCTCGGCCACGCCGTTGGCCCGCATCGCCCGCCACTTGTAGTGGTCGCCGCCGAGCCAGATCTCGGCAAGGTCGGCCCATCGCTTGTCGTCGGCGATCTCCTGCGGCGAGAGATGGCAGTGGTAGTCGTAGATCGGCTCACGTTCGGCAACCTGGTAGAGTTCCCTCGCCACCGGCGTGGAGAGCAGGAAGTGCGGATCGAACACCGGATTGCGAACGTGGCTCATCAGGATCACTTTCGAAGAAGACAACTCGGGACCACAGGTGTCGATCACGTCGTGACGGCCGGCGGCCCCACGCGTACATAGCCAAAGTCGGCGTGGCCTTCGTGGCGAACGGGATCGTCGGCCGCGCAGTACACGCCGAAGGTGGCGCCCGTCCAGGTGCCAGGCCGAGCGAAAAACTCGGGGCCCAACTGCTGGAACACGCCCTCGGCGTCGCGATAGCAAAACCGACAGGCACCCCCGTTGGCAACCTCGATCCGCAGCCTGAGCGGTCCGATGTGCTCGATCACCACTTCGCCACGGGGTTCGTACGAGGTGCGCAACACCAGCCGCATTCCGTGCGCCAGGCGCCGCACGGCCAGAGCGGCGTATTCCCGCCCCATGACGGCAAGACCGGCTTCGATGTCGCCTCGCGCCTCGGGGAGTTCCAGCTGCGTCTCAACGCTGAACGCGCGTGCCGGGAACTTCTGCTGAAGCACGTGGGGCGCCGCGCGGAGATCGCCGTCGCGGACGAACCGCGACACGAGCCGAAGGTGCCCCGGCCGGGCGTCGAGCGACCACCAGTCGCCGCGGTGGTTGGCATTCCACTGCCACTGAAGGCCGAGTGTCTCGCCGTCAAACTCGTCGCTTGTCTGCGGCTGGCAAGCCACGGCATCGCCGCGCACCCGCGGCTTTCCATGCTCGAGCACGGGCCGACCGATGCCCTGCGCATCGTGCTCGATGCCCACGAGCGGCCAGTCGTCTTCCCACCGCACCGGCTGGAGATGCACCACGCGACCATAGAGATCCATGTCTTGAAAGTGCAGAAACCACCACTCGCCGTCGGGTGTGTCGACGAAGGCCCCCTGGTGCGGGCCGTTGACCGGCGTGCCCCGCTGGGCGAGCACGATGCGCTCCTCGTAGGGGCCGTAGATCGTTCGGCTGCGGAAGACCGTCTGCCATCCCATCGCCACACCGCCCGAAGGGGCCGACACGTAATACCAGCCGTTGCGCTTCAGCCACTTCGGCCCCTCGAGCGCCGGCAGCCGCTCGTCGATCGAGGCGATCACCTTTCCCTCACCGAGCACCTTCCGGAGATCCGGGCTCACCGGACGCACGTGCAGCCGGTTGCGAATGCCCGCCCGCGACTTCGCATACGCATGCACCACGTAGGCCTGGCCGTCGTCATCCCAGAGCATGCACGGGTCGATCAGCCCCTTGCCCGCGAGCAGCAGGTGGGGCGCCGACCACGGCCCCTCCGGCCGTTCCGCCGTGACGACGTAGAGCCCCTGATCGGGCATCCCGACGATGATCCAGAATCGTCCGGCGTGATGACGGATCGATGGCGCCCACGCACCCTCCCCCGGCCGCACCTCATCGAAGTGCTGGTGCGGCAGGTTCTCCATCGCATGGCCGACGATCGTCCAGTTCACGAGGTCGCGGGAGTGGAGGATCGGAAGGGCCGGTGTGAACTGAAAACTCGACGAGGTGAGGTAGAAATCGTCGCCCACCCGCACCACGTCGGGATCCGAATAGTCGGCGTGAAGCACCGGGTTTCGGTAGCGGCCGGTGCCCAGATCGGGATTCCATGGACCTCGGCAGCCTCGAGCAGCGTCGCGATGGCTCCCGTGAAGCAGCGGCGGATTCATATCGAACGAGTCCCGTGAGAAGGGTCAGTCGTGCTGCTCGCCGATCACCGGGACGAGCAGTTGGATGCACACCAGTGAAACGAGATAGAGCGACGAGGCCACGGCAAAGATGAGCGAATAGCTATGCGTGCGTTCGAGGACCCACGCGATGGGCCAGGGAACGAGCCCCGCGGTGGCGAAGCAGATGAAGCCACCGAGCCCCACGGTGGAACTGATGGCAGGCCCGGGCATGGTGTCGGAGACGATGCTGAAGAGATTCGCCGACCAGCCCTGATGGGCACCTCCTGCCAGACCCACGATCAGCACGGCCAAGGCGGGAGTGGGCATGTGGGGGGCGAGAAAGATCGGCACGACACACAGGGCGCAGATCAGCAGGGCCGTCTTGCGGGCACGGTTCACGCTCCATCCGCGCCCCAGCAGATGGCCAGCGAGCCAGCCGCCCGCAACGCCGCCAAACGATCCGATGAGCCAAAAGACCGACGTCCATCCCGAAATCGCCACAAAACTCATCTCGGGAAACGACTTCTTCATGAAGTCTGGGAAATAGAGCATGTAGATGCCCCAGATGGGCCCGGCCAAGAAACTGGCAAGGAGGTAGGCCCACACCTGCCGTTTCCGAAACAACGACAAGAACGGCACCCCCGCCTGCGGGCCGAGTGGAGCCGTGGGACGGTCGCCCTGAATGAACGTGAGTTCGGCTGCCGAGAGCCGGGGATGCGACTCGGGCGCGTCGTATACCCGCTCCCATACCACAAGCCAGATGAACCCAAGCGCGCCTGTCACCATGAACGCCGCCTCCCAGCCGTAGCGGGTGAGCAGGACGGCCACGATCAACGGGCAGAGCACCGCACCGACGTTGCTGCCGGCGTTGAACAGCCCGGTCGCGAAGGCCCGCTCCTTCACCGGAAACCATTCGGCCACGGCCTTGATCGCTCCGGGAAAGTTGCCCCCTTCCGCCACCCCGAGCAGGGCTCGAGCCGCCATGAATCCCACGACCGTCGCAGGGAGCGTCCAAACGCCCACGCGACCGATCCACGGCAACGACTCCGACGAGAGACGCCACGACGGATCGACAAGCCCCACGAGTCCATGGGCCATCGCCGCAATGCTCCACACGACGACGAACCAGGGCAGGCCCCGCTTCACCCCGAGCCGGTCGATGATGCGACCGCCCACGAGATAGCCGCAGGCATAGGCCCAAAAGAATGCGGTGGCGATCGCCGCGTAGTCGGTTTCGCTCCAGCCGAGCGAGGTGCTCAGCGGCTCCTTGAGCAGGCCGAGGGCGTTGCGGTCGATGTAGTTGATCGCCACCGAAAAAAGAGGAGCAGGCAGATCTGCCAGCGCACGTTCGCACGCCACCACGCCACCACCCGCGCCTCGACTCTCCGGCGGAAGCCCGCGTCGGTCGGTGTCGATTCGTCCCGATGCCGTCCCTCATTCATGGACTCCTCCCCAGCGACCGCGGTGCGCTTCTCGACGAAACTCGGCGGGGGTCTTGCCGCACGCCTTCTTGAACGCCACGAAGAAGGTGTTGAGGCTGAGATACCCGCTCCGCTTCGCCACGACCTCGACCTTGGTATCGGTGTCGGCCAGAAGTTTCCTGGCCAAATCGATCCGCGCCGCCCGGATGTGGCCCCCTGGGGTTCGGCCCATCTGATCGAGAAACGCCTGGTGAAGCCCGCGCCGCGACATCCCGGCGGCCTCGGCGACGTCGTCCACGCCGAACGGCTCGGAGAGATGCTCCGTGATGAACTGCAACGCCTTCTGAATTCCCATGTGCGGAACGCTCGTCACCTCGGTGCTGTGCCGGGTGATGATGCGGGCGGAGTTGATTTGAATCGGCTTTGACGGTGGCTTGCCTCCTGCCATGAGGCTGTCGAGGAGTGCCGCGCCGCGGTAACCGAGTTCCTCGTAGTTGGGATCGATCGTGGTGATCGACCGAAGATTCGCCTGGCCCACGAGGAGGTCGTCCTCCCAGCCGATGATCGCCACGTCGTCGGGAATCCGCGTGCCGCACGACTCGCACACCTCGAGCACCTCCAGGGCATGCGACCCGTTGGCCGTAAAAATCGCCACAGGCTTCGGCGCGGCGAGTATTTCCCGCTCGAGCCACTTCTGACGGGCCGACCAGAACGATCGGTCGCGATGGGTGGCTTTCAGGTCGTGTCCCTTGAGCCACTTGCAGCCGTAGCCAACCCGCTCCAGTTCCGCCACGAAGGAATCGCCACGGGCTTGGTAGGTCCAGTTGTCGGCGAAGCTGTAATACAGAAAGTTGCGGAAGCCCCGATCGAGGAAATGATGGGCGGCGAGCCGGCCTGTCATTTCATGATCGAGCACCACCCGAGGCCTCGGATGCTTTCGACGCAGGCTGAAATCGACGACCGGCGCCCGATGGGAAAGAACGAAGGTGGCCAGTTCATCTTCCCCGGCGAGCCAGGCGAGAATCCCGTCGCCGCGCCAGTTGTAGGGAATGACAAACTCCTGCGTGATGCTGGCCGACGACAGGTGCCAGTTGTGCTCGGTCGCATAGGCCCCGATGCCCTGTATGAGGCGATGGTCATACCAGCCCAAGGCCAGGAGCACGTTTTTGCGTTTCTTCACGATCCCACCGCGCCGAAGGTCTGGGGTTCCTCGTTCTGAACCCTTCCCACGGCCCTCCCTTGCTCGAAGTCTGGGTCACGATCGCCCCACGCGAAAATGCTTGATCCTGCATATCGTACCTTGCTTTCTGCATGGCGTCCGGGTCTTTTTTCACGGGACATGGGAGGCAGGTCATGCCGAAAACGGAAATGATTCAGCCTGAAAAAAGTAGTCGTGCCCGGTGCCGATTGGCCGTAGGCTTGCAGGAGTGTCAGTCGAACGGGGGCCTCTCCGCCATCCAGCCAGGGTCGTGTTTCATGCGAGCGAGGTTTCTTTTCATCGTGCCGGCGGTGTGTGCCGTGCTCGCTGGCGGGCTGAGCCACGGCCAGGCCATTCCGGCCTTTCCGGGAGCCGAGGGAGCCGGGGCCTTCTCCACCGGAGGCCGCGGCGGTGACGTGTATTACGTCACGAGCCTCGCCGACACCAACACGCCCGGCACCCTCCGGTATGGGATCAACAACGCCCCGTCCTCGGGTCGCACGATCCTGTTCAAGACCGGCGGCACGATCTACCTCGACAGCACGCTTGGCATCTCAAAGTCGAAGATCACGATCGCGGGCCAGTCGGCCCCTGGCGACGGCATCACGCTCGCCCATCGGACCACCACGGTGTCAAACAACAGCAACGTGGTGATGCGCAACGTCCGCTTCCGGCCGGGCAACTCCGTCACGCTCGCCAACTTCGGCACGGCCAACGCCTACGAGCCCGACGGCATCTGGGTGACGAACGCCAACGACATCATGATCGACCATGTCAGCGCAAGCTGGAGCGTGGACGAGGTGTTGAGCGTGACGAATGCCACGGACGTGTCGGTCCAGTGGTCTTCCATCACGGAAGCCCTCAACAACGCCGGGCATTCGAAGGGAGCCCATGGCTACGGGTCACTGATCAGTGGCGACGCCATCAGTTACCACCACAATTACTACGCCCACAACAACAGTCGAAACCCACGGCCAGGGCTCTCCGTGACCGGCAACTACGTCACCGGCACGATGAACTTCGACTTCCGCAACAACGTCATCTACGACTGGGGCGGTGAAAACGGCTACAACGGTGGCGAAGCCGGCGTGATGAACATGAACTACGTCGGCAACTACGCCGTCGCCGGTCCCAGCACCTCATCGTCGAAGACCGGCCGGGCGTTCCTCGTGGGGGCCACCGACACCAGGATCTACCTCGACTCCAACAAGATCGACTCGGACCGCGACCAGCTCCGCGACGGAACCAACACCGGCTGGTCGATGATCACCGCGAATAGTGCGTCGAATCCAACCCGCGCCGCCGCCCCCGTCGGCAACACGACGTTCGTGAGCACCCAGTCGGCCGACGCCGCCTACGCCTCCGTGATCGCCTACTCGGGAGCCAGGTACTGGAATCGCGACCCTGTCGACACCCGCGTCTACGGCGAGGTCGGCACCCAGGGAGGACGAATCATCAACTCCGAAACCGATGTCGGCGGCTATCCGCTGCTCGCCGCCGGCGTGGCGCCGACCGACACGGACGGGGACGGCATGCCCGATGCCTGGGAGCGGTCGCTCGGCCTCAATCCAGCCGTCAAGAACAACAACGGCGATTTCGATGCCGACGGCTACACCGATCTCGAGGAATACCTCAACGAACTGGCGGCGTGGCCCGCCCCCTTGCCGGCGGTGTTCGTGGGTGGCACCGGACGGTTCGCACTGTCCACCACCTGGGACACCCGGTGGCAGCCATCCCGCTTCGACACAGCCCAGATCAACTCCGGCACCGTCACCATCGACGCGATCGGACAGGTGGCGGGCACGGTGCAGCTCGGGGCCACGGTGGTCGCCGGCCAGACGCCGACGCTCGCCGTGTCGTCGGGATGGCTTCACCTCGCCGACCATCTCATCATCGGATCCTCGACCGGCGCCTCGGCACGGGTGACACTCACGAGCGGAACCCTCATCCTGGGAGGCACGCTTGGCGTGGGATCGGCGTCGAGCGGACTCTTTTCCTTCACCGGAGGCACGCTCGTCGCCGCTGCCATCGATGCCCGGAAGCTCAAGGGCGTTTCCACCGATGCGATCGGCAGTCTCCACGTGTCGGGCGCTGGAACCTTCGCACCGGGTGATCGCGGCATCGCCGGAAAAACGTCGATCACCGGAGGACTGGCCCTCGACGGCGGTACGCTTGCCATCGACCTGGGCGGACTCGCCTCGGCGACCGGTTTTCAATCGGTGACCGCTGCATCCGACATCGTGACCACCACGGGCGACGTGGTGCTGGGGGGTGCGCTCGATCTCGCCACGATCGGGGGCTACCTTCCGGGATGGCTCGTGCCACACACGGTCCTCTCGGCCCGCTCCGTCAGCGGCGAGTTCACGTCGATCACGGGTATGGATGTCGGGGGAGGCCGGCGGCTCGCCGTGACCACCACCGGCACGTCCGTCGTGGTGACGGCCGCGGCGGCGGGCGACATCAACCTCGACGGATCGATCGACATTCTCGACATCGCCGGCTTCGTGTCAGCCGGTCAGTTCGACGGCGGCTTTGGAGCCGGATGGGCGTCGGGCGATTTCAATGGCGATGGACTCGTCGACGTGCTCGATGCCTCCGAGTTTCTGACGGGCGGCCTTTTCGAAAGCGGCCCCTATGCGGTCGTGGGACAGATGGCCACGGTGCCTGAGCCGGGCGGCATGGCCATGCTCGCGATGGGTACGGCGACGGCGTGCGTCGCCCTCTGCCGTCGCCATCGGCACCGCGCGGAACGTCCCCAGCGCCCGTGATTCCGTCGGGCCGTGGCAGGCATCTACCACCACCGGTAGATTGGCCGGCTTCTTTCTCGAGCAGGCGATGGCATCGCAGACCGACCCCACCTGGGAACAACGCTGGCATCCCCTCCGCGAAGAGTGGGTGCTCTTCACCGCGCACCGCGGCGGACGTCCGTGGATCGGTGAGCTGAAAAGCCCCGACGCCGCCACGGTGCCCGCGTACGACCCAACCTGCGCCCTCTGCCCTGGCAACGCCCGTCTTCATGGCGTGAATCCGCCCTACACCGGCACGTTCTGGTTTCCCAACGATCTCCCCTGCTTCGGCCCCAACGCCCCCTCTGCTGCCGATGTCTGCGACCTCTATCGACGTCGCCCCGCGGGCGGCACCGCCGAGGTGGTCTGCTATCACCCGGACCACGGCAAGACGATGGCCGACCTCACGACCGACGAGGTGCGTGCCGTGGTCGACCTCTGGACCGAGCGTTCCCGGGAACTCGGCACGCGGCCCGAGGTGGCCCATGTGCTGATCTTTGAAAACAAGGGCTCGGCCGTCGGCACGTCGAACCCGCATCCTCACTGCCAGATCTATGCCGGTGGCCTGGTCTACGGCCACACCGCCCGTGAAGTGGAAAGCAGCCGCCGGCACTTCGCCCGAACGGGCGAGTTTCTGGGACAGGCGATCCTCGCCCGGGAACTCGCCGGGCCTCGGGTGATCGCGGCCAACGACTCGTTCGTGGCCTGCGTGCCGTGGTTTGCCCGTTATGCCTACGAGGTGCTCGTGCTGCCGCGGCGGCAGGTGTCCTCACTCGCCGATCTCGACTCGACCGAGCGCCACGATCTGGCGGCGATGCTTCGGGAGGTGGCGATCCGCTATGACAACCTCTGGCGGATGCCAATGCCCTACGTGATGGCGATCCATCAGGCCCCCACCGACGGCGGCGACTACGCGGCCTTTCCCTTCCACGTCGAGTTTCATCCACCGCTCCGAACGCCCGACACGCTCAAGTATCTGGCCGGCCCCGAGATTGGCGGTGGTTCGATGACGAACGAATCGAATCCCGACGAGAAGGCGGCGGAACTCCGGGCCGCAGCCGGGCCACATTACAAAACCGTCGCCCCTGGAACGCGTTCATGACCACCTCGCTCGACACGCTCCGGGACCTGCTCTGCCGTCTTCAGGACCGTGTGCGGGACGCGCTGATCGCGGCCCGCGCCGAACACTCGGCCGAATCGCTTGCGGGCGTGGCGGAGGTCACGGCCGCCGACACGATCTACACGATCGACAAGGTGAGCGAGGGGGCGATCCTCGAATGGTTTGCTGCGGAATGGCCTGCCGACAGCCCGGTGGAACTGGTGATGGAAGGGGCCGAAGGGGGCGACGCCCACACGTTTCCCCGCGGCACACCCGCGGCTGACGCGGCGTATGTGTGCATCCTCGATCCGATCGACGGCACCCGCAACCTCATGTACGACAAGCGTCCGGCCTGGATGCTCTCGGCCCTCGCCCCGCAGCGATCGGGTGGGGCCAGGCTCGGTGACATCGTCGTGGCGGCGATGACCGAACTCCCCACCACGAAGCAGTGGGCCTCCGATCAGATCAGCGGCGTGCGAGGCTGCGGTCCACAGGGGCTCGTGACCACCCGCATCGACGTGCGTTCGGGCGACCGCACCCCGCTCGCCGTGCGGCCATCCCAGGCAGCCGACTTCAAGCACGGCTTTGCGTCGATCGCCCGGTTTTTTCCCGAGGGGAAGTCACTGCTCGCCCGCGTTGAAGAGGGACTCTGGGACGAACTCTACGGCCTCGGCAAGACGGCCTCGCCGCTGGTGTTCGACGACCAATACATGACCACGGGCGGTCAGATTCATGAACTGCTCGTGGGGCACGACCGGATGATCGGCGACCTGCGGCCGCTCGCCTACCGCACGATCGGCTTCGACTCGGCGCTCGTCTGCCATCCCTACGATATCTGCACGTCGATGCTGCTCGTGGAGGCGGGAGGTCTCGTCGAGGATCCCTTCGGCAAACCCCTCGACGTGCCGCTCGACACGACGTCGCCGGTCGCCTGGATGGGCTATGCCAACACCGCGCTCGCCGGCCAGGTCCGCCCGATCTTGCAGCGACTGATTCGGGAGCACATGCCATGATGGCGGCGGTGGGCGAGGCGCCCGGCCGGCTCGACGTGCTCGGTGGTGTCGCCGACTACAGCGGCTCCCTCGTGCTCGAAACGCCCCTTCGCGCGACGACCCGGGTGACGATCACACCGATCGCCGAGCCACGGCTCGTGGTCACCAGCGGCGATGCCCGCACGGTGTCCGTGCCGCTGCCTGAGTTCGGCAGCCTCGTCACCGCCGAGGGCGACCCTGCCGCCGGGCGTGCCTGGCTCGATGAACACGACGTGGAGGGGTGGGCTCGCTATCCGCTCGGATGCCTGATGCTCTTCGCACGGCACTTTTCATGGAGCCCCTCGGCGGGGCTTGCCATCACGATCGACTCCGGTGTGCCGGTCTCGATGGGGGTGAGCAGCAGCGCGGCGCTCGAGGTGGCGACCCTTCGCGCCCTCGAGCATCTTTCCGGCCGGCGATTCACCGACACGGCCCTGGCACGCCTCGCCCAGCGAGCGGAGAACCATGTGGTCGGCGCCCCCTGCGGCCTCATGGATCAGCTTGCCGCGGCGCATGGGGTTCCGGGCGCGTTGCTCCCCATCCTCTGCCGCCCCGACGTGCTCCACGATCCCGTGCGGCTGCCAGCGGGCATGGTAGTAGCGGGCTGGCCGAGTGGCGTGGCCCATACCGTGAGCGGTTCTCCCTACGGCACGGCCCGCACGGCGGCGTTCATGGCGAAAACGATGCTCGCATCCCACCTCGGCCGTCCGCTCGACTTTCTCGCTGAACTTCCCCCGTCGGTCGTGCACGGGATCGACGCCGCCATCCTGCCCTCATCGATCTCGGGAACCGCCTTCGTGGAACGCCACGGTGGCGTCGACGATCCACTCTCGCGGATCGACCCCTCCACCCTCTATCCCGTGCGGGCCGCCGCGATCTTTGCCACCGAGGAAAACTTCCGGGCTGGCATCGCGATGCGTCTGCTTCGCGGGGGCCTGGCATCGGCCGACGCGGCCACGACGATCGGCGAACTGATGGCGCAGTCGCATCTCGGCTACACCGCGATCGGCCTGGGCGCGGCCGAAACCGACGCGATGGTGGCCGCCGTGCGGGCCCGCGGCCCCGCCCACGGGTTTCACGGCGCCCGGATCAGCGGCGGAGGCTGTGGCGGCACGGTCGTGGTGCTGCTCGACGCCGCCGCGTTGCCCTCACTCGAGCAACTCGCCGCCGACCTGACCGGCACATCGATCATTCTCTGATCGTTCAGCATGCTCAGTGGGCACACCCGATCACCCTTCGCCGTCGGGTCATCACTCCCCAGCGCGTTGTCGCCATGCGACAGCGATGCTGACCATCAAAGCGGCCATCGCCACGCTCGAAGGCTCGGGCACCGCCGTCACCTGCCCCACGAGCGCGTCGTACGGGCCGGCATCATAGAGCTCGGTGGAGAGATACGACGCCACGTCGATGAGATCGACGATGCCGTCGTAGGTGTAGTCCCCCTGGCTCCAGGTCGCCGCCGAGCCGGTGTCGAACTTCGCCGCCGAAAGATAGTCGGCCACGTCGAGCAGGTCGATGTTCCAATCGAGGTTGGTGTCGCCGGGCGCCGCATAGGCCACCGTGAACGACCCATCGGGATTCGCGAGCCAGCCCACCGCCCGCGGCACGCTCGCCGCCACCTCACCGGCCACCGTGGCCGACGTGATCCCGGAGCCGGTCCACGATCCGTCGCCGCGGCCCGCGAGCAGATCGACGAGCAACGCCGACTGTGTGATACCTCCCGCGGCAATGGTTGTCCGCCCGGCCCCCAGGTCGAGCGTGCCCCCCGCCCCTTCACTCACCGAGAGGGAGGTCAGTTCGGTGGCCGTGGCACCGGCCGTCGCCAGCCGCATACGGCCGGCCGTCACGGTCAGCCCCATGCCATGCATCGCCGGCATGCCAAGCGGCCCCGTGCCATTCTTTGTGAGCATCTTCCCCGCGCCGGTCACGCCCCCGGCCAGGGTCAGGGCCGACGTGCCGCCCGCCACGGTCACGGTGACATTGTCGGCACACACCACCGGTGCCGTCACGTCGTGCGTGCCGCTGATCACCTGCACCGTGGCATACCCCGACAGGGCATCGAGGCGGAGCGTGCGTGATCCACCGATCGTGTAGCCCCGCGGGCTGTCGAACGTGAGGTCCTGCACCGACAGATCGACGCCGAGCGTCACCGTGCGATGGGCCGAGAGCACGTTGCCAAACGTCGCGATGGAGGCCGCCGTGTCAGGGCGTTCGCCCCGCCAGTTCATGTAGTCGGCCGCGTCACCGTTGGCGTCGGCGTGCCACACCGCCTGGGCGGAGAGGGAGTTGAGGTAGTTCTGCAGATTCGTATAGCCATTGCCCGCCACGGTGCCGTTGTTGTCGGCCACGTTGGGGTTCGTGCCCCGCTTCGACTCCCACGCATTAGGCATGCCGTCACCGTCGGTGTCGTAGCCCGCCGGCCGCGTCGTCATCGAACCGCTCGTGAGTGAGGCCCATTCCGCCGCATCGGGGGCCGTGATCGGCGCGGTGCCGGTAAACGTGAGCATGCCCGTGATGATTCGCTCGTCGATGGGGCTTCGGGCCCAGGGCATTGCCCCAGCCGTGGCCACCGACTTGGCGTAGGCCACGTCGGCCGTGTCGGGCGTGGAGTTGGGATACGCAAATCGCGTCGCCTCCCGATCGGCCGTGTCGAGTGGCGAATAGGTTCCGTTCAGCGACTGCTGAAACATGCCCCAGCCCGTGTCGACGCCATCCCGGCTCGTGTTGGTGTTGGAGTCGATCTTGTTGCCCGACTGATAAATGCTCACATCGAGCGGGTCGGCATTCATCTCCTTGAGAAACGCCGTGTTCCGTCGGGTGGGATTCGACGTGTTGTTCACCGGCACCGGGCCGGCAATCAGGTAGTTGCCGACGTAGTTCATGTTGAGGTGCTGGATCATGCCGTCGGCTCCCGCGATGTAGCCGGCACGATCCGACCAGTTGTAGACGACATTGTTTTGAAACTCGAAATCGAGGGTCATGCCGTCGTACGTGCCAGGCCTGGGATTGCGGCTCTTCTGGTCGGCAAACAGGTTTTGGTCGTACGAGATCTGCGAGTTGACCGTTGGCCGGATCAAGGCCCCAAAGGCATGTGCCGCCGTGAGCGCCTCGGCCATGATCGAATCCTGCACCGTCACGTTCGTGGCCGTCTGCGTGGCGCTAATCACCTCGTCTTCGCTCCATGACCCAGACACGTGCTCGACGAAGATGTCGTGGGTGTTGCCCGTGCCCTTGATGCTCAGGCAGTCGTCGCCGTCACCGGTGCCCTTTCGGATGGCAACATGCTGAAAGACGATGTCGTGGGTGGGCGTGGCGGCGTTGTTGCCGGTGATCTGAACCGTGTTGTTGATCAAGGTGATCAGGCTCGGTGCGGTCTGCCCCGCCACGGTGACGTTGTGGATGTCCTTGAGGTCGAGCGTGGCGCTCGTGCCCTGCGAGAGATCGATCGTGCCGCCGACGTCGAACACGATCGTGCGGCCGGCAGCAGGCACGTTCTTGTAGTAGAGGCCGTAAAAGAGCGACCCGGGGATGACATGCGTCGGATCGTTGGCCAGCGTGGTGACGTGGTAGACGTCGCCGCCGGCCCCTCCGGCGGCGTTGGCCCCAAACCCGACGGCCCCGGGCACGGCCGGCACGGCGTGGGCGACGGATGGAACGATCAGCACGCTGATCGCCAGGAGGCGGAGAAAGCAACGGACGATCAAGGATGGTTCCTGCTGCTGGGCCAGACGACGAGTTCAAACGCCCCAAGATCAGGCGCGGTTCCCGTGTAGGGCAGGCCCAGGTCGGTGCCCTGGTCGATCACGGAACCACCCGGCTTCGGCCTGGCAAACCCATTGTCGGGCAGGCTGCCATCCACGCCTCGCTCAGCCCCGGCCAACGATACCTCGAGGCCGGTGAACGCCTCATCCGACGGGCCCGCGACATACTTCCCCTTCTTCTTGGGATTGGGGTCGGGGAGCCAGGTGTTCGTGCGGCAGACGACATCGGCATCGAATGCCACGCCGGCCTTCGATTTCGTCGGCGCGAAGGAGGCGCAGTTTTCGAGCACATGCGCCGCCTTCTTGAACTGGAAGTTGGTCTTGTTGCCCCAGGCGGTGCAGTGCTGGAGCGTGATCGGGGCCGTGTTGTTGTTGTCCTCGAAGCCGTTGCCCGATCCGAAGGGATGGTCGAAGGCGACACACCACCGCACACGGTGCGAGGCGGGCCGGTCCTGACCTCCGAGCTTGAAGCCATTGCCATCCCCGCTGTAGCTCCCCTGCACGGGAAACAGCTCGGGATCGCCGTTGTGCCAGGCCCAGCAGTGCTCGATCTCGACCGGGAAGGTCGTCATGAAGAGATCCCAGCCGTCGTCGGCATTCTCCCAGGCTCGGCACCCGACAAAGCGATTGCCTGGCCCCGGGAAAAGCTTGCAGGCGAATCCGTCGGCGTTTTCCCCTTTCGTGCGGGGATCGAAGTTGCGGAAGGAATCGCAGTTCACCACCTCGTTGTGGGCCGCGAGGGTGCCGTCGTTCTTGGACTTCTTGGCAAGCCCGATCTGGAGGCCGCTGTCGCCGTTGTGATGAAACACGCAGCGATCCACGCGGTTGTGGCAGCCCTCGATCTTGAGCCCGTTGTCAGGGGCATGACAGATCTCGAGCCCCTGGAGAATCCAATGATCGCCGCCGAGAAAGATGCCCCGTGAGACCGCCCGCACCTTTTCATCTGCCGGGCGGAACGAGTCGAAGCAGAGCACGGGCTTCGCGCCGTCGGCGGCCCGCAGCGTGATCGGCGCGTCGGCCGTGCCGCTCCCGGAAAGCATGATGGTGGTGGGGCATGCAAACGTGCCGTCGAGCAGGAGGACCGTGTCGCCCGGCCGGGCCCGGCTCACCGCATGCGACACGCTCGCCAGGGGCTTCGCCGAGGTGCTGTCGGCGGCATCGTCACCCGACGGTGCCACGTGGATCGTGGCGGCCGGCGCAACGCTCACGAGCACGGCCGCAACGAACGCCCCTCCGACAATGCCTCCTCCCTTTCGAAGGCCCCGCGCCGTCATCACCACCCCGCCAGCGATCAGCATGAGGCCCGCAAGAAGACCCGTGGCCGGCTCGGGCACCGAGGCCACCGCCGCCACCTGGCCCGCCCCCGGCAGAAAACCTCCCTGATCAAAGAGGCCTGTGCCGAGCATATCGGCGGCATCGATCAGATCGACCGAGCCGTCGTAGTTGAAATCGCCGTCGAACCAGACCGACGGCAGCCCCATGTCGAAGGCGCCGCTGCTCACGAAGTTTGCGATGTCGAGGATGTCGATGGCTCCATCAAGATTCGTGTCACCGGGAGCCGTGAACGACACGCTGAAGGAACTGTCGCCGTTGGCCAGCCAGCCCACTGCACGTGACTGCCCTCCACCGATCGCAGTCTCAGCGGCGGCCGATGCGATGCCCGAGGTGCCGTTCCACGAGCCATCGCCGCGGCCCGTTGCGAGGGCGGCCACGAGCGCACTCTGCTGAACGCCCCCCGACGCAATCTCGAGTCGACCCGCCCCGAGATCCATGAGGCCGCTGAGCGTCAGGCGATTGGTCGCCACCGTCACCGTCGAGTCCACGGGAAGCTGGATCTCACCACCGGCGAGCACCGTCACCGCCGGTGCGGCCGCCGAGGCACCGCTCCCGAGACGCACCGAGCCCCCCGCCATCACCACCACCGGGCTGCTCGAAAGACTCCCACCGGAGCCGAGATCCAAAAGCCCCGACGACACCAGCGTCGTGCCCGTGTAGGCGTTCGATCCCGAAAGCGTCGTCGTTCCGCCACTGAGCGTCAGCGACACCTTCCGCGTGCCCCCACCGATCGAATCCCGAATCGTTCCCGCAAACGACGAGCCCGCCGTGAGCGTGAGCATCGCGTCGCGGGTGGTGGAACTGTTGCCGATCACCGCCACGCCAGCCCCCTGGCTGATCCCCGCCAGAGTCTGATCAAAACCGCTCAAATCAAACGTTGCCGAGCCCGTCGTGCCGATCACCACGCGGGCTGCCGTCGGCAGGCCTCCTGTGCGCCCGAGCCGGAGCATTCCCTGGCCCACCTCGAGATCGGTGTAGGTGCCCGCGCCGCCCAGCACCACCGTGCCGCTTCCAATGCTCACCTTCACCCCGGCGGTGGCACTGATCGGCGAGTTGACGAGCAGCTCGCCCCCGCCCGATGAGCCAAACAGACTCCCTGCCGTCGGGGCGATCACCAGCGACACCGTGCCGGTGTCGAGCACCCCACGGCCCGCCCCTTCATACCGGATGAGGCCGGGGGTCGAGGCACTCCCGCCACCAAACACCTGAATCGGATTGGAAAACGTGGCCGATGTCGTGAGCACGAGCGACTGGGCCGAGCCCGTGATCGTTACCGTGCCCGTGCCCAACGCACCCGCCGCGGCCGCCACCAGCGTGCCACCACGAAGCTGCGTTCCGCCCGTGTAGCTACTCGACCCCGACAGCCGCTGCGTGCCCGTCCCAAACTTCGTCACCGCCAGTGTCTGCGAAGCCCCCTGCGTCAGCACGCCGCCAAAGTCACCGTCGGCATTCCCGTCGCCGATCGACAGTGTGCGCGACGTGTTGATCGTCGTCGTCACCGTGCCGGCACCAAACAGCCCGTTGATCGTGTGGCTGTTGCCATAGAGGTCGAGCAGCGCCCCAGCACCCACCGACACATTCCCCTTCCCCATCCCGTGCGGAAGCACGTTCGCCGTCACCAGAAACAGCGAGCCGCCGTTGACCAGCGTGTCGCCCGAATAGGTCTTCGCCGAACCAAACAGACGCCACGTGCCGACACCACCCTTCACGAGCGTTGTCACCCCGCTCGAGGGATCACCAATCCCCGCGGAGAAGTTGTTGAAGGCAGTCGACGTGCCGCTCAGGGAAAACGTTCGGTCACCGTTGCCTTCCATCACCAGAGCGCCCGTCGCCGTCCACGACACGTTACCGGTGCCATTCATCTCGATGCCGCCACCGTTTGGCGTGATCGTGATGCCACGGTCGGTGCTGGTCGCACCCCCCGTATACCGGAGTGTGCCGCCGTCGAGCACGAGGTTCGCGGCGTCAGCCGCCGACTGTCCGATGCTGCTTGCCGTGCCGCCATTGGCAAGAGTCGCCATGGCAAGCACGCCTCCCGACACCCGAGTGGCACCCGAGTAGGTGCTTGCGGCATTGCCAAGTGTCAGCGCCCCGCTCCCCACCTTCGTCAAACCGGTGATGCCTGGCGTGGCATACACGCCGTCGGTCACGAGGCCGCTGAAGGTGGTGTTCAATCCCTTGCCGCCGACCACATACGTGACAAGGCCGTTGGTGTTGGTGGCGCCCTGGAGTTTCGTGCCGGTGCCCCCCGTGAGCGCCCCGAGCGACACCGTTGCCGCAAACGCGGTGCGGATCGCCGCCGTGCTCGACCCAAGATCGAACGTCGCCGAGGAACTCCCCTCCGCGCCATAACCGTTGAGCCGGACATTGCCGGTTGATGGGCCGAAGTCGAGCGTGCCCGCAAAAGGCGACAAACTGCCCGACATCGTCAGGTTGCCGGTGGTGGTCGTGGCAATGCCCAGCCGTACCGCACTGCCGCCGGAAATGGAGCCGTTGAGCGTGATGCCTCCCGCCGAGACCGTACCGCTCGACTGCACGACGATCGGCGCCTGAATGCCCGACACCGATCCAAACGACACGTTGCCTCCAGCCAGCGTCAGGCTTCCGCCGCCGATGGCCGCGATGTGGTTGACCGCCACCGTGCCTGCCTGCACCCGCACGCCTCCCGTCATGGTGTTGGACGCCGAGAGCGTGAGCGTTCCCACGCCCTGCTTCACAAGTCCGCCCGGTCCCGAGATCGGACCACTCCACGATCCCCCATTGGCCGCGACGGAAATGGTGCCACCCGACAGCGCGATCATGGTCGGAACGGTCACGCTCGGCGCGGACGTGCAGTCGAGCAGCCCGCCATACCAGTCGAATCGGCTGCCAGGAGTGTCGGCACGCAGGTACGACGCCTGGAGCGTGCCCCCCGTCATCATCAGAAAGCCATCTCCGGGGGAGGCTGCCGTCCCGCCGAGGACGATCTCGCCGGCACCAATCGCCCCGCCGCTGAGCGAGAGCGTCGCGCTCGCGTTCTGCCCGATCCGCAGACTTTCGAACACGTCGAGCGATCCGCCGGTCACATTGACGCGGCCTGCTGTTGCATCACCCACCGTGAGGCGACGGGCAAAGGCCTGACCACTGGCGAGGCTGGTGGTGCCGCTTACCGTGGCCACGGTCGCCAACGTGGGCGTGCCCCCCGACCACGCCCCAGCCGCCCCCCATGTGCCGCTCGTCGCCGTCCAGCGGCTCGATGTCTCGTTCCCACCGAGCTCATTGAGGTAGAGCTCGAGGTTCGTATAGCCACCGGACAGGGTTTTCCAGTCGGACGCGCTCGCGGGATTGAGCCCGCGAGCCCGCTCCCAGTTGTCGGGCATCCCGTCGTTGTCGGCATCGCTCAGCCGAGCGCGGGCATTCACATACTTTGGGTCGGAGCCGTAGCCTGGAAACAGGTCGGTCTCCCGCTGGATCACGCCGCCAACGGTGCCGTAGCTCGCAATCTCCTCCATGATCCGCGCATCGACGGGATCCCGCGTGATCGACAGGCCGGCATGCTGCATGACGTAGCCAATCGCCTGCTGGGCCGTCATCTTCGCCGTGGAGGGAAAGGCAAAGGGCGTGCTCGCCACCGTGGCGCCGGGATACGACGTGTTGAGGCTTCCATCGAGCACGCCATTCCGATTGCCATCGACCCAGTTGTCGGCGCCATAGATCTCGAACTGCGGCGTACCGGAGGCGAAGGGCGAACTCCCATTGACCGGCCCTTCGATGAAGTAGTTGCCGATCGCGTTGGCGTGCGATGTCATGTTGACGGTGTCACCCATGATGTAGCCGGCCGTCTCGTAGCCATAGATGACGTTGTTGATAAACTCATTTTCGCCGCGCACCTTCGGGTTGCGGGTAACGTTGTCGGCGAACACGCTCCGAATGACGCTGAACCGACTCCCCTGCGGGAGCGTCATGAGCCCGCCGGCGCTGTGCCCAAGGCGGTCTTGCCCCTGGGCGATGATCGAATCCTGGATGGTGATGTTGTCGAGGCCGCTCCCCTTTCCGTCCCAGTTCAGCGAAAAGGTCTCATCGACGCCCCAGGTGACCGACAGGTGGTCGAACATCATGTTGACACCGTTGGAGGCACCGCTGGCGTCGTCGCGATAGCCCGCCTCGCCCTTGTGAATGGCGAGGTAGCGGGCGATCGTGTTGTTCGCCCCCGAGAAGGTGACCCTGTTGCCATACACGGCGAAGCCGCCGGGCGCGGTCTGGCCGGCAATGGTGACGTTGTCCTGAACGACGATGGGGGAGTTGGTGGGTGGAACCGTGACGATCCCGCCGACGTCAAAGACGACGAATCGATTGGGCTGACTGACGGCATCGCGGAACGAGCCGGCCCCCGATTCGTTGAGGTTGGTGACGTGATAGACGGTGGCGCTCGACAGGCTGGTGCGGGCCCCGGTCGCATACCGCCCGAACCCCTCCGCCTCGGGAAAGGCGAGGATTTGGGCAAACACGTTCCCGGCAGCCCACAGGATGAGGGCCACCACGGCGCAGGAACGCGTCAGCCGGGCAATCGCTCGCACAGTGCAAACCCTCGGATCGTTCGAGCCAGCACCGTGCCCCCGAAACACAGGAAATTCCACTCAGACTTCTGAATTGTGACCGACGGCTCGCCTGCACGCAAGGAACGGCGCTGCCTTTGGAATGCCAAAAACCTGCAAACTTCTTGCCGTTTTACGTCTCCCGATGGCGCGGAGTTCGCGCCACGGCTGCAAAGCGTCTCACGAACGAAGCCGTTGCTCGTGGCGATCGCGTAATTCGCCCCGCCACTCAGCGGTCGGCGTCGAGTTCACGGACGGAAACATCCTTGAACTCCACCCACATCGGCGCCCCGGCATGCAGCTGCAGCGCCAGGATGCCTTCGCGAAGGGCGAGGTCAGGGGCATCGGTGAAATCGAGCGTCAGCGTGCCGTTCATGAAGTGCTGGACGTGGTCGCCGTCGGCCACGATCCGCACCTCGTTCCAGTCGTCGAGCTTGAAGAGCTTGGCAAAGCCTTCGGCATCGATGAGCTGGCCGGTCACCTTCTTGGCACCGTCCACCCACACGGCCTGCTCGCCCACGAGGCAGATGCGGCCTCGCTTCCCCCCTTCGTCGTAGATGAAGCCCGACACGTTGGGGAGTGCCGACTCGTTTCGAAGCTCGTGCTGATAGCCGCGAACAACCCACGGGTTCCGCGGCTTGTTGTCGGTGATGTGCCTGGAACGGTATTGGATTCCCGAGTTGTTGGTCGAACTGCAGCGGTAGGTGGCCTTGAGTTCAAAGTCTTTCAGTGCGAGATCCTTGCGGATCAGGAACGTGTTGCCTTCCGCCTTGAGCTCCGGCGTGGTTTCTCCGTGAATGACCCCCTCCTTCACCGACCAGAGCCGCTCATCCCCATCCCAGCCCGAGAGATCCCGTCCGTTGAACAGCGACCGCCATTCCCCTGCCGTGAGTGGAGTCGTCGCCATGAGCGTCAGGGAAAGGACGAGACCGAATCGGATCATGAGAAAGGTTCCGCGGGGATGGAGGGGGGAACGGGCCATACCGTTGGAGAGAGTATCACACCCGCGGCCGTCGCCGCTCAAGCGGGCCACAGGGGGCGTGGCGATGAATTTCGCCTTGCCGCAGACGATCCCCCGACACCAAGATGGCTCCCGCCCCACGATCACCGCCGCATGCCCGACCACCTTCCCCGCATCGCCATCGATCTCGAGAAGCTGCGGCACATCAACTGCGGCCTCGGTCGATTCTGCCTGAATCTGTCACGAGAGCTCCTCGATCTCGCCCCTGGCCGCTTCGAGCCGGTGTTCTTCCTATCCCCGGGCACCGATCAGCATCTTCCCCCGTCGGGCTATGACCAGCTTGCCGTGTCGCCGTGGAAGAAGGAAGCCATCGTACGGCGGCTGCGTCCGCTGCTCCGCCCCTTCCGCCGGAACCGCACCCTCGACCTCTGGCATGTCACCCATCAGCTTGCCAAATACCTGCCGATCGACGACCGCGTGCCCGTGGTGCTCACGATCCACGACCTCACCTTCCTCCACGAGACACCTCACGACGAGCACCTTCCACGGATCGAACGAAAACTCGCCGACATTCAGGCGAAGGTTCATCGTGCGGCGGCGATCGTCACCGATTCCCAATACGTCGCCGATGACGTGAAGACCCACCTCGATGTCGGCGATCGTCCGGTTCACGTGGTGCATCTCGGCATTCCTTCACCACCGACCGCCTCCGCAGCTCGCCCTTCCTACCTTCCCGACGGTCCCTTTGTGCTGACGGTGGGCAACTGCCTCCCCCACAAAAACTTCCATGTGCTGCTTGACCTCATCGACCGACTCCCCGGCCGACGACTTGTGATCGCCGGCAAGAACGCGACACCCTACGGCAGCTACCTCAGCCGGGAGATCGCCCGCCGCGGGCTCGACGGCCGGATCACCATGCCCGGCGAGGTGTCTGACGCCGACCGGCAGTGGCTGTACGAGCATTGTGAAGCGTTCCTGTTTCCGTCACTCACCGAAGGCTTCGGGTTTCCTGTGCTCGAGGCGATGCAGTGCGGGAAGCCTGCCTTCCTCTCACGGATGACCTGCCTTCCGGAAATCGCCGGAAGGCATGCGTTCTACTTCGATTCGTTCGATGCGGCGGTCATGGCTGCCGCCTATGAGGCCGGCTTCGCCGCCTTTCGTGCCGACCCGTCCTTCGCGGATCGGGCCAGGGCCCACGTTGAACAGTTTTCCTGGGCCGAGACCGCCCGCGGCTACCTGCGGGTGTACGAGTCGGTTTTGGGTCGAATTCAGGGCTGAAAGTGGCATTCCGGCCCAGGCCCAAGGCCTGCTACTTTCCCTCCCCATCCGTCATCCGCAGGTTTCCCAGAGTGACGGAACACCGGAGGTCGCCTGGTCCCACGGGCGTTCTCGTAGAGGAAGAGACCATGACGCTCGTCACCCGCACCAAAAAGCTCGGCCGTCGCCTCGCCTCGCTGCTTCCCTGGCGTGCGGCCGACGACGGCACCCCGACCATCCGGATCGATGAGTTTCCCCGCGACAACCCGGCCCTCTACGCCCGCCGATCGCGAAGCCAAGGCGAAGGACGGGGGCTCGTGTCGCAACTCTGCCGCTACGCCACGCTCACCTCGCCGACCTTTCGGGGCTGGCTCGGGCGTCTCGGCGATCGCGTCGACGCCCACCGCAAGCAATGGGAACTCGCCTACATTTGCCAGGCTCTCGATGAGCGGGGCATGCTCGCATCCGGCCGACGGGGCCTCGGCTTTGCGGTGGGTGCGGAAAAACTCCCGTCGTTTCTCGCCTCGCTTGGATGCCGGATCACGGCCACCGATCTCGATGGCAACGACGACCGCTACGAAGCGTGGGCCAAAACCGGCCAGTGGGTGGGCAACCTCGAGGCACTCAATGCCCACGGTCTGTGCCCCGACCGCGAGTTTCGCGAGCGGGTCGAGTATCGTCCGGTCGACATGAACAACATTCCCGGCGACCTGGCCGGGTATGACTTCACCTGGTCCACCTGCTCGTTCGAACACTGCGGCAATCTCGAGCTCGGGCTCGCGTTTCTCGAACGACAGATGGCCTGCCTGCGGCCGGGTGGCGTGGCGGTTCACACGACCGAGTTCAACCTGTCGAGCAACGACGACACGGTGAAGGAAGGTTCTTTTGTGATCTACCGTCTTCGAGACATCGAAGCCGTTTGCCAGCGGCTGGTGGCACAAGGCCACCATGTCGAACCGATCGACCTCAACCCTGGCCGTCACAAGCTCGACAAGTTCGTCGATCCTCCCCCCTATTACCAGTCGGCGAAGGAACCCCACGGCCGCATCAAGCACCTGCGGCTCGCCCTCAACGGCTTCGCCTCGACATCGATCGGCCTCATCATCCGGAAAGCCGCCTGACCCATCCGCAGGGCCCACGGCCGCGCGGCGCGGTTCATCACGACACAAAGGACTCAGGCATGTCGCTTAAGGGATTCGGGAAGTCGATCGAGAAACGGGCGCTTCGGCCTTTTTTTCACCGGGTCAAGGCGATGATTCGTGCCGCCAGGGGCGTCGACCGCATCTCTGCCCTCGAGGCCAGGGTGGAACTGCTCGAAAGTCTCTTTCGCGAACAGGCCGGTCTCCATTACCTGCGGCTTCTCGACGACGGTGACTCCGCCTCTGAAACCTCGTCGGGGGATCGCCAGATCGCATGACTCACGCCTCCGATCGACGCGACGGACGAACGTTTCTGGTCGATCTCCGGGTGGCCCAGTACAACGGCGACCGGGGAATCCCCGCCTACAGTCAGAGCATCGTCCGCCAGATCTGCAGCGACCACCCGGAACACCGCTACGTTTTCCTTTGGGACGAGCGGCGTTCACGGCCAGCGTGCGCCGAGGAGTTTGAGCGGTTTGGCGTGTGGGATACCGAGGCCTCGCTCGCCCATGGCCGCCACGGAAAGATCGACGTCGTCTTCACGTGCTGTTTCTTCCTACCCCTTCACGGTCGTGGCGAAGACTACCTCTACCCTCGCTGGCTCCAGACTCATCAGCCGCATCGGCTGGGCCTCGTGTATGACCTGATTCCCTATCTGTTTCCCAAACGCTACCTCTCCAAGCCGGAGGCGCGGGCCGCCTACATGGCGTCGTTCCGCGTGATGCGGGAGTCCGACCGGCTGTTTGCCATCAGCCATGCGACCCGACACGACACCATTCGATTGGCTGGTTTCGACCCGGCTCGAATCCAGTGTGTCTACGGTGACATCGATCATCGCAAGCGGACGATCATCGAGCGGCCGACCGGCCCCGATACGGCCGCACTCGCCCGCCACGGAATCGATGCGCCCTACTGCGTCTACATCGGCGGCGACGACTGGCGAAAGAACATGGAGGGGATGGTCTATGCCTTCGCCCACTTCCACGCCGCGCATCCCGATCGGCAGCTCGTGGTGATCTGCAAGCTGTCCCCTGACCTCATTGCTCACTATCAGAAGCTGGCCTCGTCGCTTGGCATTCGCCCCGGTGCCCTCGTCTTCACGGGTTATGTCTCGGACGAGGAACTCGTGGCGATCACCAAACAGGCCGAGATGATGGCCTACCCGTCGCTCTACGAAGGGCTCGGCCTCCCGGTCCTGGAGGCGTATGGGTGCGGGATTCCTGTCATCGGCTCAAACTGCTCGTCGATCCGCGAGCTCGTGATCCCAGAACTCACCTGCGACCCCCAGACACCGCTGTCGGTGGCGAAGGCAATGGGACGGCTCCTTGACGAGCCCTCACTTCGCGGGCGTTCGCTTGACTTCGGCAAGACGCTGCTCGGCAAGCTCGGCTGGCCCCAGGCCGCGCGGGCGATCATGAGCGAACTGGAGCCGCTGCAAAAGACGGCTCGAGGCCACAGGTTCGCGGTGGTCGGCGCCTTGCCCCCTGCCCAGACGGCAATCGCAGCCCACACGCTTGCCAACCTCGAATCAGATCGCTGGCTCACCGACTTCTTCGAGGCGAATCCAGCCCCCTCGATCGCCCCGCACGCCCAGTTGCGTCGCGGCAACCGCATCCTCCCCGTGGAGGTGCTGTCGACCTGTCTGAGACGCGACGACCATGGCACGATCGTGTTCGTGCTTGGCAACTCCAGGCACCACGCCAAGACGCTCCATGCCGCGATGCAGACACGCCTGGGCTCCCGTCAGCGGCGGCTCGCCTATCTCCACGAAGCCAACCTCACGTCACTCCTCAAGGCGTTTCTGGGGCGCGACTATCGCAACCTCCCCGGGGGCGGATGCGAATCGGACGAGCCCTGGATTCGCCGCGCACTGGCAGCGATTCCGGAAATCGGCCAAGGGCTTCGCTTCCTGTGCGACACCGGGTGTTTCGACGGCTTGATCGTCAACTCAGATGCGTGCCGGCGACTCATTCATGCCGCCCTCGGCGCTGATGCCGATCGATGGACGATCGACGTTGCGATGCTGCCGATCACCCCTGATCTCCGAGGACAGCCGGAGGCGCCCGCCGCCGATGAGCCCCTGGTGATCGGAACCTATGGCACCGGAGGCGACACGAAACGGCTCGATCTCGTGGCACAGGCGGCCAAGCTGCTGGCCACGCACCGACCTGTGAGGCTCGTGGTGGCGGGATGGTCGGTCGCACGCTCCTGCTGGCGGGCCGGCATCGACACACTCCCGTTCGCGGATGTTCACGAGGCCCCGTCAGACGCCATCATGGCATCCCTCATGCGGGAGGCTCACGTTGGCGTGCAACTCCGGGTGCCAACCCACGGGGAGTCATCGGCCGCCGTGGCGAGCCTTCTGGGCATGGGCACGCCCGTGGTGGTGACCGGAGAAGGAAGTTTTTGTGAACTTCCCTCCTTGCTCACGACCGGCGTCGCCGCCGACTGCACCCCGGGCGATCTTGCCGCCGCCATCGAGGCGACTGCCGCGACACGCCCGACGGCCAGTGCCGTTCGCGCAGCGCTGGCGCCATTCTCGCGTGCCGCCTTCGTGGAGCGCATGGCGACGATTCTCGGCGTCGGCGACGCCGCCAACGCAGCGCCCCGTGCCTCCGCCTGACGCCGGATTCCTCCGTCGCACGCCTACGGGAAGATGGCGATCAAGGCCCCGTTGATGACGTTGGTCACGTTGCTGACCCACGCGGAATACATCACGCCGGTGCCGGTGCAGGTTCCGATGGTGAACAGGCCGATCTGGTTGTACTGAATGAGATTGCCCAGGTTGGCGTCATACAGGTAGCCGACGAACAGGTTCTGCGCGCTATCGAGCAGAATCCCGTATTGGCTCGCCGTCATGTTGTTCTTGTAGACGAGCGTGTA
>JAFMIU010000047.1 GCA_017853835.1 Pirellulales bacterium | reverse complement strand
GCGGTTTTCACGCGATTCACCGCCCCGGTGAGCCTCTCACACCACGGGTGAGGGCTGGGAGGGCCCTTCGGGCCGTCGACGACGCCGCCCCCTTACGCTGCCGCCCACTCATCGCGGAGCGTTTCGATGGCGTCCGGGGAATAAAACGCTCCCGCCACGGTGGGATCGGCAAGCAAGCGATCGGCCAGGGTGCGAACGAGGGTGGCGTCGTAGAGGCCACTTTTATTGCGGCTCGCCAGCGGTTCGTTCAGGCTGGCTGCGGCAGGATCGATCACCGCCAGCGCCCGTCCGCCCGACGCGATCAGGTCTTCGTATCGGATGACGTGATCTCGGGGTAGGAAGGCGTCGTATCGCGAAAAATACCAACGCAGGATCTCCACCTGCCGCGTGAGGCGGTCGGGTTCGTTTTCCAGGGTGGCTCGGAGGGTCGGATCAAACGCCTCGCCATAGGGCAGGCGGCCCTCGTTCACGGGCGCCTGGATCGAGTGCCACGACAAGAGCACCGCCAGTGGATTCCGAATGAGCGCAAAACACGGATACCGCGGCTGCAACACCGACAGGGTGGCGGTGAAGAAGTTGGGGTGTTTGACGGCGAGCCGAAACCCTTCTCGCAGCTCCTTGGCGAACTGCACTTCCTGATTGTCGACCGTGGAGGCGCGAAGGCCGCCGGGATCCGCCGACTGGGCGAACGGATTCTCAGGAACCTGTCCGTCGCGGGCCTTGCTGACCGCCGTGCCGGCAGCGAGGAGGCTTGCCCGTTGGGCGGCAAAGAAGGCGGCGAGCCGCCGGAGATACTCGTCGGGGAAGGCGAGCCCCACGAGTTCCGCAGGGTTCATCGGCTCATGCAGGGCGACCGTTTGTGGAAGTTTGTTGAGCAGCGAACAGGTCAGCGTCGTGCCCGATCGGGCGATGCCTGTGAGAACGATGTCCATCCAATGACCTCCCGAAACGGCGTCGCGACGAACCGCCCGCGGGGGAGACTACACGGCGTCGAGGATGCGAAGGAATGCCGTTTGTTCGCCTTCCAGGCCGTGCAATCGGGCCTGCTCCGCGGCCCGGCGGCTCATCGACCGGCGCGCGTCTTGGTCGAGCCTCACGGCCGCCAGCGTCGCCTGGACCACGGCATCAAACTCAGGCACCGGCCGGAAACAGGTCTCGCCGTCGCGACAAAAGCCACGGTTGCCAACGCAGTCGGGACACACCACCGTGGCCCCGGCCGCCATCGCTTCGAGGGCCGGCAAAAAGAAACCCTCGTTGTCGTTGGGGAGGGTGACAACCACCTCCGACCGGGAAAGGCGGTCGAGAAACTCGGGCCTTGGCACCATGCCGACCAGCACCTGCGACGCAATGCCCTCCTCCGATAGCCGCGCCGCAAGACGTTCGGCCACCTGGGGTTTCTTGGCTCCTGCGATCAGCACCGGAACGTCGCGATCCACACGACAGGGAATGTTGCCCAGGTCGATCCCATTGGGAATGACGTGGATCGGACCATTGACGACGCCCGTCGCCTCGATCGCCTCGGCCACCTCCTCGCTCACACAGATCCGAATGGCCGCCCGTGACAGGAAGGGACGACGGGGATCACCGGCTTCCGCGTGCCTGACATGCTGGATCAGGTTGATCACCGGAACCGGACACGGGTCGGGCACCGCCTCCCAATCGAGTCCGGCCACGAACAGCGCCGACGCTTCCTCCGGTCTCCAGTCAGCCTGGAGAGGCGTTGCGCCGGCACACCAGGGATTGCCCTCGCCCAACGAGGATCCGGCCGTGAAGTGGATCCTCGGCACAAATCGGCGCGACTTCTCGGCATGGTGGAAGTAGTGCCACACCTTCAGGTGCCCACCCGTGAGCCCCTGGAAGTCTCGTCGAAACAGAAGGATGCGTCGTGGGTCGGCTTCCATTCACGCACCGTGCCTCGGGCGTCCGCTATCCTTGCGGCGTTCGGTCGAGGATACTGCGAGGTGCATTTCCACGACTAGTTCGTCGCACGCCACCAGTGAACCATCGCATGGGCAGCAAGATCGTCGGCAGACTCCTCCTCCTCGTGGTCGCAGCGGCCGTGGGCTTCGTCGCCTGGCAGGAATGGACGCGGCGACAAGCGACCGCCGTGCCGGCGGGCATCGTCTCGGGCAATGGCCGGATTGAGTCGATTCAGGTCGACGTTGCCGCCAAGTATGCAGGCCGCGTGAAGCGGATCGACGTCCACGAGGGGGATCTCGTCGTCCCCGGGGAGGTCGTCGTGCAAATGGACACGGCCGAACTCGAGGCCGAACTGGCCAAGGGCACCGCCCGGATCGCGGAAGAGGAGGCGACCGCGGCCCAGGTCACCGCCGACATCGCCAGCCAGGAAAGCCAACTGCTCTACGCCCGCCAACAGTTCACCCGCGCGGAAAAGCTTCTCACCTCCAAGACGATCACCCGCGACGAGTTCGAGGAAAAGGAGGCGAGGCTGAAGGTTGCGGAGGCCAACGTCAACGCCGCCAAGGCCAAGCTCCGATCGGTCGAGCAGTCGGCGGAGGTGGCGCGGGCCGAGGTGCGGCGTGTTCAGACCCAGATCGACGACTCCACGCTGATCGCCCCTGTTCGCGGCCGCGTGCTCTACCGCCTCGTCGAAGAGGGAGAGGTTCTTGCAGCGGGAGGCAAAGCACTGACGCTCCTCGATCTTGGCGACGTCTACATGGAGATCTTCCTGCCGGCCCAAGACGCGGCCCGTATGCGGATTGGTGGCGACGCGCGGATTCGACTCGACATCCGACCGGAATACGCCGCTCGCGCGACGGTGAGCTTTGTGGCCCCCGAGGCGCAGTTCACACCCAAGCAGGTGGAAACGAAGAACGAACGAGACAAGCTCATGTTTCGCGTGAAGTTGCAGATCCCGCCGGAGGTTCTGCTGCCGTACATCGAACGGGTGAAGACGGGAATCCGTGGCGTGGGATTCGTGAAGATCGACGACTCGGTCCCCTGGCCGGAGACGCTCGAACGGCCGTTCCCGCCTCCCCCCTCCGCTCTCCCATCGACCGGCCCCTGACGGAACCGCCGCATGACCGCCCCACTCCCGGTCGCGACGGTCACGGGCGTCACCCACAGGTTTCGTGACGTCGCGGCCCTGCACGACCTGTCGGTCGAGATCCCCGCAGGAAAAATGGTCGGGCTGATCGGCCCTGACGGAGTTGGCAAGTCGACCCTGCTGGGACTGATCGCCGGCGCCAAACGGATCCAGTCCGGGAAGGTGATGGTGCTCGGCGGCACCATGTCCGATCTGCGGCACCGCGATGCCGTCTGCCCGCGCATCGCCTTCATGCCCCAGGGGCTCGGCAAGAACCTCTCGATGGAACTGAGCGTTTTCGAGAACATCGACTTCTTCGCCCGTCTCTTCGGCCAACGCGCGGCGGAACGGCATGCGCGGATCGCCCGTCTGCTCGAAGCGACGGGCCTCGCTCCGTTTCCTGACCGACCCGCGGGCAAGCTGTCGGGTGGGATGAAGCAGAAGGTTGGACTCTGTACCGCGCTCGTGCACGATCCCGATCTCCTGATTCTTGATGAGCCGACGACCGGCGTCGACCCGCTCTCGCGTCAACAGTTCTGGATGCTGATCGACGACATCCGTCGTGATCGACCCGGCATGAGTGTCGTGGTGGCCACGGCCTACATGGACGAGGCGGCACGATTCGATTGGCTGATGGCGATGGATCGAGGCAGGATCCTCGCAACGGGTACGCCAGCCGACCTCATGAAACGGGCCGGTGCTCGATCCCTCGAGGAGGCGTTCGTGTCGCTGCTCCCAGCCGAGGAGCGAGGCACGGGCGGACCACTCGTGATCCCGCCCCACAAGCCCTCTGGCGAGCCACCGGCAATCGTGGCGCGGCATCTCACCCGTCGATTCGGCAGCTTCACCGCCGTCAGCGACGTGTCATTCGAGATCGATCGCGGTGAGATTTTCGGCTTTCTCGGATCGAACGGCTGCGGAAAGTCGACCACGATGAAGATGCTCACAGGGCTGCTGCCGGCGAGCGAGGGAGAGGCATTTCTGTTTGGTGAGCGGGTCGATGGCGACGGCACCGACACCCGTCGTCGGGTGGGCTACATGTCGCAGGCGTTCTCCCTCTACACGGAGCTCACGGTTCGTCAGAACCTCTGGCTCCACGCACAACTGTTTCATCTTCCCGACGACACGGCCCGCCGTCGCATTGATGATCTCGTGGCACGGTTTGGGCTTGCCCCGCACCTCGACGATCTGGCCGATGTGCTCCCCCTCGGGGTTCGTCAGCGGCTTTCACTCGCCGTGGCCGTGATCCACGAACCCGACATGCTGATCCTCGACGAGCCGACCTCTGGCGTCGACCCGATCGCACGGGATGAGTTTTGGGAACTGCTCGTCGATCTGTCGCGACGCCAGCAGGTGACGATCTTCATCTCGACGCATTTCATGAACGAAGCCCTCCGGTGCGATCGCATCTCGCTGATGCACGCCGGCACCGTGCTGGCCTGCGACACGCCGGCAGCCCTGATGAGAGCCCGGCACGTCGACGATCTGGAACACGCCTTCATCGGCTATATCGCCGACGCCACGAACGACATCGCCGCCACGGCGGCCCGGGCCGCCGTCGAAGCCTCCCCCCCGACGCCCCCTCACCCCGCGCCCCGCCTCGCCCGAACGCTTGCCTACGCCCATCGCGAGGCGCTCGAGATCCTCCGCGATCCAGTCCGCCTGGCCTTCGCCTTCGGGGGCTCGATCCTTCTGATGCTCGTGTTTGGTTTCGGCATCACGATGGACGTCGAAAACATCCGCTATGCGGAACTCGACCAGGATCGCTCGCCGGCGAGCCGCGGGTATCTGGCAAGTTTTTCGGGGTCCAGGTCGTTTCAGCGCGAGCCCGAACTCGACGGCATCACCGACCTTCATCGTCGCATGCGTCGCAATGACATCTCGCTGGCGATCGAGATTCCCGATCAGTTTGGCCGTCAGCTCACGAAGGGATCCGCCCCCGAGGTTGCCGCACTCGTCGATGGAGCCAACCCATTCCGGGCCGAGACGATCGCGCAATACGTGCAGGGGGCCACGGGCGTCTTTTTTCAGGAACAGGTGAGGTCCATGAGTCGCGGCACCGACCCGACCAGCAGCCTTGCCACGATCGAACCGCGTTTTCTCTACAACCCGTCGTTCGAGAGTGTCTACGCGATCGCCCCGAGCATCCCGCCGCTTCTGCTCGTGCTCCTTCCGGCCATCCTCACGGCCGTCAGTGTCGTCAGGGAAAAAGAACTCGGGTCGATCATCAATTTCTACGTCACACCGACCACGCGACTCGAGTTTCTCGTCGGCAAGCAGATTCCGTCGATCGTCATCGCGATGATCAACTTCATGCTGCTCACCCTGATCGCCACGACGGTGTTCGGCGTGCCGGTGAAGGGCAGCGGACCGATGCTCACCGCATGCGCCCTGCTCTACGTCACGGCCACCACGGCCGTCGGACTAGTGGTGGCCTCGTTCACGCGAAGCCAGGTGGCGGCGGTGTTTGCCACGGCGATCATCACGATGCTGCCCACCACGCAGTTTTCCGGACTGCTCCAGCCGGTCTCCACGCTGGAGGGCAACGCCCGCATCGTCGGCACCCTCTGGCCCACCACCTACTTCATGCACGCGAGCGTGGGGGCCTTCACCAAGGGACTGGGAGCCGATCTCCTGCTGCCCGACGCAATCGCTCTGGCCGCTTTCATCCCGGTGCTCATCGGAGCCGCCGTGCTCCTGCTCCGTCGGCAGGAGGCCTGAGCATGGGAACGCTTTCCAACATCTTCTGGCTCGGGATCAAGGAGCTCCGCAGCCTGCGGAGCGACGTCGTGCTCGTGGCGCTCGTGGCCTATGCGTTCACCTTGTCGATCTACACCCAGGCCAAGGGCACATCATCGGAGGTCAACAACGCGTCGATCGCGTTCGTGGACGAAGACCAGTCGCAGCTCTCGCTCCATCTGGCCTCGTGCTTTTATCCGCCCAGGTTCAAGCAACCGATCAGGCTTCAGGCAGGCGAGGTGGACCAGGCCCTCGACGAAGGGCGAACGATGTTTGTGGTCGTCATTCCTCCTCGGTTCGAAGCCGACCTCCGCGCCGGCCGCCGAACGGAGATCCAAGTCAACATCGACGCCACGGCCATGTACCAGGCGAGCAACGGCGCCACCTACATCCAGCGGATCCTCACCGACGAAATGAACCGCTACCTGCAGCGATCGGATGCACGACTTCGCAGCCCCATGGGGCTCGTGATTCGAAAGGCGTTCAACCCCAACGGCGACACGAGCTGGTTCAACGGCATCGTTGCGATCATCAACCAGATCACGCTCCTGACGGTGATCCTGACGGGAGCAGCCCTGATTCGCGAACGGGAACACGGCACCCTGGAGCACCTCATGGTGATGCCGCTGACGGCGTTTGAGATCGCCATGGCCAAGGTGTGGGCCAACGCGCTCGTCATCCTCTCGGCGGCGTTGGTGTCGCTCTTTGTGGTGGTGATCGGAGCCCTTCACGTGCCGATTGCCGGCTCGATCCCGCTCTTCGTCGCCGGCACGACCGTCTACCTCTTCTTCGCGACGGCTCTCGGCATCTTTCTGGGCACGGTCGCCCGCACCATGGCACAGTTTGCCCTGCTCATCATCCTTCTGATCTTCACACTCCAGATGCTCTCCGGTGGCAGCACACCCGTCGAAAGCCAGCCGGAATGGCTGCAGTGGCTGACGCTCACCCTCCCGTCGCGTCATTTCGTGGCCTTCGCGCAGGCCATCATCTTCCGCGGTGCCGGCTTCGACATCGTGTGGCCGCAGTTTGCGGCGGTCGCCGGCATTGGGTTGGCGTTTTTCGTCTACAGCATCCGCCGATTCCGCGCCTCGATCGCCGAGAGCCGGTGACGACGTCGGCCCACGCCATCATCCGTTCCAGGCGTCGCGCACCGTCTCGTGCCACAGTTCGTCGAGAAGCCGGATCGCCCGTCGCCCGTCGCGCCAGGCCAACCATCGGGTCGGCAGCGAGGATGCTCCCTGGCGAAAGGCCTCCGCCCAGGTGATTCCATACGCCCGCACCAACTCCGGGAGGTCATCGCGGGAACGGTTTGGTTCCACGAGTTCTGCGGCGAATCCGGTGGCGTGAAAGATCACAACGTCGCCCAGTCGCAGCAGCCCACCGCGAAAGTGCGGCAGGCGTGCGTTGGCCCCGTCGGGCAACTGGGCAAAGGTGAATCCCTGCTGCACGAGCTCGGCGACGGCCAACGCGAAGGAGGGCTGATCGTTCGTGTTGAGCACGTGGTGATCCCGCCAGGTCTCGTGATCTCCCACGTAGGCCACGAGCCGGCGGCGGGCATCCTGCCATGCTTCGAGGAGCGGGCAGCCGTCGCTCACCATCACCACCCCCGAGTTGTAGTAAGGCAACATGGCGGTGTTTTCCGCCTCGAGCGACGCATGGCGGTGCTGAAGCTGCGAGGTGTCGAGACCGGCTCGGCCATACACGGAGACGAGCCGGGTGGTGGGAAGGGGGATGCCAAGCGCGGGATAGATCTCGTCCCATGCCGCCTCGGGCACCTGGGCCTTGCCGGCGACGGCGGCACCGAGATCGGCCTTGAGGGAGCTCACACGCCGCACGTCGCCGAGCACGAGAACGTCGACGTCGAGAAGCAAAAGCCGTCCGCCGCGGCGTCGAACCTCGAGCCCGCGGAGCTTGTTGATCGAGTGACCGTCGCGAATGACGGCATGGCGGTGAACCTCGGCACCGGCGACCGCGGCGAGTCGTTCCACGCTCGGTGGTGGAGTGCCGATGCAGCAGAGGTGCAGCACCGGGGTGTCGTGGATGGCCCCAGGCTGGCCGTAGACCCGCAGCCACGACGCCAGGAAGAAGAGGGTTCGGGCTTCGAACAGTGTCGCGGCACGGCCCGAAAAGTCGGGCACGATCACGACATCGAGGTCGAACGACGGCGAACAGGTCACGGCGGCGGACTCCCTTCCCCGCGAAGGCTCCCAACGCGTTGGGAAACGCTCCATCATGCTGAGAATCGCACGTTTGGCGGCACCGAGCCAGCCCAGACCACCGGCCGAAACGATGCGTTCGCGCCCGTTTGTTTCCTCCCCAAGCACCCCGTGCTAGGGTGGGCGAACCCCCTTGTTGAGAGCAAATCCTGCGTGACGACCGAGGTGCTCCATGCAAAAAACAAGACTGCCCCGCCGTAAGGAACTCGCCGCCCCCGTTCGTCCCGTCGCGGTGTCGCCGCAGCCAGTGCGTTCCACGGCCCGCGGCCGCCGGCGACCCCATCGCGCTCGGCGAAACACTCGCGGACGGCATCGAGGGGCCGTGCTGGCGAGCATCGCGGCCCATGTGGCCATTTTGGTCGGCTTAGCCCTGATGTTCGTCACCGCCGATGCCAAACCGCCACGAATCGCCATCACCATCGGCGCTGCCGAGGATCCGGGGGTGGAGGAATCCGCAGCCATCGAACTCGTGTCGAACGACGAGCCGGATTCCGGCGCGGAGGACGCCCTCGCCGAACTCGAGCCGATCGAATCGGCGCCCGCTCTCCTCGAACCGTTGGATGTCGTTGCCTCGTCCAGCGCCGACGCTGCAGGTTTGCCTTCGGAAGCGATCGGCTCCGACTCCCTGCTGGCGACGATCGGCGGCGATGGGAACGATGGCACGAACGCCGCCACAGGTCGTGGCCACGCGGGGGGAGGTGCCGAGCCGGGAGCATCCTCGTTTTTTGGCCGAAGTGGCACGGGGCGAAGCGTGTGCTTCATCTGCGACAACTCCAACAGTTATCGCGACGGCGGATTTCACACCGTGCTCAATGAGCTGGCGAGGGCCGTTGATTCGCTCCGTCCCGACCAGTTGTTTTTCGTGATCTTCTTCAGCGACACCGCCTATCCGATGCTTCATCCCGAGCGGCTCGATGAGCTCCTGCCAGCCACCCCAGACAACAAGCAACGGCTTTGTGCCTGGCTCACATCGGTGGAAATGTGCTCGGGAGGCCAGGGCATTCACGAAGCAATGGCCATTGCCCGACGACTCGAGCCCGAGATCGTGTACTTCCTGTCCGACGGAGACCATGCTCCGAGCGTGGTCGATCGCGTGGCCTCCACAGATCTCGGCCCCGCCGTTCTGAACACGTTCGGCATGCAGCAAAACCCGCTCGCCCGTGGCACGGGACGAGTGGATCCAGAACACCTCCGCGACCAACTCGGCTTCAATCAGAACCTGATGACGATCGCCACGGCGCACGGAGGGACGTTCACCCCAGTGCTCGTGCCCCCCGAGGCCGCTGTCCTCGAACGGATTCGGCCGATTCCCAAGAACCGCTCCCGGGGGCCGGTGTGGGGTTTGAAGCTCTAGCGGTGGCATCACCGCCGCAGATTTCAAACGGGCCACACGCGTCCATCACGCAGGGCCGCCTCTGCGTGGTACAACGATTCGGAGGGCATCTGCCAGCCTGGAACCTCCCGGCAGGACTGAGCGACCCTCATTCGCGCCCGTAGCTCAGGTGGATAGAGCATGGGATTTCTAATGCGAACGGACGTACACCTCACTATCCCGAAGGCGTCCTAATCCCAGCCAAAACGGCGATTTCAAAAATCGCCGATCAGTCGCAGAAACCCAATCAGGGCGTTTTTTTCAACAAAACCATCAACACGCCGAGTCGCCGCATCCGGCCTGTTGGTGGGTAGCTCAATGCCACGAGCTACGTCGGTGACAGCCGGACGTATGACACGCCCCCTCCCATGCCCTGGCTCGTCTATCTGCTCCGCTGCTCCGACGGCTCGCTCTACACGGGCATCACCAACGACCTGACCAAGCGGCTGAAGGCCCACGCTGCCGGCAAGGCTTCGAAGTACACCCGCAGCCGGCTTCCCGTGGCCTTGGCCTACAGCGAGCCTCAGAAGTCCAAGTCGGCGGCCCTGAAGCGGGAGGCGGCGATGAAGAGGCTGCGCCGGGCCGAGAAAGAGCGGCTGGTGGCGAGCGGCGGGCGATCGCGACGCCCGTCACGTCATTGATATCTTTATCGCCGCGCTGGTCGCCTCCGTCGGGCGATGGTTTTTCTGGCGCTTATGTGTTTTGAAAACTGGCCTGCTGACTTGGCAGAACACGACTGCCAACTCTCCCTCGGCGCGCCCATTCTGGCAGCCGATTTACCCTCGTGAATAAAATACATCGTGCGCAGGAAGTCGGACCCGAGTTTCTCCCGATCGCGGCGCTGATTCGCGATTTTCGCGCCTCCATGGCACGGCGGCTGCTAATGGGGAATCCAGGCCCGAGGCACGCTGCCGCGGGCAACCCAAAGGAAAAAACCATGGCACGAAAACGCAAGAAGAACCAGCCGCTCGATAACGCGACGAGGGAGCACCGGAAAAAAATGAACCGGATCGAGCCGCTCCGCGACGACCTGCGGCACTATCTGGAGGAAACGCGACACGGATATTTCCTTCGCAGTCCGTTCTATAACGGTCCAGTCCTCGACTTGGACCGCTGCGCCCTCATACATGAACAATTCGACTCCCGCAGGGCACCGGCGGACGAATGCTTCGAAGCCATGGATGTAGAGGGGGAAATCGAGCTGGTCGAATATCAACATCAGCCGAGGTATTTCGCCAGAGACGCCGACCGCCTACCGGACGATCGGTACTGGCCTCTCCTCAGCCAGATCTATCAAATCCAGAAGTTCACGATTCATAACCGCGACCTGTTCGACAAGCTGTTCCGCTCCGATCGACCCGGGCGAGAGCACCTGATGACACCGGAAGAGCAGGCGGTGCTGGCGCGACTACCGAAACGGCTCCGCGTCTATCGTGGCTACAGCGGCGACGACCTCTACGCCGACGGGATCGCGTGGACCTTGGATCGGCGGCAGGCGGTCTGGTACGCCAACTGGCACCGTGAAGACGACAACCCCACGGTCGCGAGCGGCACGGTGGCCAAGGCCGACATCTGGGCCTACATCGACGGCGGCGACATCCTGCTGCCGTCCGAAGCGGTGAAGAACCGCCGGGATGTCGCTGCATTCGACGACACGGCCCGGGTGGCGTGGAGGGATTTCCTGACGCCGGCCTTCGACGTCACCCCTATGCTGACTCCGTAGCGGCTTCACCACACGAGGTTCGATCAGCCCGGTGACCCGCGGCAAACTCGCCTAGCGAGCCCGCGGTCGCCGGGTTTTTCATGCGCCAGCGCCGGTCTCCAAGCCGGTGCCGTCCGCCCCCGGTGCGCTTTTTTCTGACCGCTCCCGCCATATCCCAATAGGAGCAGGAGCGGGATTCCCATTTCCCACCAACCCCACCCAAACCCATGAAACTCAAACCCTACGAAGAAACCAGCCTCCCTACCTACGACATCGACTTGGAGGCCCCACCAGACGTCCGCTGGAAACACGTCGCCCAGAAGGAGGCCCAGAACATCGGCCGCCTGCTGGATGACGTCACGGAACTCTGCGTCGAGCGGGCCAGTAGTTTTCCACTCATCGTCCGCCCGCTCGTGGTCGCTGCCGGGAAGGGCCTCGCTGGTCTTGGCGGCCGGGTCATCGACAAACTGGCAGCGTCCTACGGGCAGGAATACGTCACTGAAATCCGGTCCATCGCCAAGCACGCCGACCAGCCCTTGAGTCACGTGATGCTCGGCAATTTGACCTACGACCTGTGCCAAATGGCCGGCATCTATGGTCTGGGCTGCTCAAGCTACTCCTGCAACATCGACGGCATGCCCACGCTCGTCCGGAATATGGACTGGGTCTGGCCGCGCAGCACCGGCAAGCACACCCGGCTCATTCGGTTTCACGCTCTCGGCGAGCATTACACGAGCGTCAGCGTGCTGGGCTGCGTGGGTGTGGTCTCGGCGTTCTCTCCCGGGAAGTGGGCCGTGACGATCAACCAAGCTCCGACCGAGGGCACCACCACGAGCTATTTCCAGTGGCCAGTGCTGCAGCGCCTCCGGAACGTGTGCGACCAAATGGGGACGTACCGCGATGTCGTGACCGGCCTTCAGGACTACGAGACCATGACGTCCTTCTTCGCGCACGTAATCGGCACGAAGCCCAAGCAGCACACGGTCATCACGGGCCTCGGCGACAGCTTCCGGCATCGCGGCATGAAGGAAGCTGCCCTGATTCAGACAAACCACTTCGCCGGGCATCGCGACTTGGAGGAGCACAACGGCCCCGAGCGATGGGAAGACGAAGAGGGTCAGGAGTGGTACTGCGACTCCAACAACCGGGCCAAGAGCCTGACCAAGCGGCTCAAGGCCCCTCCACGCACGCTCGCCGAAGCCCGCTCGAAGATCTGCACCAGTGCCGTCACGAGCACAGACACCATGCAGCAGATGATTTTTCAGCCTGCCAGTGGGTATTCGCGCATCTGGGTCCGACGCTGATGGATTACTGGACGACTATTCGACCGCTCAACCACAAGGAGAAAACCATGAACCGACTCAGTGCCGCATTGGCCGCAGTCACCCTCGCCGTCCTGTGCAGCCCGTTGATGGCTCAGGAACCGGCGGAACCCAAGCCAAAAGCAAAAGCCACAGCCAAGGCCACCAAGAAAATCAACTGGGATCGAGTTGCTGCCTCGGTCGACACCCATGACCCCGCGTACATCGAGGCAGCAACGGCGGCAATTCGGGAGACCATGGAGCGCAACTTCCAAGCCAGTTCCGCCGAGGACCTGAAAGCTCTGATGGCGACGATGACCTCGAACTGCCCTGACCGCGAGAACTTCCAGAAAGAGTGCAAGAAGATGTTCGAAGAAACGGACGTCTACATCCGGCTCGTGGATTGCCGCTGGATCACGAGCTGGCAAGACTCACGGGGGCTCTGGGCGGCCGTGGACATCAAGCAGTGGACGGTCCCCAACGACGAAACCGTCGAGTATTCGGAGTACCGCCACAGGTCCGGGCTGCTACCTGAGTACGAGCTTTGCGAGTACCAGTTGTTTTGCCGCGTCGAGAAGGGCCAATGGCGGGCACATGTCATCAACGGCAACGTGTTCGAGGCGCAGTGGCCGGAGGATCGGAAGCCGGAGCGGTAAAAGCAGCGGGGAGGTGGCTATCAAGAGGCTACGCAGAGCCGAGAAAGACCGGCTGCTGGCGAAACGGTGACCGGCCGGGGATATTCCTATTTATATCCGCGCCCTCACCCCCTTCCTGCCCATGCCCACCGCGATTTCCCTGCTCATCGCCCACCCGAAGGAACTCATTCGGGCGGGCCTACGGGCGATGCTGGCTGGCTCCCCCGTGAAGATCGTCGGAGAAGCCGGGGACGCCCCCAGCACCCTCACGCTCACCAAGAAGCACAAACCCACCGTCGTGCTTCTGGACGCTGCTATTCCGGGAGGGGACGCTTTCGAGTTGGTCACGAAACTCGCCAAGGCGATACCCGCTACCCGATTCATCCTGCTCTCGGCCATCGACAATCCAACCTACATGGCCCGCGCACGTGCTGTCGGGGCTGCGAACTTCCTGCTCATGGGGTTCAGCCAGCGGGAACTCGTCACGGCCATCGAGAACGCTGCCGCAGGAAAGCCGGTCTCGGGGTCAGCGCCGTTCGCCAAGATCGCCGCCTCGATGCAGCCCCGCGATGCTCGGGCTGCGCGTGACTCCGGCCTGACGCCCCGGGAATCGCAGGTGCTCTCTCATGTCGCCCTCGGGCTGTCCAACGACGAGATCGCCCGGTCGCTCCAAATCAGCGTCGAGACCGTGAAAGAGCACGTCCAGAACTTGCTCAGGAAGTTGGCCGTGAGCGACAGGACTCAGGCGGCAGTGTGGGCGGTGCAGTCGGGCGTGGTGTAGGCCACTGTAGGCGTAGGTACGCTCCCGAATGGCGGTGTAGGGGAGGTGTTGATTCAGCAAGCACTCATGGACGACCGATGATTCTTCGCTTTTCCCAGAAACTCGGCACGCGGCTCAAGGCCGGCACACTGAAGCCGTTGCCGATGGACGACGCTCCCGTGGCGGACTGGACGAGCCACCTGTTCTTCTTCGAGCGCACCCCCTACATGCTCGTCAGCAACACGAAGACTCTCTACTCGACCGTGCTCTTCGCCAAGGGGATCACGAACGACAGTGTTTTCATCGTCCGCGCCATGAACCATCTCAGGGAGTTCATGGAAGCCGATGGAATGGCCTTCGCCTATGACCGTTTCATCATGCCACGGACTGGACTTATCCGCTTCGCTTCAGCGTTCAGTCGCTCGGTGACGGGCTCGATGAACGAGTTGATCGGCTACGCCAAGGTTTTTCTGGCCGACGAGGAGACATCCCCGTTCGACCTCGGATTTCGGCTCAATGACACCCTGCTCTCGGCGGCCGTGTCTGGGGAGGATCGGGATTACGGCAAGCCGCGGGATGCGTTCCGGGCCCTGATCGCGCAATCGAGTGCCCCATGAATCCCTGCCGTGTCTGGCTTGAACAGTGCGACGCGGCAAGGGAAATCGAGGACGAGTTCGGGACCGACAGGGCTCTCGCCTACCTGATCGGTGAGAAGTTCATCAACTTCCTCAGTGCTGCGGAAACCGACGAGGGGTTCCGGGCAGAGATACCGGCGTTCGTGGCCGAGATCAGAACAATCTTCGAGCGTTGGCAACTCGACGCCTACTTGGAGACAGCACGCCAGACCGAGCGATTTGATCCATCGGACTACGACGATCCCGAGGAAGCCGAGATCGCACGGAGGCTGGAGCTTCGGGAATCGGCCAACGACCTGCTGCTGGTCGAACGCGCAAGACAATGGCTCGTGGAGGAGTGATTGATCGTTCGCTGCTACCCTTGCCCGCCGTCGTGGGGCCGGAACCGTTTGCCGGTGCGTGAGATGTTCTTGGGCATGGTTGACTCCGGCTACCTGACGGGCACTACCACGGAACCACAGCCCCGCCGGGACCACGCCAGTGATCGACTTCTGGCCGCGATTTCATGGGCTTTGGCGCCGCGGACCATGGTTGTCCCTCGGCTTTGTTGAGATGACGGGTTCGACTCAGTCCGCCAGCCCCGAGAACTCCCCACGCCATTGGCACCCGCGACCCGTCTGTTCCCCTACTCCGGGGGCCTGTGCCGACGTACGTTAGAGGCTGTTTGAGAGACCGATTCAGCAGGGAAAGCCGCCCATGGCCAAAGCCGCCCGAGCCAAGCGCACCAGCCGTAAGTCACAAGACGAGACCGCCTCCCAGTCCACTGCCAACGTGGGCTTCGAGGCCAAGCTCTGGGCCGCCGCCGACAAACTCCGCAACAACATGGACGCGGCGGAGTACAAGCACGTCGTCCTCGGGTTGATCTTTCTGAAGTACATCTCCGACTCGTTCGAGGAGATGCACGCCAAGTTGGTCGAGGGCAAGGGCGACTTCGAGGGCGCCAATCCGGAGGATCCCGACGAGTACCGGGCCAAGAACGTTTTCTGGGTTCCGAAGTCCGCCCGCTGGTCGACTCTTCAGGCTGCTGCGCGTCAGCCGACGATCGGCAAGAAGATCGACGACGCCATGGTCGCCATCGAACAGGACAACCCCCGGCTCAAGGGCGTGTTGCCGAAAGACTACGCACGGCCCGGCCTCGACAAGCAGCGGCTCGGCGAATTGGTCGACCTCATCGGGACGATCGGGCTTGGAGACGAGGCCAACCGATCCAAAGACATCCTCGGCCGTGTCTACGAGTATTTCCTGAAGGAGTTCGCAAGCGCCGAAGGCAAGAACGGCGGCCAGTTCTACACGCCGTCTTGTGTGGTGCGGCTCTTGGTCGAAATGCTCGCGCCCTACAAGGGAAGGGTCTACGATCCCGCATTCGGCTCAGGCGGCATGTACGTGCAGAGCGAGAAGTTCGTCGAGAGCCACGGCGGCAAGATCGGCGACATCTCGATCTACGGCCAAGAGTCGAATCACACGACTCGAAAACTTGCCGTGATGAATCTGGCCATCCGGGGCATCGAGGCTGACTTCGGACCCGAGAACGCCGACACGTTTCGCCGCGACCTGCACAAAGACCTAAAGGCCGACTTCGTCATCGCCAACCCGCCCTTCAATGACTCCGACTGGGCGCGGGATGAAACCGACGTGCGCTGGAAATACGGAGTGCCGCCCAAGGGCAACGCCAACTACGCGTGGGTGCAGCATTTCGTCCACCATCTGGCCCCGAACGGTTTTGCAGGTTTCGTGCTGGCCAACGGGAGCATGTCGTCGAACCAGTCAGGCGAAGGCGATATCCGGCGCGCGATCATCGAGGACGATCTCGTGGACTGCATGGTCGCTCTGCCCGGCCAGCTCTTCTACTCGACACAGATTCCGGTCTGTCTCTGGTTCCTCGCCCGGCGGAAGAACGACGGCAAGAGACGAGACCGACGTGGCCAGACGCTCTTTGTCGACGCCCGAAAACTCGGCGTGCTGGTGGACCGGGTGCATCGGGAACTGACCGATGACGACATCCAGAAGGTCGTCTCGGCCTACCACGCTTGGCGTGGCGACAAGGGGGCGGGCCAATACGAGGACGTCGCCGGGTTCTGCAAATCAGCGACGCTCGACGAGATCAGAAGCCACGGACATGTCCTCACGCCCGGCCGATATGTCGGGGCCGAAGAGGTCGAGGACGATGGCGAGCCCTTTGATGTGAAGATGAAGCGGCTCGTCGCGGAACTCAACCACCAGTTTACCGAGTCAGCCCGGCTGGAAGCGGCGATCAAGGCCAACTTGAGGGGGCTTGGGTATGGCCAGTAATTGGGATCAAGTCAGGGTAGCTGACCTTCTGGCCAACGGTGCGCTGGCAATCAACGACGGCTACCGGGTGCGAAACGTCGAACTGGGGCGGGAGGGTATTCCTTTCGTACGCGGCGGTGATATTGGCGACGGCACGATCAACTTCGATGTAGAAGACCGAATTCGGCCACAGTACACCGAGCGTGTTCGCTCAAAACTGACGCGGCCGTACGACGTCGCCTTTATCACCAAGGGCACCGTTGGGCGCGTGGGCCTTGTCCGCCCAAATCAGCCTGAAGGGGTATTCGCCCCGCAAGTGTGCTACTGGCGATCACTCGACTGGGAGGTGGTTGACCCGCGGTTTCTCTATTACCTCCTCACGTCTGCGGAGTTCCAAGCAAATCTCGATGCTGTCAAGACGCACGGATCAATGGTCGCTGATTATGTGAGCATGACCGACCAGAAGAACTTCCGGCTGACTTTCCCTCCCATCAGAAACCAGCGAGCGATTGGACGCCTTCTCGGCGCGCTCGACGACAAGATCGAACTCAACCGCCGGATGAACGCCACGCTGGAGGGCATCTCGCGGGCGATCTTCAAGTCGTGGTTTGTGGACTTCGATCCGGTCAGGCAGAAGGTAGCGGGCAAGCAGCCCGTCGGAATGGACGCCCGGACGGCGGCGTTGTTCCCGGACTCGTTCGAGGACTCGGACGTTGGGGAGGTGCCGAATGGGTGGCGAGTGCAGCCGATCAGTGAGCTTGCTGAGATTGTGGGGGGCAGCACTCCCAGCACGAAAGAGCGGTTGTTTTGGGATGGCGGCAGCCAATGTTGGGCCACCCCGAAAGATCTCTCCGATCTATCGGTGCCAGTGTTGCTCGAAACGGAAAGACAGCTCACGGACACTGGAGTCTCACAGATCACGTCTGGTGTCTTGCCGGTAGGCACAGTGCTGCTGTCTTCAAGGGCACCGATTGGGTATCTCGCCGTCGCAGAGACCCCGGTTGCAATCAACCAAGGGTTCATTGCGATGAAGCCGAAAGAAGGCGTATCCAATCTGTTTCTGCTGCGATGGACAGGGGCCTCCCACGACGAGATTGTTAGCCGGGCAAATGGCTCAACATTTCTTGAGATCAGCAAGACGAACTTCCGCCCGATTTCAGTCGTGCAACCGCCGCAAGCCGTTATGGATGCCTTCCACGAACGAGCGTTTTCGCTGTTTCGCAGAGTCGTCGCCTGCGAGCGAGCATCCCGCACCCTCGCCGCCCTCCGCGGCACGCTCCTACCAAAGCTGCTCTCCGGTGAAGTCCGCGTCCCTGAGGCCGAGGGTATCGTCGAGGAGGCCGTGCGATGAGCAAGCCCGCATCCCGCCGTGGATTCTCCGTGAACGTCTTCCTGCCCACCGGCGACCCCGAGGGGCTGAAGGTCGTCGAGAAGTCAAACTGGAGCGGCCGGGGCCTCGTCATCCCAAAAGCGATCTTCGGCGAGAGCAAAAGCCGGGAGGAACTTTCCCGTACTGGCGTGTACATGCTCGTTGGGCCCGGTGAAACATCCGCGCTCCCCACCGTCTACGTCGGCGAGGGCGATCCCGTCCGGCCGCGACTGGAGCAGCACGTCGCAAAAAAAGACTTCTGGACACACGCAGTCGTGTTCACGAGCAAGGACACGAACCTCAACAAGGCCCACGTCCAGCGGCTCGAATCCCGGCTGGTGGAGCTGGCTACCCGCGCAAAGCGGTGCGTGCTGGACAATGGCAATGCTCCGGCGCCACCTTCCCTATCAGAGGCCGACGAGGCGATGGCCGAAGGGTTCCTCGACGACGTTCTCCTCTGCCTGCCGATTCTCGGCTACAGCGTATTCGAGACCGGGGCCGCTGCCGTCGCTCGTGATGCCGACACCACGCTGTATCTCTCCGCGAAGGGCATTGAGGGAAGGGGGCAGGAGACCGCGGCGGGCTTCGTCGTGTTCGCGGGTTCCAAGGCCGTGGGCGACGACAAGATCGTGCCTTCCGTGCTGAACCGATTCACATACGTCAAAGACCTGCGCGACGAGTTGATCCGACAGGGCGTGATGGCCCCGGAAGGCCAAGGCTTCACGTTCACGCAGGACTACTTGTTCACGGCGCCCTCGACAGCTGCCACGGCGCTGCTCGGCCGAACTGCCAACGGCCGGATCGAGTGGAAAACCAAGGACGGTCGGACGCTGAAGGAGCTTCAGGAAGCGGAGGCGACAGCCTGACCATGCCGATGATGCCCGCAGACATCGATGCCCTGTTGGTGCTTCGTTCCGAGAACGAACACTTGGAGTTCAAGGCGGCGTCGAAAGACTTCAGCTTCGACACGCTCGTGGACTATTGCGTGGCGCTCGCGAACGAAGGGGGAGGCCGCATCCTGTTGGGGATCACCGACAAGCCGCCCCGCCGCGTCGTCGGCACCAAGGCGTTTGCCGTTCCGGAACGAACGGTTTCGGGCATCCACGAGCGCATTCATATCAAGTGCATCTGCGATGAAGTCATCCATCCAGATGGCCGTGTGCTGGTGTTTCATGTGCCGTCGCGCCCTGCGGGGCAACCGCTTCATCACGACGGACGCTATCTGATGCGGGCCGGCGAAAGCCTCGTGCCCATGACCCCCGATCGGCTCCGCGCGATTGTCGCCGAGGGAGAGAAAGAGTGGAGCCTCCTCCCGGCGCTGGCGGAGTGCGACGGCCAGACCGTCGTCGATCTGCTCGACACGCAGGGCTTCTTTGACCTGCTGAGGTTGCCGTATCCAGCCACCCGCGAATCGGTTTTGGCGAGACTGAACGATGAGTGCGTGATCGAAGCGGTGGCAAATGGATGGGCCATCACGAATCTCGGTGCCGTACTCTTCGCCAAGGATCTTGGCCGGTTTGATCTCCTCGCGAGGAAGGCGCCACGAGTGGTTGTGTACGACGGCACAAACAAGCTCATTACGAAGCTCGACCGACAGGGCTCGAAGGGCTATGCCGTTGGCTTTCAGGGGTTGGTCGATTTCATCAACGGCTTGGTACCCACCAACGAGGTGATCGAGCAGGCGATTCGTACATCCGTGACCATGTTTCCCGAGATCGCGGTTCGGGAAGTGGTTGCGAACGCCCTGATCCACCAAGACTTCACGATGGCCGGAGCGTCAGTGATGATCGAGCTGTATGACGATCGCATGGAGGTGTCGAGCCCCGGGGTGCCATTTATCCCACCAGAGCGATTTATCGATGGATACCGTTCCCGAAATGAACGGATCGCCGACCTCATGCGTCGGATGGGCATCTGTGAGGAAAAGGGGAGCGGCATCGACAAGGTTGTTCACGCGGCGGAGGTGTATCAATTGCCGGCTCCTGACTTTCGCGTCGGTCAGGGAAGGACTTCGGTGGTGTTGTTTCGCCACAAGGACTTTGAGGAAATGGACCGCGACGATCGAATCCGTGCTACATACCAGCACTGCTGCCTGCGTTTCGTGATGAATGAGAAGATGACGAACCAAAGCCTGCGGGAGCGATTCCAGCTCACCGAAAAGAAAGCCGAGGCCGTTTCCCGAGCTATCCGCGACACGCTGGAGGCCGGAGTCATCAAGCTTGCCGACCCGACCCAGACATCCCTGAGGTACCGCCGATACATCCCCCATTGGGCCTAAAAGTCATTTTGTCGCAGAGGGGTGAGCCGCGCCCCATTCCACACAAATACCCTGAAAACTCCGTGTTTTTCATTTAGGCGCAAGTCGCCACAACGTCATGAGCGTCACCGAAGACACCGTCGAACAAGCCGCCATCGAGTGGTTCGAGGAACTCGGCTACGCCTACTTGGCCGGGCCGAGCATCGCCCCCGGTGAACCCGGCGCCGAACGCGACTCTTATGGCGACGTGATTCTCAAGAGTTGGCTCACGGCCGCTATCGACCGGCTGAACCCCAACATCCCCGCTGCCGCCCGGGAAGATGCCCTCCGGAAGGTCCTGCGGGTTGAGGGGCCATCCCTCGTCCAGATTAACCGACTGTTCCATCGGATGCTGGCAGCCGGCGTGGATGTCGAATATCCGCGTGGTGACGGCACCATCGCAGGCGACCATGTTCGGCTGGTCGACTTCGAGAACCCGGACAACAACGACTGGCACGTCGTCAACCAGTTCACAGTGCAGGAGGGGACGCATACTCGCCGCGCGGACATTGTGGTGTTCGTCAACGGCATGGCCCTCGCGGTGCTGGAACTCAAGAATGCAGCCCAAGAGCAGGCGGACATCTGGTCGGCTTACAAGCAACTGCAGACCTACAAGGACGAGATTCCCGCCCTCTTTCGGTTCAACGAGCTGCTGGTGATCTCCGACGGCTTGCAGGCCCGGATCGGCTCGCTGACGGCCAACAAGGAGTGGTTCAAGGTCTGGCGAACGACCGACGGCCAAGCTGACGCGCCCCGCTCAGCCCTCGAACTGGAGACGCTCATTCACGGCGTCTTCGAGAAATCCCGGCTGCTCGATCTGCTGCGGGACTTCATCACCTATGACGAGGATGACAAGGGCCGCACCGCCAAAGTCATCGCGGGCTATCACCAGTTTCATGCCGTGAAGGCTGCCGTCGAGGAAACCGTCCGGGCGAGCAGCGCGGCTGGAGACAGGCGAGCAGGTGTCGTCTGGCACACCCAAGGGTCGGGCAAGAGTTTCTCCATGGTGTTCTACGCGGGGCGAATCTCCCGCGAACCGGCGATGGAAAACCCCACGGTCGTCGTGATGACCGACCGCAACGATCTCGATGATCAGCTCTTCGGTCAGTTTGACCGATGTAGCGATATCCTCAACCAGAAACCCAAGCAGGCAGAGTCCCGAGCACAACTGCGGGAATTGCTTCAGGTAGCCAGCGGCGGTGTGGTTTTCACGACGATCCAGAAGTTCATGCCGGACGAGAAGGGCGACAAGATGCCCGTGCTGTCTGACCGGCGGAATATCGTGGTGATCGCGGACGAGGCCCACCGCAGCCAGTACGACCTCATCGACGGCTTGGCCCGAAATATGCGGGACGCCCTGCCCAATGCCAGTTTCATCGGCTTCACCGGGACGCCGATCGAGCAGAACGACGCCAACACGCGGGCGGTATTCGGCGACTACATCAGCGTCTACGACATCCAGCAGGCGGTCGCGGACGGCGCCACGGTGCCGATCTATTACGAGAGCCGGATTGCGAAACTGGGCCTCTTGGAAAAGGAACTCCCCAAGATCGACGAGGAGTTCGAGGAGCTGACCGAGCGGGAGGAGGAAGAGACCCGCGAGCGGCTCAAGTCCAAGTGGGCGGCGCTCGAAGCCCTCGTCGGTGATCCCAAGCGGATTGCCCTCATCGCGAAAGACCTCGTCGAGCATTTCGAGCGGCGGCGAGAGGCCCTGTCCGGCAAGGCGATGGTCGTGTGTATGAGCCGCCGGATTTGCGTGGACCTGCTGCATGCGATCCTGAAACTCCGGCCCGACTGGGCGAGCGCACCCAATGACGACGAGCAGGCCGAGGCCAAAAAAGCCTGCGTCGCCAAGATCATCATGACGGGGTCAGCGATGGACGGTCCCGATTGGCAGCCGCACATCCGAAACAAGCAGCGGCGCCGCGATCTCGCCAACCGGTTCAAGGACCCCAAGGATCCGTTCTCGCTCGTGATCGTCCGGGACATGTGGCTGACGGGCTTCGACGCCCCGTGCATGCACACCATGTACGCCGACAAGCCAATGCGCGGCCATGGACTCATGCAGGCCATCGCTCGCGTCAACCGTGTTTTCAGGGACAAGCCGGGCGGCCTCGTCGTGGACTATCTGGGATTGGCCGACCAACTGAAGCGGGCGCTCGCCACCTACACGGAGAGCGGCGGCAAGGGGAAGCCCAGCATCGACACTGCCGAGGCCGTGGCCGTCCTGAACGAAAAGGTCGAAGTTGCCCGGGGCATGATGCACGCCTTTGAGTGGTCCACGTGGTACACCGCGACAGGCACGCAGCGGCTCCAGATCATTCCAGCCGCGCAGGAACACATTCTGGAGCAGGACGACGGCAAGAAGCGGTTCTGCAAGGTCGTCTCGGACATGTCCAAGGCGTTCTCGCTGTGCGCGACTGTAGACGAAGCAATTGCGCTACGGGACGAGATCGCCTTCTACCAGTGCGTACAGTCCGCACTGCTCAAGACAGCCGACCGGGAGGGAACGGCTGAAAACCTCGACCACGCGATCCAACAACTCGTTTCGCGGGCTGTCGTGGCGGACGGAGAAGTAATCGACGTCTTCACGGCAGCCGGGATCAAGAAGCCCGATATCTCTATTCTTTCCGATGAGTTCCTGAACGAGGTCCGGGGCATCAAGCAGAAGAATGTCGCTGCGGAACTGTTGGCGAAACTGCTGCAGGGTCAGATCGCCACGCGGGCTGCCCGTAACGTCGTGCAGGGGCGACAGTTCAGCGAGATGCTCAAAAAGACGCTCAACGCCTACCACAACCGGGCCATCGCGACTCAGGATGTGATTACGCGGCTGTGCGAACTTGCAAGAGACTTGAGCGCGGCCGCCAAGCGTGGCGAAGAGATGAACTTGTCGGAAGAAGAACTGGCGTTCTATGACGCTCTGGCTGCGAACGAGAGCGCCGTGCGGGCCATGGGTGATCAAAAACTCCGCGTCATTGCCGCCGAGTTGGTCACGAAAGTGCGGAGCAGCGTCACCATTGACTGGACGATGCGGGAGTCAGCACGCGCGGCAATCCGAGTAGCCGTGCGGAAAATCCTGCGCAAGTTCGGCTACCCGCCAGACCTGCAAGACGCTGCCGTTCAGACCGTACTGCTGCAAGCCGAGACGCTCTGTAAGGACTGGGCGGCCTGATCTGTGCCGCTCGGCTAAAACGCCGCCACATTCCGGGCATATTCAGTGAGCGCAAAAATCGCCATCAACAGGCTGCGCTCTCACTCGCGTAGCTGCTGATCTCTCCGGCGGCTTGGTTTCTGTCCCTCGCCTGCGCTCCCCGTCTGCGCACACGGAACCCACCCACATGCAAATCCACGTCACGCTGATCCCCATTTCCAGCACCGACAAGCCCCCTCCCAGCCCTGATCCTCCCGAGCACGTGTTCCATTACACCACGGGTCTGAAACTCAAACAGATCATCAACTCCGGCTGCATCAGGCCCACGACCGCCAAGATCGAGCCGCACGAAAAGCCGGTCGCGTGGTTCAGCACCCAAGACCACTGGGAGCCGACCTGCACGAAGGTCCCTATTCCCGGCATGCAGGGCCAGATTGAGACAGCCAAGGCCCAAGGCGGTCTGGTGCGCATCACAGTGCCGGGGACCTGCGCACCTTATGCCTTCCCGCAACTTCCTCTGATTGCTGGCACCAAGCCCAGCGTCTGCATCGGGCTGCTCGTCGCCGGCCTCGAACTCGGCAGTGATCCGGACACGTGGCGATTCACACCCACGCCCGTTCCGACTGCCCTGTTCCGTGAAGTCGAGTTTTTCGACTTCGCAAACAACAGGTGGCTGGCCATCGATTTGGCCGAGCTTTCCTGCCGCAACTGACCCGCTTACTTCTCTCCCGCAAGGAGTCCCCCATGGTCCTGACAACTGGGCTCTTCGTCTGCGCACTGCTGGCCACCGAGATTGCCGGCGCGCTGTATCTCGCCCATTACGTTCGTGCCCGTCGAACGCGCCGATAGGCCAGTATTCCCGATTCCCTACTCCCCACATTCCTCCAAGGAGGCTCTCGTGAGCACCCTGTTCGCAATTCCGCTTTCCCTTCTGTCGGCCGTCTTCTGGCTGGCCAAGTTCACGTTCTTCGGCGGCTGGCTTCTGGCTCGCTGGGTCGCCTATCTCACGTGGCCGCTCTGGGCAACCCTCGTCGGCCTCGGTGCTCTCGTCGGCTTGATTTGAGAGCACCCCGATCCATCCACCACGACCACACAGGAGAACTGGCGTTGAGCCACGTCGTCGAAATCACAACTCAGATCCGTGACGAGCAGGCGGTACGGGCGGCCTGCACTCGTCTGCAAATCGCTGCGCCCGAGCACAAGACCGTCCGACTGTTCAACGCGACGGCCACGGGATTGTGTGTCCAGCTTCCGGGCTGGCAGTACCCCGTCGTCGCCAACCTCCAGACCGGGCAAGTCCAGTACGACAACTACGGCGGCCACTGGGGGGAACAGTCTCGGCTGAACTTGTTCCTGCAGGCGTATGCCGTCGAGAAGGCCAAGATCGAAGCCCGGAAGAAGGGCCACATGGTCACCGAGACGGCCCTGCAGGACGGCTCGATCAAGGTCACCGTGCGCGTGGGAGGTGCCGCCTGATGAGCACGCCCAACACCAACAAGACCATCGAGATCACCGTCAGCCCGGAAGGCGCGACCAGCATCAAGACCACGGGCTTCACCGGCTCTTCCTGCAGGGACGTCACGCGGGACCTCGAACGTGCCCTCGGGGTATCCGGCCGCGAAACTCTGCTGCCGGAGTTCTACGCGCAAACCCAGTCCGGCGAGCGGCTCCAACAGGGGAGCTGAACACACACCGGCCCGGCCGTCTCCCGGTGGCGAAGAAATCTGCGCCGCCGTGGAGACCGGCCGTTTTCCACACCCCATCTCCGACAGGATTTTGTTATTTATGGCTGATTCCAAGACCCCTGATGAAGAAGTCAGCGAGAACGTCCGGCAGCTCCTCGCCCACTACCACCAGAGCGAGCAGGCCCGGCTGGAGCGCGCCAAGGCCAAGCTTCGCGCGGAAGTCCTCCCGGCCCTGCGAAATCACCGGGTCGCCACCGTAGAGGCCGCCTACTCGGGCTACGGAGACTCGGGGGCCATCGACGGCGTGCAGTACCGGGACGTGGCCGGCGAGCGCGTAGACCGCACCACGATTGCGCAGCCGCTTGTCGAGCAGCTGGAGACGTGCATCTACGAGTTCCTGCCATCCGGATTCGAGAACAACGACGGCGGCCAAGGCACGCTCACGATCGATACCCAGACGGCCAAGGTCACGATCCAGCATCAGGAGAACTACACCGAGACCCGCGATTCCACCCGGGAGTTCGACCTGTAATGGCGCACCCCTACCACCACGCTGTCTCGTCCGCCAAGAAGTACGGCGGCGAGCCTGACGAGTACCTCCGGCTGCACGAATGGCTCGACGGCAGCAAGGCCCATATGACTGATTTTCGGCACCGGGCACTACGCCATCACTCGGAGGGCATCTTTCTGCTGGAGGCCCTCTTCGGCTCCACGATCACGCTCTCGACCGGCAGGGTTCTTCCTGTCAGGTTCATCGGCGAGCAGCACGTCCTCGAAGACCTTAGCCGGATTCCCACGGTTCAGGACTGGCTCGGCAAGATTCGGCCGGAGCCGTGGATGCTGGGGCGGGGGAAGGAGTCTATATCGGACCCTCCATGTCTTGTTTCATCTGGCTGACGACATCGGGGTTCTCTTTTGTGTAGACCCATCCTTCAAGGTAGTGCAGGAGCAGGTGGGTGGCTTTGCGGAAGTACACGATGGCCTCCACGTACGAGTCATCAAGCCCCGGCGGATCATCGCTGCTCACGCAGATGCTGAATCTTTTTCCATCGTCGGTCAGTCCGAATGCTCGGGCTAAGTGCCTATCCGACAGGTGAATGAAATCCGAAGCCACTTCATACACCTTTGGAACCCACGGGTGGTCTTTCGCCACATTCTCGACGAGCTTTTTGTCCAAGAGTCTGTTTCCATGCCTGTCTTTCATCCGATCAATCCGTTCACCGCGCGCCACAGACATGGCGAAGGCATGCGGGTTATCTACGGACCATCCAGCGGTCATCCGTAATGCGGTGTCCAGCTGAAGGCGAACCAGAGCCCCTGCGCAGACGAGGTTGCGCTGCACAATCATCTCCCTGAATCCCTTTGCGAGCGCGAGGGAGCGAGCGATGGCACCATTCGCGAACACATCAAACGCGTAAAGCGTCGCCCCGTATGCCCGAGCCATGCGTTCTGCTGTGGCCAAGAGAGCCTTGCGATCCTCCTCTAATCCCTCAAGTGTTTCCTCGATCCCACGTTTCGTAAGCAAAGGATCACCACTCTCTGATTCCATCACAGGACCCTCTACGAATGATCAGTCCACTACTGATCACCTTTCTGTCACCCCAAGACTCTGTCAGATAATGAATACACCCTCTCTCAGCATGTCAATCCACGAACTCATCTCAGCCTGCTTCACGGGCATCTGGGTCCAGACCGCCGAGCCGCATGAAGCCGCCCGGGAAATCACCGACCTGTGCCGCGCTGAGAACTGGCGGCTGGGCATCTGGA